>CBDUZO010000071.1:0-21645 GCA_965371725.1 uncultured Phycisphaerales bacterium
CATCTCCAGGTCAGCGATGGGTGCCCTATCCTTCGCGGAGCGAAGGGTGGGGGACAGACGATTGTTCGAGATGTCTTCGGCTGCTCAATCCATTCCCCACGCTTTTCTAACGAAAAGGACGGGGCACCCGCCAGCAGCAGGTGCTCTGCGTCGTGCGGGAGCGCCGTGGCCCTTGTCGTTCGTGTGACAAAGGATTGACAGTACACCGAAGCCTTACTGATAGGAAATTTGATTCTGCGGGGGGCGACGGCGCGGGCCCGGGGGTGGGTGGGTCTTCGCTGTCGGCCTCGTTTTCTTCTTGGGTCTGCCGACGGGCAACGGGCGAAGTCGGCGACCCAGGCGAAGTTCCAGCTTACTCAGGAAACCATCGCTGGCCAGGGGGCGACCGCGATGCGTGCTCAGCCGAATCGCGGAGACCGCCGACTCGTCCTCCGGGCGACGCAACTCGGCCATCCATTTCTCCGGACGCCACGTCTTGAGCCAGGCGGAGATGTCGAGCAGCCCTGTCCGGTCGGTTCCCAGAACATGGGCCGACGCACTCGACCACGCATACCGCCAAGCCACTCGCACTATCTTCGCCCGTACCGGGTTACGCTCCACATAGCACAACGCCCGCCACAGATGGACCTCGTCGAGAGCGCAAGAGAAGAACCGGTTCTGCCACAGGTGGCCGCTGCGTTGGTGCATGCGGTTGATGTACTGGCTGTAGCGAAAATGCGTGCGACCAATCGCCTGGGCCAGCGAGTCCTCGCCGGCAGGAGTCCCCACGAGGTGGATGTGGTTGCCCATGAGGCAATAGCCAAGCAGGGCAAAGCCGTACCGCGCGCAGTGGGCTTGTAGCAGCTCCAGATAGACACGGCGGTCATCGTCGACGAAAAAGACGTCCTGACGATTGTTACCTCGCTGGGTAACGTGGTGCGGCTGACCGCAAAGCACGATTCTCGCGACTCGAGGCATGCCACGATACTACAGGACGACGAGAGGAATGTCAATAAATAGGTGACTGTCCCCTATTTGGTCATTTGTATTTGCTTATTTGCTCCTATTTGCTACCTCCTCTGGAGAGGGCCCCCCGCGCACCCGGTTGACGGGGCGGAGACACATGAGAAACTTCACCATGCCATGACCGACGCCGCGTTCTCTTCTACTTCAGAAGTCCGCTCCGTTCGCCGGGCGCTCCTCGCCTGGTTCCGCCAAAGCGCGCGCGAGCTTCCCTGGCGGCGGACGTCCGATCCCTATCGCATCTGGGTCTCCGAGGTCATGCTCCAGCAGACCCGCGTCGAGACCGTGATGCCCTACTACAAACGCTTCCTCAAGGAGTTTCCCAACGTCAGGGCGCTCGCGTCGGCGAAAGATGACCGGGTCCTCAAGGTGTGGCAAGGTCTGGGCTACTACAGACGGGCTCGGAATCTGCACAAGACCGCCCAAATCATAGTGCGCCGGCGCGGAGGGCGCTTCCCCCGCACGGCCGAAGCGTGGCAGGCGCTCCCCGGTGTGGGGCGCTACACCGCCGGCGCGATCGCCAGCATCGCCTTCGGCGAGCAAGCTCCCGTTCTCGACGGGAATGCCAAGCGCGTCGTCGCCCGCCTGTGCGCGATTGAGGACAGCATTGATGAGACGGCCACGACCAACCGGCTCTGGTCGATCGTCGAAACCCTTGTACCCGTCAGGAATCCCGGCGCTTTCAACCAGGCGCTCATGGAACTCGGCGCAAGCCTGTGCGCGCCTGCGCGGCCCCGTTGCGACCAGTGCCCGCTGCGCACCCGGTGCCGCGCTTTGGCACTTGGGATGGAAGGGCGATTGCCAGTGCGACGAAAGAAGAGACCCGTGCCACACTATGACATAGTGGCCGGGGCTATCCGCAAGAACGGGCGCTATCTGTTGGGCAAGCGCCCGTCCGAGGGGCTGCTCGGCGGACTATGGGAGTTTCCCGGCGGCAAGATCGAGAAGGGCGAGACCCATCAGCAAGCCCTGGTCCGTGAAATGCGGGAAGAACTCGGTTTGGAGGTGGAGATGGGACCGCTGGTTGCGGTCGTCCGGCACGCCTACTCCCACTTTCGGATTACCTTGCACCTGTACCGCTGCAAGTCACCCAAGGGTCGGCCGAAGCCCCGTTACCACACCGAAATCAAATGGGTACTCCCCATCCACTTTGACCGCTATGCCTTTCCCGCCGCCAATTCCAAATGTCTGAATGGGCTATGGTTTCAGCCTCCTGGCAAACAGATAGTCCGCAAAAGGCCTTTGTAAGTGTCGCAGTTGCTTGTGCCGCGCAGGTCCACCGGCGCTGGTCCTACGGAAGAACAGCCAATCGAATCGTTCCGACCGCGGTGCGGGCACCCAGGCCGTTCTCATGAGCGTCTACCGCACGCTGAAACTCCGCGGCCTCAACCCAACCGAAACGATTGCCGACGCCCTCAGAGCCTATCTGACAATGGGACACCTGCCCCCGCTGCCGCCCGTCAAGTAGGCGGGCTGGAACTCGGTTCTTGTATCACCGGACGTGATTCGGGTAGGAAAGCACCCCTCGGAACGTGATGGTGATGAAGAGAATTGCGAGGTTTGTTGCAATCGCAGTGGTGGCGTTGGCCTGCGTCTCCGGCGTGCAGGCGGTGGACATCGAGACGGTTATACGTACCGCTCGACGAGGTTGCCGCCCAGGTCGGTCAGCGCGACGACGTTCCAATTCGCATTCTGATGAACGTACAGATCACCCTTGCCGGCTGCCCGCATCATGACAAACTCGTCGATGTACTGCGTGCCGTGGATGAATTGCTGGACCATGGCATCCGATCCGTCGCGCGACTGGGCGATACAGGACTTGAACCTGTGACCTCCTCCTTGTAAGGGAGGCGCTCTAGCCAACTGAGCTAATCGCCCGACCGTCTTGAACCATTGCAATATGGGAACTCCCGCCTGTCAATCCCCATCGCCGTTACCTCCCGAAACCGCCGGACGTCATCCGTGGCAGTTCATTCGTTACGACGGCACGGCTGCGCGGTCCGCATCATGGATGGAACCTTGGCAAACACAACGGCTCCGATGGCCGCGTAGAAGAAACCCGCCACGATAAACAGCATGGCCATCATGGCTGCGTCGGCCTCCTGAACGCCCAACGGCGTGCATATCCAGATCATGACCCACTCGCGTACGCCGATCCCGTTGAGAGAGATGGGGAGCATGGCTGCGAGCGTCACCATCGGGACCGCGACCATAAGCCGGTCGAACCCGATCTCGACGCCGAGACAACACGAGAACAGCCAATACTGAAACACGATTTCGGTTTGGAGGACGAGCGAGTAGATGAGCGCCGCACCGAGGAGCTTGGGGAGCTGCCGATAACGCCCCAGCGCCGTCGCCAGCTTGTGCCACTTGGGACGCAGGCCCAGGCGATCGCCGGGCGGTTCGGCGGTGGCGGGTTTGACCAGCAGTAGGAGGGCACCCGCGCAGAGCACAATCAGGACGACGGTCGGTACCGCGATCCGCATGGCAGGGATTGCCATGATCCACGCCGGGCGAAGGACGCTTCCGACGATCACCAACAGGCACATGGCTACCACGCCCAGGATCCTGGCTGTCAGGAGAGATGAGAGCACATCGGCGAACCCCCCAATGTACCGCCCGAGGTACCACACCTGGTACGCATCCCCGCCGATCGAGGTGGGCAGTAGCTGGTTGAAGAACGTCCCCATGATCTGGCTGCGGAGGATTTCCTTTTTGGGCACGCCGAGTTGATGTGCGCTGAGCAGGGTCGACATGCGAAGCATTGTGATCAAATGTCCGAACCCGGCCGGCAGGACGATGGCGGCGGCGAGCCACCAACCCCACCGCAAACCGCGCCGGAGCGATTCCAACAAGGCTTCGTCTCCCACACGCATGACAATCACGGCGATCAGCGCGGCGCTGACGATGATGCGAAGGAGGGGAGTCGCTCGACGGGCAACGGAACCTGGTCGCCGGCGTCCGGTTGGATCGCCCGCTGCCGGTGGTTGATCGGGTTGGCTTGGTTGGTTGTTCTTGAGGTTCACGCCGGGATTGTAACGATTCCACTGCGGGAATCACGCGACGGCCATCGCGGCATCCTCCGCCATCTCGTCCGCCAGGACATGGTGGTCCTCACCGTCAATGTACATGCGATGCCACAGCTCGATGTTCAGGAGCATCCAAAGCCTGGCGTAATGGTCGCTGGTGCCGGACTCGTGCTCCGTCAGAAGCCTGGCGAGGTAATCACGCGAGAAATAACCGCCACGGACCATGTTGGAATCGAGAAGCAGCCGCCGTGTCGTGTGCCGCAGGTCGTTCTTAAGCCAATATGCGAACGGTAGCATGAACCCGACCTTCTGCCGGTTGAGCAACTCCCTTGGGAGATAGGGCTTGCAGACCTCCTTTTGCAAATGCTTGAGCCGACGGCGGCGAAGCTTCATGTGGGCTGGGATGCGGGCGACGTATTCAGCCACGACGTGATCCATCAGCGGCAGACGCCCCTCGATGGATTGGGCCATCGACATACGATCAGCCAGGATCAGCGCGTGCTCGGGCATCCTTGTGTCCATGTCGGTTTGGAGCATCCGATCGAGCAGATCGGTGGCCTGTGCGTTGTTGAAGGCGTTGACGAGGCACTCGGTTGAATCCACACCGAGCATGTCCCGACTCATCGAATCGCCGTACAGTTCCCGTTTCGACTCTTCATCAAAGCGGAAATAGGCGACGCTGGCCGCGTAGCGATGGGCGCCCGACGAAAAAGAGACCTGGTGCATCCAACGGAGCTTCTGCGCCAAGCTCTTGTACGTGTAGCTGTCGGGAACCGCACGAATGAGCGGACCCAGCGCGGAGCGGCGGACCCACTCGGGCAACCAGGCATACCAGTCAGCCAGCATGTTGCCGACATAGCGATCGTAACCGGCGAACAGCTCGTCGCCGCCCTCGCCGCCGAGGACGACCTTGACGTGTTCGCCCGCGAGCTTCGAGGCGAAGTAGATGCACGTGGCGATCGGATCGCCGGGGAGGTCCATGTGCCACACGATGTCGGGCAGCAGCCGGACGATGTCGGGCTTGACGATCATCTCGTGATGATCGGTCCGGTACCGGTCCGCCACGAGCCTGGCGAAGGGCATCTCGTTGTAATCCTGCTCCTCGACGCCGATGCAAAACGTCGGTACGGGTTGGTCCGATCGGCCGCTCATCAGCGAGGTGATCAGGCTCGAGTCCAGCCCCCCGCTGAGAAACGCGCCGACCGGCACGTCGCTGACGAGATGGCAGCCGACCGTTTCGTCGAGCAGTTCGGTGAGTTCGCCGACGATGGCGCGCTCGCTTCCGGAGTGCTTCGGGTGGTAGTCGAGCGTCCAATACCGGCTAAGTGACAAATGTCCGTCACGAAACTCCATCGTATGGGCTGGCGGGAGACTGTGGATGCCCTCGAACATCGTGTCGGGCGCCGGCACAAACCGCAGGGACAGGTAATGATGCAGAGAGGTCCTGTTGAGGGCTCGTGGAACATCGTCGACCGTCAGGATCGCCTTGATCTCGGAGGCGAAGATCAGCCGCTCGCCGTCATGGCGATAGAACAGGGGTTTTTGCCCGAACCGATCACGGGCGACAAACAGGCCGCGCGTCCGCGTGTTCCAGATAGCGAAGGCGAACATGCCACGAAGCCGCTGCACGCAATCTCCGCCCATTTCCTCGAAGAGGTGGAGAATCACCTCGGTGTCGGTCCGGGTCTTGAACCGGTGCCCGCGATCAATCAGCTCCTTGCGAAGCTCGCGGTAGTTGTAGATCTGCCCGTTGTAGATGATCCAGAGGCTTTCGTCCTCGTTCGAGATCGGTTGATGTCCGGTTTCCAGGTCGATCACGCTCAGGCGGCGATGGGCAAAGCCGATCCCGTCACCGATGTAGAACCCTTCATCGTCGGGCCCTCGATGACGCAACACGTTGGCCATGCGCTGCAGCGTTTGAGGGTCGATCGTGTTCGGGCTGACAATTCCGGCGATTCCGCACATCAGGAAGGCTCGCTACCGTGCGTGAAAACCATCAAGGCCCCGTTGGTTGCAGGTTCATCCACACATCCCCCCATCATTCGTCGAGCCGACCGCGGCGGCTGCACGCTTCATGGGTATCAGCTCACGCTTGGTGAGGACGGGTGACCTTGCGAGGAACCCGCCGATGGCCAGGTAATCCAGGTGCCCGAGCTTGAAGGCGCGGATCGCGTCATGCGGTGTGTGGACGATCGGCTCCTCGTGCATGTTGAAGCTCGTGTTGATGATGCTGGGCACGCCGGTCAGTTTATAAAACTCCTCGACGATCCTGTAATACCGGGGGTTGTCGCGCCGATCGATCACCTGTGGCCGGGCTGTGCCGTCCAAGTGTACGACGCCGGGGCAATGCTCCTTCATCCAGTCCGTGCAATCAAAGGTGATTGTCATGAACCTGGCTGTGTCCAGGGCGCCGGCGACATTGTGATAACACTTCTCGACCTGCTCGATCAACGTGACGGGGGCGAACGGCATGAACTCCGTTCGATGAAGCGCGCCGTTCAACCAGTCATTGACCGACGGGTCCGCCGGGTGATAGAGGATCGACCGATTTCCCAGAGCGCGAGGCCCGTACTCCATCCTCCCGTCAAACCTGGCCACGACGTGACCGGCCGCCAGCAACCGGGCAATCTCGGCCTCGAGCGACTCCGGACGGACAAAAGCCACGCCTTCCTTGCTCAGTTGCCGCTCGATCTGGTCGTCGGAGAATTCACTACCCAGAAAGACGGTGCGGATGACGTCCGGATCACGTTCCATCTCCGGGGTCGCGCCGATTTTCATGCAGGGTGCCAAGGCCGCGCCAACTGCCAAGCCCGCGTCGGTCATGCCCGGGTGCACGAAGATCCGCTCCACACCGTCGAGCTCATAGAGCTTCTGGTTGATCCGAACGTTGGCAAAGACGCCGCCGGCGATGGCCAGGTTCCCATCACCGTCGGGATTGATCCGATCACGCGTGTAAGCAGCGGCGATGTCCTCGCAGTGGGTCTGGATACTGGCGGCGAGGTCCTCGCGCGTCCAACCGGCAGGCAGCGCTTTGCCAAGTGCCTTCAGGGCGCCGCGGAAGATCACTTCCCCCGTGTTGACGATCTCGCCGTTCGCGTAGGCGATGAACTTGTTGAGCAGGTCACGGTAGATCGGCTTCCCGTGCGCTGCCAGACCCGTGATTTTCCCCTCGTGCTTCTGGGCCGTGAAACCGCACAGGTGTGTTACGTAAGCATAGTAGTTGCCGATCGAGTTGTAAGCGCTTGTATAGCCGACGCGCCGGAAGCACCCGTCGTTGACCCAGTAAATGTGTGACGAGGCCCCGTCACCACCACCGTCCATCGTGACGACCGTCGCGTTTGTGAACCCACTGGTATAGTAGGCCGACGTGGCGTGGGCCAGGTGATGATCGACGAACCTGACCGGCGCCGTGAAGCCGAACTCCCGGCGAAGGACGGCCCGGATTCGGGCTCGGCGGCGCGCAAAGACGGGCCAACGGAACTTGTAGTATGCCCGCTCGAAGAGCGGCAGATTTTGGACCCAAGGCCCGAACGTGGAGACAGCCGCGAACACAGTGTCTCGAATGAACCCCTTGTCCTGCTGAAACCAGCCGTCGAACGGCCGCAATCCGTCGTACAGATAGTTGTTGACCGTATCGACGGCCACGAGATCGAGATCGGAGGACTCAATCCCAGCCAGGCGAAGCGATTCAACGATCGATCCGCGCGGGAAACCGTAGGCCATCTTCAATCGGGACAGACGCTCCTCGTTGACGGCCGAGACGATCCGGCCATCGACGACGACCGCCGCGCCGCAGGTGATGCCATCCGTGATTCCAAGTACGTTCATAGGCTTGATGCCGATTCAGTTTCCCGGTCCGGCCAATCAGCGACTGGCCAAACCGTCAATCGCCGGTCTCTTCCCAAGTGTAGATCGAAGGGGTCTGGTTTCTTCCCCCCTTACCAAGGGGGGATGGAGGGGGGTTCATGCAGACGCAGAAAAACCTCCCCCAACCCCTCCTTGTCAAGGAGGGGAGCAAGAAACGCTCATACCCTTTCGGAATCTACACTAGATGTAGCCATTCTCCTTGTACCACTCGGCTGTCTTCCTTAATCCCGTCGGCAGATCGACAGCCGGTGAGTAACCCAATTCCCGCTTCGCCTTTGAAATATCGAACGAACGGTGCTGCCGAAACCAGTCAACCCGCCGGCGAAACAGCGGCGGCTCGAACGGGAGGGGCTTGTACACGACCTCGCACACGACGGCCGCCGCGTAGATGGGCCAAAACGGAAGGTGGACAAACCGCACGTCAATGTCCATCGCCCGGCCGATCTCAGCGACCAGTTGCTTGATTGGCAGACTGCTCTCGTCGGCGATCAGGTAGGCCTGGCCCCGGGCGGCGTCGACCTCGATCGCCAGTTCCATTGCATCGATAAGATTCGTCACGTACAGCGGGTGATAGTGCGTCCCTCCGCCACCGAGCATGAGGAACCGGCCTTTCGCCGCCCGCCGGTAGAGCATGATGAACCGCTCGGGATCGCCCGGCCCATAGATGGCCGCGGGACGGACGATTGAGATCCACATGCCCTCACTAATGTACTCCTGCGCGATGCGCTCGCCCTCCCATTTCGTGTACTGATAGTAGTCAGCCGGCGCGATCGGGGCGCTCTCATCGGCCGGGGGGGCCTCGACATTGCCGTGAACGCCGCACGTGCTGCAATACAAGACACGCTCGACGCCGTGCTTCCTCGCGGCCTCGAGCACGTACTGGGTGCCGTTGACATTCACGTCCCAGTAGGCTGATTTCGGAAGGTTCACCTTCCTGAAGGCGGCGGCCAGGTGATAGATTCGCTGACAGCGGGATGTCACGCGATCCACAAGCTCCCTGTCGGTCACGCTGCCGATGTGCAGCTCGGCGCCGCGCTCGCGCTGTGAGCGCCCGGTCAGGCCTTCCTGGTTGTCAAGCGCGACCACCTCGTGCCCGTTTGCCAGAAGGCGATCGACAAGATGCGATCCGGTAAAGCCCGTAGCACCGGTGACTAGGATTCTCATGAGTGACCGCTCCCACGTGCGTCATCACGGCCCGCCGCCGGTCCCTTTGGCGAGGCTGCGCTTACGCTGCCGGCCGTCGGAGTCTGACGCGCGACACGCTTGCCAAAAATGGAGGCCACCTCCGCAATCTCCTCCTCCATTTGCCCAGGGCTCCAGCCAAGTTGACCCGCCATGAGCAAGGCACACGCCCGCAACGGTCCGTCGCCCGGATAAGCGGCTGTCCCAAGCTCCGTCCTCCGCATGACGATATCGGACAGCTTAACTGCCATCTCCTCGCGGATTCCGTACAGGACCTCGGCGCGGATGGCATCCTCCGATCCGCCCACGCGGACCGCGTGCTCGGGCGTAGCCCTGCAGTCCTCGATCAGTTCATCGGCTCTGGTACCGTAGTTCCGTGCCAGCCGTGCCACTATTGGTTTGATGCCCTCAGGTGCTCCAGCGAGCAGGCTGGCCTGAAATCGGTCGAAGTGGTCGATAGTGCCCCCGTCGACGGGCACGCATGACGAATCGACCGAAGTTCTGTCTTGCTTTCCGAGTAGCCCGCACGCTCGATCAAGCACCCTCTCAGCCACGAGTCTGCCGGTAGTGTACTTCACGCCGATAACGCTCACGATCCCACCGACGGAGTCCTCGCGGCTATGGTCGATGATTCCGGGCCGCTCTTCCAGCTCGTCCACGCCGCGGAGAGTGTCCCGATTCCGGACGTGGAGGAGCCCGACGTGATGAAGTGTTACGTCTTCGAGCGCAAGCTGCTCCCCGGGATGGGCCGCGTTGAATCCCCCGATCAACCTTCGGACCTCCTCATCGGAGAGGTGGGGATCGCGATCACTGTCGACAGGTGCGTACATCGTTCCGATGATTGACCGGTCTCGCCAGGGTGTGACGAACAGCATTCTCCCGTGACCGTGCTCGCAAAGCCCGCCCCAGCCCGCCAGGATGCCGAGGGCGTGCGTCGGGTGCAACCTCTTGGTCACCACGTTCCACGCCTTGCACAGGAGCGCCGGTTTCCTTCGTGACAGGTTCGAGTCAGTTCCCCGGAGCAGGCCATCCACCCAAGGTCCCGCGGCGTTGATGACCAGGTCGGCATGGATATCGAACCGTTCGCCGTCGATTCGATCGTGCATCTCAGCGCCGATCACGCGCCCGCCACGGAGGAGCAGCCTTGCCGCCTCGACGTAATTGGCTGCAATTGCGCCTCGTTCGACCGCGTCACGCACGAACGCCAGCGTCAGGCGCTCGGTGTTGTATGCCTGCCCGTCATGCCACAGGGCAGCGCCGGTCAGGTCCGCTCGCTCGGCGAGGCCGGGAAACAGGTCGATCAGCTCGGACCGTGAGAGCATCCGTCCAGGCGGGAGGTGATGGCTCTGGTCGCTCGGATCGCCTTTGTCGGGGGCGATCCATCCGGTGAGCGTGAGCGCCGCGCGCAAGGCCGCCCGGCTTCGTCGGCCCCATCCGTGCGTGGGCACGACGCACGGCAGCGCGTGAACAAGATGAGGCGCAATTCGCATCAGCGTTCGCCGTTCGCGGACCGATTCGCGCATGCGACGCAGATCGAGCTTCTGCAGGTAACGCAGCCCGCCGTGAATGATCTTGAGGCTGTTGGCCGACGTGCCGGCTCCGAAATCGGATCGATCCACCAGCGCCGTCGTGAGTCCGCGAATCGCGGCCTCGCGGGCGATGCAGGCGCCATGGATGCCCGCGCCGACAACCAGCACGTCAAAGTGGTTGTTCGCTAGATGGGCTGGTTCTCGCTTCATTTCCATCCTCGGGTCCGAGGGGTTATCATTCCGGCGTATGAACGAAGCCTCCCTCGAGTGGCATCTTAAGCTGTTTCGCAAGTCCGTCGCCAAGCAGGCCAAGTGGCGCGAGATCAGCGTCATGCTCGCCGATGTTGACGGCAAGCGTGGGCTCGACCTCGGGGCTGACAACGGGCTGATCAGCCACCTGCTTCGTCAGAAGGGCGGGTGCTGGTGCAGCGCGGATCTTGATCCCGACGCCGTCGAGTCCATCCGCGGCATTGTGGCTGGCGATGTCTATCTGGTCAACGGCGGCAACCTGCCCTTTGACGATGGACGGTTCGACATCGTCGTGGTCATCGACATGCTCGAACATGTCGAAGACGACGAGGCACTGGTGCGAGAACTGGCCAGGGTGCTGGTGCCCGGCGGACGACTGATCGTCAATGTGCCCCACGCAAAGCCGCGCGCGCTGCTTCGACCGCTGAGGCTTGCTCTGGGGTTGACGGATGCGTGGCATGGGCACGTTAGGCCGGGGTATACCCTGCGGGGGCTGAGAGCACTTCTCGAACCCTCGTTCGAGATCGTCTCACATCGCACGTACAATCGGTTCTTCTCCGAGCTGCTCGACATCGCGCTGAACCATGCATACCTGCGCAAGAACCGGTCACGGTCGTCGCGCAGTTCCAAGGGCACGATCGTCACGGAGGCGGATATGGCCCGGCAGGAGAGGGCCTTTCGCCTCTACGCCCGCCTGTATCCCTTCATGCGTCTGTTTGCCTCGCTCGATCTGCTGGCGCGACCTTTTCGCGGTTACAGCCTGATCCTCTCAGCGCGGAAGCGAGACGACACCCGCGATTGACGGTCCGCACGGCGGGGCGGTCCTGCGGTTGGCGTTGGCGGAGCATGGCGGTATCCTGAACCGGCGCGGTTGGTGGGACTTGGGCGAGGGCGGGTTCACGTTGGCGACGTTTCCGGAAACACCCGATATCGAGACCTCCTCGGATGACTACGCGCGGCGGTTTTCAGGTCGCGTGGGCGCGTGGTTATTGAAGGTGCAACAGCGCGCGACCCTGCGGATGCTCGCGTCGAATCCGATGGCCACGGTCCTCGACGTCGGCGGTGGTCACGGACAGGTCACCAGACCGCTCATTGAGAGCGGTTTTCACGTTACCGTTCTGGGAAGCGCGGAATCCTGCAGGAGGAGAATCGAGTCGCTTGTTGCCGATGAGAGGTGTTCGTTTCGGGTCGGGAACATTCTCGATCTGCCGTTCTCCGATCGGGCGTTCGACGTGGTGCTCAGTTATCGCCTGCTCCCGCACGTAAGGGACTGGCGGCAACTCATCTCGGAGATGACGCGCGTGGCCGGAAAGGCTGTGATCATCGACTATCCAACCGTTCGCAGCGTCAACTACTTTGCGGGTGCGATGTTTGGATTCAAGAAGCGGTTGGAGGGGAACACGCGGCCCTTCACCTGTTTCAGCGAGCCGGAGCTGCTGCGTGCCTTTCAAGAGCGCGGATTCGCGCGCGATGGGCGTTATGCCGAGTTCCTCCTCCCGATGGTATTCCACCGTACGCTCCGGTGCCCGATCCTGTCGGCAGCCATGGAGGCCGTCTGCCGGGCGACGGGTTTGACGCATCTGTTCGGGTCGCCCGTGGTCCTGAGACTCGCCAGGAAGGAGCGGTGACGGGATGCGCGTGCTGCTGCTTGCTCCACATCCGTTCTACCAGGATCGCGGGACGCCGATAGCGGTCAGCCTTCTGTTGAAAGTGCTCAGCGAGCGAGGTGATCGGGTCGACGTGGTCACCTACCACGAGGGAAGTGATCCGGCGTATGAGGGCGTGACGCTTTACCGGATTCCGCATCTGCCGTTCGTGCGGAACATCCGGCCGGGCTTTTCGTGGAAGAAGCTCGTGTGTGACGCAGCCATGTTCGTGCTCGCGCTTCGGCTCGTGCTCACCCGGCGATATGATCTTGTTCATTCCGTTGAGGAGTCGGTCTTCATCGCCCTTCTGTTCAGGTCCGCCTTGGGAATCCCCTATGTGTACGACATGGATTCCTCGCTTCCACAGCAGATGGTGGAGAAATACGCCTGGCTCGCTCCGGGTGCCTGGGCGATGACACTTATGGAGAGGCTTGCCGTCAGCGGAGCGAAGGCTGTCGTTCCGGTCTGCGATGCGTTGGCCGATTCGGTCGCGCGGTATGGCCGTGGGAGACGCACGGTTCTGAATGACGTGTCTTTGCTTCCCGACGAAGAGCCGGCAGGGCCGATCAATCTGAAGACGGAGCTCGGGATTGACAGGCTGGTGCTCATGTACGTGGGCAATCTCGAGGTGTATCAGGGAATCGACCTGTTGGTGGAGAGTTTCGCTGCCGCCGCCAGGCAGTGCGATGGTGCTGATCTCGTGATCGTCGGTGGGGAGTCGGGTGACATTGCGCGATACAAACGCAGATGCGCCGCCCTGGGAGTGAGCGCGCGCGTACACTTTCTCGGTCCCAAGCCGGTGGCCGATCTGGCAAGATACCTGGCTGCCGCCGATATCCTGGTCTCGCCGCGGATCAAGGGTCGAAATACGCCGATGAAGATTTACTCCTATCTTCACAGCGGAAAACCCGTCCTGGCCACGAGCATCCCAAGCCATACGCAAGTGCTCGATGATCGAGTGGCGATGTTGGCCGGGCCGACGATGGCGAGCTTCTCGACCGCGATGCTACGGCTAATCGAGGATGAACAGTTGCGAACCGAGCTTGGCGCCGCGGGCAAGCGGTTGATCGAAGAGAAATACAGCTATCCCGTCTTTCGAAGGAAAGTGCGCGGGTTGTATGATTGGCTCGAAGCGGCTGTCGGTGTCCGCGTCCCCTTTGGCGGGGGGGGAAGAGAGCGGAACAACCTTTGAAGCGGCTCTAGAGCGAAACTCGCTATTGTGTTCCGGCGTTTCATTCGCCGGAGACCCTCCGGCGCACGTGAATCCGCGCGGGCGCGGCAAAGCCGCCTTGCGGCAGCCCGCGGCTCGCGTTGAGCGCAGCGAGAGGTATCATGGTAACCGGTCGTCGTCTGGGACGTGAAGGTAGGCGTTACAGTACGGTTCGGCGGTTCGTATTGGATGATCGCTACACATGAGCACGAACAAGACCGTTCTGGTTGTCGAGGACGAAGCGGATCTGGCGGAAGTGGTCCGGTACAACCTCGAGCGTGAGGGATACAGGTGTCGATGCGTCTCGGATGGTCTGAGTGCTCTGCGGGAGCAGAGTACGTCCAATCCTGCGACTGCAGTGCGGCCGTCGCGGAAGAAGCCTTGCTTGCACCTGAAGCAGATTCCTGTTCGCAGTAGGGCATGGGTAGCATAGACGGCGGGGTTGGCATTGCTCATGGCTGTTGATGTGGGATCCGCTCAGCCAACACCGCCCCCTGATGGGTATGATGAGGCTTGTGCCATCCACGAGGCCTTGGTCGATCGTGTACCAGGGACGGGGACCCCAACGACAGGACCTGGAACCCAACCGGACTTCCTGTTCGGAGTGGGCGGGCCGAACGGCACGAGTAGTGAGTTCGTCTGGGGGTCGTCCGTGTTCTTCGTGACCGAGGGAAGTGATTCCCTTTGGATCTACTGGCTCGACGGCATGGAAAACGGGTTTCCGGACGACGTCATCTACAACCCCGACTTCTACTATGGCGGGGAGGTCGAGAACGGCCTCGATTGGGATCTTGTCTACTTGACCCTATCGCGAGACCATATGGTCGTACCGACTCAGACGCTCCACTCCGCCACCTACCCCCGAGTCGGCTATTCCATTGCCAACCCAGATGGTATCCCGGGCGCGACCGAGACAACGGCGAGGGTTATCTGGTTTCCCTATGGCAACGACACTCCAACGCGCTGGTGCGTGGCCATACTCCTCGAAAACAACGTAACATTGCACATCAGCGATGAGGTGCGAGAGGAATATCCCGACCTGGAATGGGCGCCGGACGAAGTCACATGGTCGTCCGCGACGGTCATGCCCTCCTTCTTCGTGATGAGCGAGGACTCTGCAGGTGTGCTTGCCGAGATGATGGCAGATGTGGGCGCGCCCACTCGCCCTACTGGCGGAAGGAATGAGCCAGCGTCAACATCCTCTTCCCCTGAGACATCACCTGTAGAAGATGGTGATGGCATGGTTCCTGTGGCCTGTATTGCCGCACGAGAGTGGGATCAACCAACCATGTTCCCTGGGGGAGAGTCGGGGGGGCAAGCAGGCGAGAAGGGCAGTTCCTCGGTATGTGGAGCCCAATTCGAACAGTGCCGCATCCGCGCCAAACACAATTACAACGCGGCCGCAGCAACCTGCAAGACGGACCACAGTACCAACAGCGCTGGCCTATTTGTCGCGTCGGCGGGATGCTGTGTTGCGGGTGCTGCGTATTGCGCCCCCCTGACACCACTCGGCCAGGCAGCTTGCTGCGCCTTCGGGATGGGTGCGTGCTGGTCCGGCGGGGAATCTCTGATTAATCAGGCCTACCAGAATTGCCTGAATGCGGCTTCGTCCAGCAAGGCAGGTGACATGGCCGCATGCCGTGGAAGTGTCATAGGTTGCTGCGGAGACGACGGCTGTGGGTGGGTGTGGTAACGTGAGCACGATACGGGAGAAGGACTCGCCGCCGAAGGTCAGGCGGTGGAGGGTAATAGCGTATCTCGGATTGCTGGTCGTCTGGTTGGCATTCCATTGGGGCCTTCGCTGGACCAGCCCAGGTCTTCTTTGGCCGTGGTCTTTCCACGCTCTATGGGCAGCGTTCTCTCTGGTCGCTGCTGCGGAAGGCGTGATGGAGTGGCGCCTCTACAGGCAAACGCGAGCATGGCTGCGGAGCGGGGAGTTGTACTGTTGGCGGTGCGAGTACCGCATCGACAATGTGCACGCCGAAACCGAGTTTTGTCCGGAATGTGGATTTGATCGCCGCTTCTCGATCCTCCTTTGGCGTAACTGGAAACCTTGGCGATTCACGTTTGTTCAAAGGATGGACTGTCGCCGACTGGGTGTTCCTTGCCTGGATGAGGAACGTGGTCTCGTCGTATCCCTGCCTGCTGGACAACAGGACGCGTGCGGTGATTGCTGTGTGGCATTGCCTCCATCGCTTTGCTCCGGATTCACGACCGATCTTCCATTGTGGAAACGTATTCTGTTGGAGAGCCGCATCCCTGTGGCCTTCGGACTGATTTCGTACATGGTCACCGGCGGATTCTGGCCGTGGCCAGTGTTGCTCATGCTGGCTATACCGATTTACGCAGGGCGCGACTCGTATCTTGGCGTGGCCCATCCTATTCGGCGAATCCTGGATGCGTGCCGCTCAGACGATCTCTTTCCATCGACCGGACGGCTGATATGCTTCGGCGATTGCCGGGAACTCGAGCCGCTTCGCGACATCAAGGACGAGTCCTTTGAACCCGTCGCATTCCGGGTAAGTCGGGTTCCGGTGAGCGTCGCAACCTGCTCAATCGTCGTCGTGGGATCGCTCGTACTGGCGTATACGATGTGGGTCTACCCGCTTTCCCGCGTGGGTGTGATGTCGGCTGTGGTTCTGGCCTGTAGTTGGGTCGTCGCCGTTCGATTGCTTCTGGTCGATTGCTGGCGGATTTCCCCGGGACGGCTTGATGTTTATCGCACCCGCATCCTCCAATCGAAGCGCACACCCGTTGCGTCGGTGGACCTCTCCTCGGCTCGGATAATCTGCCGGTTCGATGAGGGTGAAGTACGGATTGCGGCGGGGACACCGCTGGAGGACGCGGACGCGAACCAAGAGGGAAAGAACCCCACGAAGAACCTGACGCTTGCGCTGGGCGATGTTGACCGCCCGCATGACTGCGTAAGGTGGCTGTTCAAGGGGGCAATTTCGACACAGATTGGACACGGACCTTTGAAGATCAGTACAATGAACTCGGATTGACGACGTCAAGCTCGATCACCACAACCGAAGACGACTCCGTTTCCGGCGCGCGCGGGTTCACGTACGTGCACGACCTCAAACACGGCACGTTCACGCGGACCGGGCCGGATGGCGTGGAGACGTTTGTCCAGACGGACGTCGCCGGGCGGGTGACGTATCTTCGCCGTGGGCCGGACGGCAGTGAGATCATGACGGCCCTGTACGATTACGGCGATAATGACGACGGGCTTGTCGATCACATCACCTACGGGAACAACGCGTCCGTCTGGTATGAGTATGACGACGCGCGCCGCCTTGAGAAGATCATCCACCGGGATGGTCAGACCCCCGCGCCCACGGAGTTTCTCATCCTCGAATATGAGTACACCGACCGCGACGAGGTCGCCCGAATCAGCGAGTATCACGGCAGCTTGGACCCCAACTTCGTCGTTACGTTCACCTACGACAATCGCGGGCGGCTGATTCGGGAAAAGCGGGAGGACGAGGTGCTCGTCACCGACGTCTACGACATCACCTACGAGTACAACCACACCGGGAACCGGACCGTCAAGCAGGATACGGTCAACAACACGCGCGTCGTGTATCATTACGACCTCGAGGATCCCAGCGAATATGACAGCAAGAACAACCAGCTCATGTACTATCAGGAGTTCGATACGAGCGGACCGGGCGATCCCGTGCTCGTCTCGACGACCTGGTATTACTACACGTTCATGGGCAACGTCGAGCGCGTCGTGACCAGTGCCAAAGATTCGGACCTCCACGAGTCGACCTGGTTCCGCTATGCCGTGAACGATCAGACAGCGACGATGATCATCGGCGAGACGTGGAACTGGAACGGCGTCGACCCTCCCGATCCGCAGAGCTACGACATCACTTACGGCCGGGAGTTCCGGTACGATCAGGCGAGGGCGCGGTACCTGACGCGCGTGCTCGATCCGGCTGCGCTGGAGGCCGGGAACCTCACCACGGTGTCGAAGGTCTGGTCGGATTACGACGGCGATGTGGTTTATGGGGATTACACGGTCAGCTTCACCGTTCCGACGGACGTCCGCTCCTATGAGCCGGGGATGGGGAAGGTGGAGCCGTGGACGTCGGTGGGCGCCGCGTCGGCGAGCTACTATAGTACGGACATGCTCGGCACGACGCGCTACATGACCACGCCCGACGACGGCCAAAAGGAACGTGGCGGTGCCACTGGTGGCGGACTTGCGACGGAAGGTGCCACGTACACGGCATTCGGCGAGCGCATCGGCGGGACGAACCACCGTTACGGCTACGCCGGCGCGCACGGCTATCGCGCGCAGGATACAGCCGAGGACCCCGGCAGCGATCCGGTCCCCTTCCTCCACGTCGGCCACCGCTATTACGACCCGGCCACCGGCAGGTTCCTCCAACGCGATCCGATCGGGATCGAAGGGGGCCTTAATGTCTATGCGTATGTGCGGAATGCCCCCACGATCTTTGTTGACCCTGATGGGCTTCGTACGGATATGGGCTGGGATGTACCACCCGGAGGCTATCCGAAACCTCCACTCTCGCCGCGCCACTCTCGCAGCCCGCGCCCACAGTACCGGGATTCGATGTGGGACGCATTCTGGCTTCTGCCAATGTGGAACTGGCTCGATGACCCAAAGACGGTGCGCAAGGTACGCAAAGCTCTGATCATAAGCGCCGCGGCTTGTATTACCGTCGGATATGGGGCTCTTGGAGGTGCCATTGGGGGTAGTGCTGGTGGTGCTCTAGGTGCCGGAGGCGGCTTCGGTAGTGGGGCCTTTGCGTCGTGGGCGCTCTAGTGAGGGATGTTCGATGGATGCAGTAGACTCTGGTGAGAATATCTGCGTCACGTATGCGCTTCATACGCATGCAGGTCACGACGAACCGGGGTGGTTGCGCCCGATAAGAGAGTCGTGGATTATGATTCCCATGCTATGTGGTGTCGCCGTTACATTGCATCCGAGCCCGTGGACCGTCACTCCAATGCTTGGAATCGTGGGTGTTCTGGTCCTGCGCATGCGCCTGCGCGCACGCACGATTGCGGCGCATGCCGGTAGGAGTAATCTGGTATCCAACGCGAGCGTAGTGCCTAGGTTCTCCTGCACGGGCATCCCGGAGGAACTTGACTCATTGAAGGAGGTGACTGGAGAGTTCTTCGAGCCTATGATTGTGCTGTTCAGCCGAGTGCCTACTTCTAGGAGAATGACTGTTCTAATTCTAGCGGGTTGTGTGGCTTTGCCTGTTCTGACAAAGGTAGTTCTGCTTCCACTTGTCACTGGAGTACTTCTAACTGCGGTGCTTTGTTACGTAATTGCGTGGTTGTTCTACGCCTTTCCCATCTACTATCGCATTGTTCCGGGACGCCTCGAAATGCTTACATCTAGTTGGTTGCGATCCCGTCTCACAAAGGTTCACGTGATTCCCCTTGCGCGTGCGCGCATTGAAGCCCGCTTCGATAAACAGAGATTGTTCATCGATCTACCACCGAGCGACGCGACGTTCGTCAGCGACGATCCTGCCGGTGTAGAGGAACGGCCAAAGCGATATGAGATAGACTTGGGCAGTACGTGTAGCGCCCACAGGTTTGTAACTGGTTTATTCCGCGCCGCGATCAGCTCTCATGTGGCGCCCGAGTTGCCCGAAGCTCAACTCCTCGCGTAGGAGTCAAGTAGCGTGAGTATTGTCCACGAAAGACCCTTCGACGAACATAGGCAACGTCGAGCGCGTGGTGACCAGTGCAAAGGACTCGGACCTTTGCGAGTCAACATGGTTCCGCTATGCCGTGAACGATCAAACAGCGACGATGATCATCGGCGAGACGTGGAACTGGGATGGCGTCGGCGACCCGACGGCCTACGACATCACTTACGGCCGGGAGTTCCGGTACGATCAGGCGAGGGCGAGGTACCTGACGCGCGTGCTTGATCCGGCTGCGCTGGAGGCCGGGAACCTCACCACGGTGTCGAAGGTCTGGTCGGATTACGACGGCGATGTGGTTTATGGGGATTACACGGTCAGCTTCACCGTTCCGACGGACGTCCGCTCCTATGAGCCGGGGATGGGGAAGGTGGAGCCGTGGACGTCGGTGGGCGCCGCGTCGGCGAGCTACTATAGTACGGACATGCTCGGCACGACGCGCTACATGACCACGCCCGACGACGGCCAAAAGGAACGTGGCGGTGCCACTGGTGGCGGACTTGCGACGGAAGGTGCCACGTTCACGGCATTCGGCGAGCGCATCGGCGGGACGAACCACCGTTACGGCTACGCCGGCGCGCACGGCTATCGCGCGCAGGATACAGCCGAGGACCCCGGCAGCGATCCGGTCCCCTTCCTCCACGTCGGCCACCGCTATTACGACCCGGCCACCGGCAGGTTCCTCCAACGCGATCCGATCGGGATCGAAGGGGGCCTTAATGTCTATGCGTATGTGCGGAATGCCCCCACGCTTTTTGTTGATCCTGATGGGCTTCGTACGGATATGGGCTGGGATGTACCACCCAGAGGCTATCCGAAACCTCCACTCTCGCCGCGCCACTCTCACAGGCCGCGCCCGCGCCCACAGTACCGGGATTCGATGTGGGACGCATTCTGGCTCGACCCATCCTGGGACTGGCTCGATGACCCCAGGAAAGTGAGAAGGGTTCGCCGGACGGCTCACTACGTCGCGGGAGCATGCACGATTTTCCTCCCTGTACATAAGCTCATCAAGTTAGGAGTACTCACCACGGTCTACGTTTATGATATGTTCACGCTGTGACACGTGACGCCGGGTGAGCTCCAGCGGTGCGTCCTGTACAGTTGCTCGGGATGGCGAGGGGCGAACGGGAGGCTCACCGGGCCCTTGTGGATGGCCCTATACCCCCTTCAACCCGCGAGGGGGCCAGACACGTGCGCGGGTTTCTGAAGATGCAAACGCAGATTGACCTAATACCCACTTTCCACAGACATCCCGTCAGGGACGCTACACCAATGGGGAAATACCTGTGTTTTGTGGCAGAATTGACGCTGATCGTGCTATTGCTAAGCGTGATGTTTATCAGGGATCGTACCGTCGTCGTTGCAGTATGCATTCTGACGGGACTTGTTGTGGCTGCTGCAGAAATGCCCGAGTTCATCTTCAAGAGGCGATCGCGGAGTCGCGTCCGCGTTGATGCTTCGCACCGTGCAGATGGCGGCAACACAACGACTGGTCGCCTTGTGTGTCGGGGAGAACCCATTGAGCTGAAGAGGCTTGCCAGGCTATGCACCGAGTTGACGATACCGTCTGTCTTCCGTGACACCGGAGCGGGGGCACTTCTCCGAATTAGCTCGCGCTCAGCGCATGGGCTTCCTAAAATCGCTGGTATCCTTGCGATGGCTGGTCTCGTGTTCTATTGTGTTTCAGATAACCCGCTGTTTCTGTTGTGTGCAATGGTCTTTTTCAAATGGGGGTGGGACCGGGCACTCGCACTTTGGAAGGGTCGCTACTACCGTATCGTGCCAGGGCGGCTTGAGATCCTCCGATTCGGGTTGCTGCGCGCTAAGGCAAAGACCCGGACGTTGATCTCCCTGCATGATGTCAACATCGTCTGCAGGTATGACAAACAGAGGCTGGAGATCAGTCCTAGTGGGACGGCGGAAGGTACGCAGCACCAACCGGAAGGCGTTGCGACGATCCACCTGGAAACTCTAGACGAGCCTCACGCGTTCGTCGAAGCGGTTTTTCAGGGTGCGATCTGTTCCTGCGCCGCGCCAGAACTCCCCGCGGACGAGCTACTCGGGTGACGGGTGCCGAGGAGTTCGATACGAGCGGGCCGGGCGATCCCGTGCTGGTCTCGACGACCTGGTATTACTACACGTTCATGGGCAACGTCGAGCGCGTGGGTGCCCCATTCTTCGCGTAGCGAAGGGTGGGGGACGGGCGGTTGTTCGAGGATTGTAGGGCGG
>CBDUZO010000072.1:0-21372 GCA_965371725.1 uncultured Phycisphaerales bacterium
ACACACGCCGCTGTCGCAAACGTCGTCGGTGCAGGAGTTGCCATCGTCGTCGCACGGGTTCCCCGTGTTCGGCAGGTGTTCACACACGCCGCTGTCGCAAACGTCGTCGGTGCAGGAGTTGCCATCGTCGTCGCACCAAAAATGCCACCCCGTCAACGGGGTGTGGTGGCAGTAGAAATCCATGCCGCAATAATCATGGGTGCAGGGGTCTCCGTCGTCGCATTCGCCGCCGGCCCCGGCGGAGCGGCCGGAAGGGTGAATCCAATAACCACAGGGTTCCGACTTGTTAATAACGACCGGCCCCGACTGGCCCGGGTCGGCCGTGGTCATGCTCGACCCGAAAAGACAAAGACCCCACAAGGCGAGCTTCGCGCAAACGCTCGGGTTTACCTTTCGGGCGAACCGGGCCAGGGACAGTCTGGACCACCCACTACGGTTAACGATCCCGAGATGTACACCGGTGAGAAAAACGCATCCCAAACCTCCCCATGCCTCCGGGACAAAGACGTGGCCATCAGGCCCCAGGCGACCCGGTATCCTATCGTCGGCGTGGGAATATGTCAAGCCCGGATGCAGAGATGGTCCCGCTCCAGGCGATCGGCGGGCGCAAACCGGCGGATGTCGCGCGGCCTCTACGACGATAAGGCATGCACGAGACGAAACCCGCAATCCCAGGCCCGGCTCAGGAAGCTCCCCACATGCGCCACAGAACGCTCAGGAAATCGCGAAGGTCGACGTCATCGTCCAGATCGAAGTCGAACGTGGCAAGGCAGGTCTCGCTCGGTCTGTCGTATCCTAACCAGCTAACCGACCGGCTGTAGCATCCCTGGAAACCCGCAAAATCAGACAGATCCACATCACCATCCCGGTCGGCGTCCGCCGTCCCGCGAAGGTCGATCTCCCAGGCGCCGCGACCGAGCGTGGCCACGACCAGCCGGTTGAAGTTCGTGTCCACAACGAGGTCGATCACCGGTGAGTTCGGAAGCTTCGAGCCGATCCTCATCCAGTTCACGCCGTCGCTGCAGGATTTATACACGCCGTTGTCCGTGCCGATGAAAACCGACCTGCCAATCCCATCATTCTGAACCGCGACCGCGTTGGCCGGGATGTTGGGCAGATCGCCGTCGATGGCTGTCCACGTCTGCCCTCGGTCGGACGTCATGCGGACCTGGTCGACACCGAACTGCGCGACGGCGAGGAACGCAACATGGTCGTCCAGCGGATCCACGGCCAGCTCACGAGTCAACCTCGGCCACCCGGGGACACCGGTCAGAGACACGGTCCAGTTGAATCCCCCGTTGGTGCTGATCTGAACCCGACCATCGTTCGTCACGGCGTAGATGGTCTGTGAATCGCTCTTGGCGACCGCCAGCGATCGGATGGCAGCCGGCGGCCCTCCCGTGAGGTCGCCGCTGATTACAACCCAACCGACGCCTCTGTTCGTGCTGCGGTAAATGCGGTGCGTACCGTAATACAGTACCTGAGAGTCGTTCGGATCGTACACGACGGGCGGAATGAAGCAGTGGCGATCGCTCCCGCTGATCCCGGCGGAAGAATCCCTGAACAGCCGACCGCCATCGGTGGATCGGTACAGATTCCCCGAACCCTGGTATTCGGCAAACATGATACTGGGCGTGTCCGGGTGCAGGGCGGTGCAGCCGCCGTCACCGCCAAGTCGGTGCGACCAGTCAAGACCGGACTCACGACGATTGGTGCCGTTATCCTGCGTGCCTCCGAGAACGAAATCCCGGTTGGTCGGGTGGAGTGAGATGCCCGGGTAAAACTGGATCGCCCCCAGACGTTCGTTCAGAGCGAACCATGTGTCGCCGTTGTCGGCAGTGCGGTGAACACCGCCGTCGTTGGCGCAGATGAGCCGGCCAATCACGTCAAACGTCAACCCGTGCATGTCCACGTGCGGCGGCGTCACGTCCTCGTAGGTCATTCCGGCATCCATCGAGCGCACGAGCGACACTCCGCCGGCGTAGATCTTGCTCGGATCAAACGGATCAACGACCACGACACTCAGGTACCAACCGTAGGTCGCCTGAAGCTGTGATCCGGGGATGGTCGCGCGCCAGAACTCACCGCCGTCGTCGGTGCGCCAAATCCCGAGCACCGTAGCACCGCCGCCGAACGCGTCGCTCGGGTTGGTGATGAGGGCGTAGACGCGCTGCGGCATGGAAGGCGCGACGGCCAATGAGATGCGTCCCACCGCACCCGTCGGCAAGTTCCCACCGAGCTTGGCCCACGTGTCACCGCCGTCGGTGGACTTGTACACACCGTTATTCGGGTCACCGAAGATGTCGCCGATGGCGGCGTACAGGATGTCAACGTCGCTCGGGTCCATGGCAACGTCGGAGGCAGCCACCGCGGGCAAGCCGTTCGTAAGGTGCGCCCAGGTTACACCGCCGTCGGTTGACCGGAAGACGCCGACAGGTCCGTTCACGCCGGGATGCCCCTTGCCCGCATTGCGAGCGGGGAAACCTCCCGCGTGCATGATCGACGCAAAAAGAACCTGCCCGTCGGCGTGAGATACGATAAGCTTGGAAAACGTCCGCCCGGCAAACGTGTCACCCGCCAGGATTTCCCACGTATCACCGTGATCGGTGGACCTGTAAAGCCCCAATCCGTAGAGGCTGTGGTTGGCGTAATTCGCCTCACCGGACCCGGCGTAGATGACGTTTTCGTCGAACGGGTTGATGACCAGAGCACCCATCGCCGCGGCCGGCAGATCATCGGTCAGCGGTGTCCAGGACAACCCGCCGTTGGTGGTTCGCCAGATACCACCACTGGCCGCTGCCACGAAAATGACACCTCGATCCGTCGGACTCGCCGACACAGCCGAGGTGCGACCGGTGTAGGGGCCGGCCAAAATGGGGGCCGGGCCCATCTCCTGCCAGTCGAGCGCCGCAACGTTGGCGGCCGATGCCACCACAACCGCGGCACCCATCACGGAACCGCGCAACCAGGCCGAAACGCGGGGCACGATCAAGGCACGGTTTGAATGCATCATCGCTCCCCTCCTTCCGCGGAGGCCCCGGCCGGGACTTCGAAGACCACGTCTCCGACATAGGTCTTGCCGTCGGCCACGTGCTCATACCGGATGATCCATCGTCCGGGCATGGTGATGCGGAAGTTCGCCGATCCGACCGAATCGGTCGTCTTCCTCTCGATCGACCCGTCCGGACGGTGGGCGGTAACGACGACACCCTTCCGGCTGCCGTTGTTGAAGTAGACTCGAACCGGAAGATCATAACCGACACGAAGCGCGGTCGGCGCGACCAGCGGGAGAACCTCGATCGCAAGGCCCACCTTGGCGGTCTGGCCGGGGTCGTGGGAAAACGAAAGAGCCTGAGCGTCATCCACGCCGTCGCCTCGGACACGCAGGAAAAGCTTCGTGCAGTGCGTGGTCCGTTGCCACGAGTCACTCTTGCCCTTCTCCTCTGACGGTCCGGCGGCCAGAATGATCATGGCCACGCCGGGCTCGGCGACAGTGAACTCGACAAAGTCGGTACCGGGAGCCGACGTCGGTGCAATCCGTTGCTGCACGCCGTGTGTCCGAATCACGAACCGTCCGATGTTCGCCTCCTCCCAACCGGCCTTGTCGGGAAGATGCAGGCGGAGCTTGATCGGCTCGCCGACCGTGGCGGATAGGGTGTCCGCTCGTCCGGCGGATTCGACCCGAAGGGCCGAAGTCGGCGGTGCCGCAAGCGATACCGATGGAAACAGCAGGATCACGCCGATCGCGAGGGCGGTCGAGCCCGTAGCGGCGATCCAGGCGTTGAGACTCCTGCGTCTCGTCCGGTGTGACCGTCCATCGGGCCGGCTCGCACGAATCGAGCGAACCCGCGCGCTGGGCCTGTTGATGCTCATCAAAGATTCTCCTCGTAGCGGGCGTTGGCTGGATATCCCCCCGGTTAACCCCTCACTCTACCACAGAATCACCTGCGAATACAACCCGACCATCGCGTTATCGGACGTTCAAGGCCTCTGCTGCCGCTCACCACCCCGCGGCGGCATCCGCCATGTACACATCGGCGTCACGCGTTAAACCGAAGTTCCGGGTTTTCCGCGTTATCAGTACTGGGGCGGAGTTTGTAGTCATGTGTGAAATGCGCTTCCCAGCATGGACAAGCGGAGCTCTCCGGAACTTCGGGTTAAATGAGCGGGCGCGACTCAGCGCCACTCCCGAGCCGCGGACTTCAGTCCGCGCGGAGCATTGAAAGTCAAACGGACACGCGCCATCGCGTTTGTGACGCGTCTTCGCGCACGGTGGCTAATGTTCCGTCATGGCGTCGTGGCCGTCGAAGGGCTCGTCGTCATCGTCGCCTAGCCCGAAGATATCCAGCCATTCCTCGGTGTCTTGTCGTGACACTTCGTCCGGTTTCTCGTCCGTTTGCGTGATCTTGCGCGGTGCCTCACCTTCCGGCGGGAAGAGCTCGTGCTGAATGAAGGTCACGGCATCGGTGTACCCACAGCGTCTGTGTCTGGCCTCATGTCGCAGGGCGGTATCGCTGGACACGATGCGGAGCCGGCCCGGGTCGGGTGCCCGCTTGATCATCTTGGCAATGATGTCATCGGCGGTCACCGGGGCGCTGAACTGCACCATGATTCGGCTGGAGGTCATCTGCTGGGCGAGCCCGCCGCGCGGTGTGGGGCCGTCGAAGACGAGTGACACCTCGTCGTCACCTTTTCTCGCCCACCTCTCGATGATCTTGACCATGGTCTCGCGCGCGACATAGGGGATCGGCGCGTGCGCGTGCATGGCGTGAAGGAGGTTGTTGCCGTCGATGATCACGTGCTCAGCCATGTCGACTCGACCTTGTAGCAAGACGAGCCGCCGGTTTCAACCTGCGCGGACATATGGAAGTCGGCGCCCATGGCAACAGCGAGGATACGGCGAGGGTACCAGGGTCGCGCAGCACACTCCGCACAGAGCCTTGCCTGCCCGAGGGCGCCAGGCCCGCCCGCCCCAAACGGTACGGAGCCTCGTCCGCCCGAGGACCGGCTGGACCTGTCGGAGCTTCGCACAGGCTGGAGCAAGCTCTATTCAACTGCGGCGCCCGGTCGCGGGTTTCGCCCGGACAGGCTCCGCCCACGCCTCGCGTTTCGGGATCAGGCCGATCGTTGTCAAATCGCCGGAACCCGATTAAGCTATCCTCGTCGTATTCGGGGCCGTAGCTCAGTTGGGAGAGCGCCTGGTTTGCAACCAGGAGGGCGAGGGTTCGAGTCCCTTCGGCTCCAGTTCCTATCTCTTTGCAAGCTAAAGATTCACAGGGAAACACCCTATGCGGCTGCCCACTACCGCGTAAGAAATATGCGGGTTAAGTCGAATGTACCGGTATGCGTAGCCGCGCCTTGGTCGAAGGGAAACGATGACATGCGCTCGGTTGCGCACCCCATCCGGTCCGCACAGCGGCCCCCACAAATACGGTGATCCTATCCGCGACGATCATCGCCTCCCCCACCTCCAAAGGAGGTGGGCGCGCTGCTTACCTCTCCCACAAGCGGTTCAATCCGGCGTGCAGGTTTGCCAGGTCGCGGCGGCCTTCGACACCACTGCTCGCGGGTGATGCGCGGTCATTATGAGGCGTGGCAGAAGGGCTCTACCGCTTCGGATTCCGGAGTGGAACGAGCGCGATCGTCAACGATTGCACCTGGTCGCGCCGGCGAGCCTCGTAGCGCTCAAACAGAGCGTCAATCCGGCGCAACAGGTCGTTCAGGTGGCGTAACCCGTCGCGGTCCAACGCCGCGACAAGTCGGCGGACGGACAGGGTGCTGGGCGTGCGTGTCGGGCATTGGTGCGGTAGCATCGCGGCACGCTTCGACAGAGGAGAACTGTGTTATGTTGCATAGGGGCACTGGAAGACGACGGGGCGTGATTGTGGCTGTCCTGTTGGTTGCGATGGCCGCACCGATCGGTGCGGTGGCGGAGGATCGGATCCGTCAAGCCGATGACCTGTTTCGCTCCGGCGAGTTCGCCAAGGCCGAGCAGGTCTACGCAAAGGCGCTGGCCACGAACGCCGAGAGCTTTGAGGCTGTTCTGCGTCTCGGCGAGATCGCCCTTTTGGGGAATCGCTTCGCCGAGGCCGAGCGGCATCTTCGCAAGGCAGCGGAGCTTCGCCCGGACGAGAAGAAACCCAAGTCCCTGCTCGCGGAGGCGTACTATCGTCAGGACCGCTTCGGGCAGGCCGCCGAGCTGCGACGCGAGGCTGGCCCTGAGTCGGTGGCTGACAAGTTGGCCGGCTTCAAAGGGCTTGTGCCGAATCAGATCCTTGGCGATGCCGACGAGACGCGCATCGACTTCGTTCAGACCGATCCGCTCCCGCTGATCAAGGTACGGATCAACGGCGGCCAGGAGGTTCACCTCCTGATCGATACCGGGGCGGCGGAGCTCTACCTTGATCCGGAGTTCGCCGAAAGCGTCGGCGCCGTCGTCTCCGGCTCGACCACCGGCGTGTACGCCGGCGGCAAACGGGCGGCCACCGGTCAGGGGCGGATCGAATCCATTCGGCTCGGCGATTTCGAACTGCGTAACGTTCCGGTGATGCTGTTGCCCACCCGCCGCATGCCGTTTGGACCGCCGGGCGTTCAGATCGAGGGCGTGCTCGGAACCGCCGTGCTCTACCACTTCTTTTCTACGCTGGACTATCCGCGCGGACAGCTCGTGTTGCGGCGGAAGACGGACAAGGCCCGGGCGGAGCTGGACCAACTTGCCAAGTCGCCCGGTACGCACGTTGTTCCGTTCTGGATGGCGGGGAGTCACTTCATGGTGGCGTGGGGGCGGGTCAATGATGCTGAGCCGTGTTTGTTATTCGCCGACACGGGTTTGGCTGGGGGCGGTCTCACGTGTCAGGAGTCCACGATCAAGGCGGCTGGGATCGATCTGACCGGTTTGCCCTCAATGGAGGGGATTGGCGGCGGTGGGCCAGTGACGATCACGCCCTTCAGTCGAGCGGCTGTCGCTGGGTGATGCGGTCCGGACGAATATCCAGGCCTTCGCGGGCGCGATGCCACCGGAGGCGGAGTACGAGCACGGTTTCCGCCTCGGCGGGATCATTTCGCACGGGTTCTTCAGACCCTACGCGTTGACGTTTGACTTCGAGAAGATGCATTTTCTGCTGAGTCCGGGAAGCTGATCGGGCAATGAACCTGGCCACGGGGAAGTGGTGCCCCATTCTTCGCGGAGCGAAGGGTGGGGAGCAGACGGCTGTTCGAGATGTCTTCGTCTGCTCGATCTGTCCCCCATCCCTTCTCTGACGAAGAGGAATGGGGCGCCGGCCGCGTGGCGTCGACATCGCCATCATCCCCCGCCAGCTCGGCCATTGCAGCATCACCACCATCGCCCGCTACCTCGACCACTCTGAGTAACACCCAGGTTTTGTGCAGATGTCCGAAAGTGCTTAAGTGCTTGCGTGGCAACGAGTTACGTGCGAAAAGCGGCGGGATGCTGTTTTGCGCTGGCGCAGGTCAGATCGGGGGGAAGCGCTCGGTATTGCGCTGATGTCCGAAAGTGCCAAGCTCTTGGCATTGCGGGACTTACGGCGTTCTGCGCGGCCGCCGACTTTCGGACATTCGGACGCGTTTCGGACAGGATTCGAGGCCCGTTCGATGCGGCGATTTCCATAGCAAGTGGCGTGCCAGCGTGCAGCCATGGTATCCCTACAGCGCTTCCTCCCTGCCGGTCGTTGACCGAGTGGACACGTCCGGTGACCGGTGACTGACGCTGATCGATCCGCCTCGCTCTACTGTTATCGACTCCTCTTCACTCCTGAGAAACCCCATTACTAGACCCGCTTCTACCTTCGATAGGTTAGGGTGACACGACGCGGCTTCGTACAATTCACGCGAAGGCACTCCGTGCGCCCGCCAGGTCTTTACCCATTGCTCAAGTTCGTCGAAGGTGGTCACGCTTCCGAGGCCGTTAATCCAGGGTCTTGACATGTCCCGTGAGGGTGCTGGTCTAAAGGATTGGGCTCGCAAGGTCCGTACCTGGCTTTCGATCGCCGCAACCCTGGCTGCCATCGCGCTTTGTTGTGGACCTTGGCTTGGGACAGTTCTGCGGAAGATTGAGGGCACTGCGTCTACGGGCTTATCGAGAGTCTCCTGCAACGCCTGCGTAATGCTGTCGCATAGGCCGTCGCCCCAGGCAGGGTCATTCTTGTTATACTGCAAGACTCTAAGCTGACGCAGATCGAAGGGGACATCGTCCATCGTCTCCGTCACCAATACGACCGGCTTCCCGATTGCGTGGGCGAGGCCCAGTTCGTAGAACACGTTCGCGTTCTTGGTTGTCAATTCGGCCAGCAGGACTTTGGCATCCTGAATCATCTGCCACAGGTCGCTCACTATCACACTAGGGCGGAAGAGATCATCTGAGCGGACTGGATCGAGTTTGGCCTTTACGATTGCCGGCTTGAATACCGCGTCGTAGTAGAGTGCGAACGGATCTTTGAATGGCATCATGACGAAGCATGTACCCTTAGTCTCAGGTCTAGCAGCAGTCGTCTTGGTTGACCGCTTCGGACCCTTCTTGCGTTTCGTTTTCCGCTTCGCTGTTGCCATTCTGATCTCGCTTTCGGTGCCACGGAATATGAGACTGAACATGGTACAGCGCATCGGTCACGCGGGCAACCTCAGGGCGACGGCGAGGGTTTGGGCACCGGAACGGCGGCCTCGCACAAGAGGCAGTAGCATCGAGAGCTTGCGGCGTCTGACGTGTTCGGCGTCGACGGCCTGATGATGCGTCTCGGCCCAGTGGTCAACCGTGAAGTTGATGTTCCGCACATCCGACACGTCGAGCTCGGACCACCAGAGGACGAGACTGGCGAGGGCCTGGTCGATCGCCTCACGCGTGGTGCGAGCCCCGCGACGGCCGGCGGCGCGCAACAGCATCGAACGGTACTGCTCGGAGAGACGGGCCAGTGCCTCGGCCAACGTGGTTGGCGCACTGGATGCCAAGGTCGTGACACCCCCAGGCGTGGGTGGAGCACTGGCCGCGTGCATCATGGCCGTGTCGATCACGCCCTTCACGGTCGAGCGGCTGTCGCTGGGTGATGCGGTCCGGACGAATATCCAGGCCTTCGCGGGCGCGATGCCACCGGAGGCGGAGTACGAGCACGGTTTCCGCCTCGGCGGGATCATTTCGCACGGGTTCTTCAGACCCTACGCGTTGACGTTTGACTTCGAGAAGATGCATTTTCTGCTGAGTCCGGGAAGCTGATCGGGCAATGAACCTGGCCACGGGGAAGTGGTGTCCCATTCTTTGCGCAGCGAAGGGTGGGGAGCAGACGGCTGTTCGAGATGTCTTCGGCTGCTCGATCTATCCCCCATCCTTTCCTAACGAAAAGGACGGGGCACCGCGCCGCCACAAAGGGGTCAACTTGAGAAGAAGCTGGGTTACTGCGGCTGGGTCACGGGTGCAGGTAATCTGCGGAGGATGAGCGTCGCGAGCGTAATCGTAAGAAGGCTCATCGAGATCATGCCCCAGATGGATATCGCAGGAACCGCGGTTCTGTCCTGCAAGATTGGTACGGCGGTAGTGATTAGACGCGTATGGGTGGCCAGGGCAACGTCATCGTCTGGAAGATTCGTCGGAATTTCGTTGGGCCCATACCCCGTCGTGTAGACCGGAAAGACCCAACTCTGGAACACGAAATGATCGATATGCTCGGCGAGCGGCCTGAGCTCGTCCACCCATTCCATGGTCCGGCTGAAATACATTGCGTCGTCGTACTCATCCTCTTCCCATGCCTGAGCGTCCCAGTTGATATCAAAAACAATCACACCCAAGGCAACGTTGTGGTCCGAAAGGAACGACTTCAGTTCCATCAGATCGGACTCAACATCAATGTCGAACCCGAAGCTGATGTACTGTGCGACCCGGGGACCGTGGACATCGATATGCAGGAACGGAAGCGCAACACCTCGTTCCTCCAGCGCGAGTATCCACTCCTTGAGCGTCGCCACGCCCACCTCCGGATAAAGCGCGATCTGGCCAATGGATAACGAGGGCAGCGCGTCCTGCATAAAGAGAATGTACTCAGCGACATAATCGGCCAGTACGTCGAGCGACTCCACAAGACACGGTCGTGGGTCTGTTTCGCCTGTCACGAGATAGTGGTACAGGGGATACCATTGTCTGATCGGCTCATCCATCGCCAGATAGCGCACCGTCCCGCCGTTTGCATACACGTTGTTAACAACGTTGGCCGTTCCGCCCACCGTGAGATTGAACACCTCATCCGCGGACGTGCAGACGATCGGGTCGACCGACACAATGGGACCCGCGAAGTACGATTCAATGGCAATCTCAATGTCCCAAGAATTCAGCTTGGAGAAAGCGTCGTTTGCGATGAGGTTCTGGAGATGGTTTTCCCCGCACTGCGCGTGGGGTAATTCGGTGCAGCTCCAACCGTCGCTGCCCACTTGCGTATTGTAGAACTTGAAAACCTGCACGTGTGATCGGGCACTCGCCCACTGCTCAGGCGATTCGAACAGATCGAGCATGTCCACGCTTCCGATGTTGGGTGTGAACCAAATCTGATCCTGGTCGACTTGATTCTGAGCCGGATTCGGGACGGGATTGCTTGCGTTTTCTGCCCGCGCCGGACGCACACCGGTCAATAGCGAGAACACCAACAAAGCAGGCAGTCCTACAGCGTTGAGCAGGCGTATAGTCCGATTTCTCATTTGCCGTTTCCAAGACCGTGATTGTACCACATTCTCCCCCGATTTCACACCCGAGCGGACATTTTACGAAGATGCGCGCGAAGGTATCGAGTCCATCGAATCGTCAGGAAGGTTCTGCGGCCTACTCTGCACACTTGATCCGCTGGAGCACCTGCACGCCCGGCAGTCTTACCTCGGCATCCTCCGGCTCTGTTCCAGGAACTTCCGCGGGTTCGTCGGTGGGAGGCAAGCGTGAACAGCCCGCTTCTCGGCTGTTTCGGGTGTTTCAAAAAGGAATCGGGGCGACAGGATTCGAACCTGCGACCTCAGCGTCCCGAACGCTGCGCTCTAGCCAGGCTGAGCTACGCCCCGTGGCTTTGTTGAACGTTACACACAGGACCGCCCGGCGTCAAACGGGTATTCGTCCGCGGAGGCACGGTCCGAGAAGAAGCGGAGGCCTTCGCGCCTCACGGTCACGGCCCGCGCTTGAGTCCGTCCACGGACGCTCCGATAACGAGGGTAGGGGAGGGAGTCTGAATCGTGTTCCGGAGCCGTCGATGTCTTATCCCGCAACCCTGGCTCGCAAGGCTTATCATACTGGCCGACGCCTCGTGCACCCGGTCGTCGATTCGTTCCTGCCGGTGACCTATACCGGCGAGGAGTGTCGGCGTCGCATCCAGGGGCTCGACCCCGAGGGGTCGCGTGGCAACCCCGAGCCCAACCCTGAGACCGACGCGCGGATCGTTCGTCTGGCGGCTGTGCTCGGCGTGGAGGAGGCGACCGCCCTTCGGTATCTCGATGAGGCCCGTCGAGTCCGGCTGGCTGATGTGGAACCCGGCGACGGTCCGGATCTGGCTTCACCGATGTGCCACGAGGACCGCTATGCGACGTACGTGGTGACTCGCATCGCGGCGCCGCGTCTGGCCTTCGAGACCGGGATCGCCCACGGCATCTCCTCAGCCTATATCCTCGCGGCCATGGAAGTCGGTGGGGCAGGGGAACTGGTCAGCCTCGAGATCGACGACGACCCTCGAATCGGCCAGTACGTGCCGAAATCGCTTCGTCATCGCTGGACCACCAGGACGGGCAGCAGCCTCGACCTGTTGCCGCCCCTGCTCGAATCAAGGCGCCCGATCGACCTTTTCCTCCACGACAGTGATCACACCTATCATCACGTCTGGCGCGAGCTTGCGCTGGTCTGGGCTTACCTCGGCCCCGGCGGGATCGTTTGTACGCACGACATCCTGCACAACAACGCCTTCCCTCGCTTCGTTCAGAAACACGAATCGCAGATCGACGCCTGGGCCGGAAGCGTGAACTTCGGCGTATTACGCAAGCGTAGATAGCGAATGAAAAGCTGCCAGGGCAGTCCCCCACCCTTCGCTGCGCGAAGAACGGGGCACCCGCGTTTCTTCCTCCCCTCCTTAATAAGGGGTTCTCCTCCGAATTAGTTACTGGCTCAACGGGGCCAACGAGTCCAGAAGGGCTCGGAATCGCCCGATTACGCCTGTTTTCGCGAAGCTCGGGCCTCGGTGAGCCCGTCCGCAGGCCTTGACGGACCTGCTCGCTAAGTCGTTGTGCTGTCTGGACCTGCCAATCAACGGATCTCCAGTAACTTTTTGGGAGGAGAACCTAATAAGGAGGGGTTGGGGGAGGTTCTTCTCCGCCTGCATGAACCCCCCTCAATCCCCCCTTCGTAAGGGGGGAAGAAAGCGGAGCGACTCTTGTTGAAACGGCACTCGTTCGTGGTTCACTCTTACCAGCTATAGTGCACCGTGTAGCGGATCGTCACCTCGCCGTTTGCGGGGATCTCGACGGGGAAGTGGATCGTGCGAGAGTCGATCTTCTCATACGCCTGTGAGGGCTCGACGATCTTCCAGTTCGTCCAGCGGTAGAGGTTCTCCTTGACGATCACCTTGACCGGTTCGTCCTTGTGGTTGCGGACTTTGATCTCGATGGTCTCATCCATCCAGTCGCGATGGCTGTCGACTTGAAAGTCGGTTTGCGTTCGCTCCCCGACAACATCGAATGCGCTGCCGAGCTTGATGAGAATCTCCTCGTCCTTCGGCGTATGGTCGATCTTGTCCTCGCCGATGAACTCGAGCGTATCATCCGCCGGGTCGCGCTGGCTGACACGGATTCGGCCTGACGGTAACGGCATACCCATCCCGATCTTCTTCTCGTTCTTGAGGCGCAGGTAGATGTCGACCTTCTTGTTGGACTGGACACCGAAGTTGCGATCGGTCATCGGGCCGCCGTAGTAGGGGTAGCGCGAGCTCAACCCGTAATAGACAAGCACCTTCTCGCACGGGACTTCTCGTGCCGGCGGGAACAGCTCGATCTGCTTGGTCGAGTTGTCGGGAAGCGTGGTCGGTCGACCGAGGGTGTAGAGGTGATACTCGAAGAAGGATTTTTCCTCGAAGCCCGCCGGGGCCACCGCCGCCGCCATCTCCACGCCCAGCCGCCCCTTCCCCCTGTAGCGGCGCTCCGGCTGCGGCGCCCGATGCACGTCACCGGCGATCAGCTTGAGCTTGGCATCCGGATAGGTCGCGCCGGATTGGTTGATGATGGTAACCCAGGCGCCGATATCGAGCAGACCGCTGTTGGCATCTTTGCCCTCGGTGAAGATGACGTTGTAGTCGGTCCACCAGGTCATGGCTTTGGTTTCGTAGGTGACCCGCACGCGATGCGGGCCCGGACTGGTGGTGAAGACGTCCCAGACAAGGGTCGGCTTTGTAATCAGCCCGCCGGGCAACTCTGGCAGTTGCACGTTCGAGTAACTGTTTACGATCTCGACGCCGCCATCGTCGTTCTGGAGGATCAGCCCGCCGGACGCACTGAGCAGCTTGCCGGATAGCGCAGCCACCACACCGTCGCCGCGGTTCTGCAATACCGTGATGCCACGATCCAGATAACGCCGGAGCAGTTTCTCCTTACTGACCAGGTCGAACTCGAAGTTCTGCTCGAGAACTTGCGTCCCCGACGGGTCGGTCAGCGAGGTGAAGCTCACGGTGGTCGGGTCGATGTGGGCGGCTACGTCGGTGAAGCGGATCGTGGTGCGTCCGGAAGCCAGGTCGATCGGTCGCTCCTGCTTGACGATGGCGTAACCCGGAAGGCGCATGGCGTATTGCGCGGCGTAGCCCTCCTGCCCAAGGATCGGTCGATACAGCTCCGGCGGAATTGCTCCGGGTGTGGCCGTGCTGTAGATCGTCAGCCCGGTGGACTCACCGCCTGCGTCGGACGCGAGAACTCCCGACGTGGAGGTCACAAGCAAAGAAACGATGATCGTGGCGATGTACCGAGTGGTTCGAAGGTTCATGAGGAGTCCCTTTCTCCAGAGAAGCCGTGCGAGTGATTCTCGCACCGGCATGATCTTTGACACACCGGTCGCGAAAAGGTTCCAGGAATCTCAAGGCCAAACGAGGCCGATCCGCGCGGTAGCTCTTCCGGGACCGTATCTCGGGCCTAGTGCCGTTTCAACAAAGGCTGTTCCGCTTTCTTCCCCCCTTACCAATGGGGGATTGAGGGGGGCCTGCTTTCTTCCCCCCTTACCAAGGGGGGATTGAGGGGGGTCCATGCAGGCACAGAAGAACCTCCCCCAGCCCCTCCTTGTTAAGGAGGGGAGGAAGAAACGCCATTACCTTATCTGGAAGCGGCACTAGCTCTTCTCGATTCGCTCCCGCCCACCCATGTAGGGCCGAAGTGCGTCAGGGATCGTCACCGTGCCGTCGGCGTTCTGATAAAGCTCGAGGATCGGGATCAGCACGCGCGGCGAGGCGATGACGGTGTTGTTCAGCGTGTGGCAGAAGTGGACCTTCTTGGCCCCGTCGCGATACCGCAGCTTCAACCGCCGCGCCTGAAACTCATAGAACCGAGAAGCCGAGTGCGTCTCGCCGTAGCTGTCCCTCGACGGCATCCACGTCTCGATGTCAAACTTCTGGACCTGCCCCATCCCCAGGTCGCCGGTGCAGACGTCGACGACTTGATAGGGCAGACCGAGCGTCCGCATCACCGCCTCGGCGTTCTCGAGAATCTCCCGATGAAACTTCTTTGACTCCTCGACGTCGTTGCGGCAGACGACAACCTGCTCGACCTTGTCGAACAGGTGGATGCGATACAGGCCGTAGGTGTCCTTGCCGGCTGCCCCCGCTTCACGACGGAAGCATGTGCTCGCCGCACAGGTTCGCAGGGGAAGATCGGATTCGGCGAGAATCTCATCACAGTGATACGCCGTCAACGGGACTTCGGCGGTGCCCACGAGCGAGAGGTTGTCCCGCTCGCAGATGTAGGCCTGGTCGCGGCCGGAAGGGAAGTACCCCGTACCGTACATGATCTCCTCGCGCACGAGCACGGGCACCGACATGGGGACGTAACCCCGCTCGACCACCATGTCCTGAGCCAGGCGCAGGACCGCCTGATGCAACAGCGCGCCGTCACCCCGAAGCACGTAGTTGCGCGACCCACCGAGCTTCACGCCGCGTTCAATATCAATAATCCCGAGTTCCCGACCGAGCGTGACGTGGTCCTTCGGCTCGAAGTCGAACTTGGGAATCTCACCGACTTTGCGGAGCGAGGTGTTCTCGGTTTCATCCTTGCCAAGCGGGACACCGGGTTCGGCCGGTTGGGGAATGTTCAGCATGAGCCGCTGAAACTCGTCGAGGATCGGCCCCTCCCGGTCCTCGAGTTGCTTGACCCTTGGTTTCAAGTCGGTGAGTTCCGCCTGGATACGATCGGCCTCCGCCTTGATGTCGGCCTCGCTCTTCCCCTCGGCGATTGCCCGTTTGTAGCCCTGCGATTTGGGGTTGCGCAGCAGGCCGACCTTTTGGCCGTTTTCCTTGATTTGCGTACGAAGGGCATCGAGCTGCACCTGAAGGTCGCGGCGCTCCTTGTCCACCTCGATGAGGCCATCCACATCGCAGTCGATGTGCTTGTCAATCGCCCCCTTCTTGACCAGGTCAACGTTCTCGCGGATGAATTTGATGTCTAACATAGACCGCAGTATTTGGGGCAACCGGGCGTCCGTGTCAAGGGCGGGACTCGCGATCCGCCCGGGCGACGGTCGCTGATGGGGCTCGAGGCGTCCACAACCGCACCAGGGCGGGCAACAGAAGCAGCGTGGCTGCCAGACAACCGATGATGCTCAGTACAACGAGCGCGCCGAGGCGGGCGTTCGCGGGGACCTGGGAGAGTGTCATGACCCCAAACCCAAGCGCGACGCCGAGACCGTCGATGACAATGGCCGGACCGACCGCCGTGACGGCGTCGCTCACCGCTTCCGCCGGCTCCAGGCCACGTGAGCGGGCCAGGCGGAAGCGCTCGAGCAGATGGATGGCGAAGTCCACGCCGATGCCCAGTGTCATACCGGCAAACATCGAAGTGGCCACGCCCAACGGCATGCCCGTAAAGCCCATGACCGCAAAGTTGATCAACACCGCCACCGCGCAAGGCAGCACGCAGTACAGGCCCCAGTGCAGCGAACGCACAAGGACGGTTGTCACCAGCAGGATTCCGATGAGTGATACAATCAGCGATCGTACTTGTGTCGAGACAATGGCACCGATGAGTGTTTGACTGACAGCCACGTCACCGGCGAAGTCGAGCGCGATGCCGTGCGGGGCGAGGTTTGCCCGCTCGTATTCGCGGATGGCGTCCATCAGGCGGGCCGTGTCCTGGAAGTTGGCGTCCTTCAGGAAAACCGTAATCAGGCCCCGAGAGCGTTTCTCGTCGACAACCTCCCGCAACCCCTCCTCGCCGCGAACCCGCTTGAGGTGGGCCCACATTCGATCGACTTGTCGCGGCGTGTCGGGGATGCGGCGGTACTCCTCCTTACGGGCTCGGACGAGGTAATTGGTGGTCTCGATGTAATCGGCTGTGCCCATCACGCCGCCGACCGTGCAGTCGCGGCGGGACTCAATGAAATCCTCGAGCTCCGCGATCCGGTGGAGCACGTCGGGTGAGCAGAGGCGCTTCGAGGTGATCTCATAGCTGACGCGCTCCCGGGGTCCCAGGCGGAGATAGGACTTGAGCAATCCGAACGTCCGGTTCGTGGTCACCTGAAGCCTGTCGTCGACGATACTGGCCGTAGCGATCCAATCCTTGAACTCACGGGCGCGAGGGGAGCGGCGGGGACCTTGCGTGGCAACCGGCGCCCGGCCGATCGGGCGCAACCGCACGTGCAATCCCACAAGGGTCTCGGGATCGGCCACAAGGTCCGCGGGGAACTTCAACGGAGGTCGGTTATTGATCGTCAGATCAAGCTCGCCCGAAAGCCGCATCTCACCGGTGTCCACGCACACCAGGAGAATGTGCGTACCGAGGAACTGCTCATTGAACATCGAGGTGGCCTTATGAAACGGGCTGGAGGGGGCGAAACCGTCAATCCAACTGTCCTGCACGACGACGCGGCGCAGACCGATCGGCCCGATCGCCACAATCAGGGCAGCCAGCGCCAGCACCACGAATCGATAGCGAACCACGGCTACGGCGAACCGGCCAAACCACGGAGGTCCCGCTTCGCCCGGCGTACCGGCGTTGCGATGCGCCCGAGCTACAAACCACTTGGGGGGAATCAGCACGAGTAATGCGGGGATCACCGTCAGCGACCACAACATGCAAAAGACGATTCCCGCGGCTGTGAATAGTCCGAATGCGCGCACCGGACCGATCGGCGAGAGCGCGAACGAGAGGAAGCCGACGGCCGTGGTCACCGACGTCTTTACGACCGGGATCCACATCTCCTCCATCGTCGCAGTCACGGCGGCAATATGATCCGCACCGGGTCGATCGCGAAGCTCCTGCACGTATCGAGCGAAGATGTGAATCTCATCGGCTACACCGATCGCCGTTAGAATCACGGGAAGCACCGCGATGGTCAGGTAGACCGGTACGTCGAACCATCCCATCAGCCCGAAGACAACGATCAGGCATGCGCCGACCTCGGTCATGGGAAGGACGGCTGCGGTGACGCTGCGGAAACTGATAACAAAGACGACCATCATCACGGCGATGGCGATGGGGACAAGACCGATGTTCCCCGCGATCAGGAGCCTCAGCTCGTCCAGTGTTCGCGGTAGGCGCCATTCAATGTCCTGTTCGGCCCGGCCGACCGTGGCGCCGAGGAGCATCGATGGAACGCCAAGGTCCTCGAGGATGTGCGTGCCAAGAAGCGCCTCAGCCACCGGCGCGCCGATGACGCTGATCTTGTCGGAGATGGCGCCTTGGGCGGCGACGATATCCTGAATCTCTCGATAGAACGTCGAGCGGTCGGCGCCGGGCGGCGTACCGATCAGGATCGACGTGCCCAACTCGTCATAAGAAACCAAGGTGCCCGTGTAAAGCTGAACACCCAGCAGGTCATCGCGCAACCGGTCCAGTTCCCTCTGTGTGGCCGGCATCGGATCGAGGAACGTTCGGAACGTGAGTGTGCCGGGATAGACCCTGTTGTTGCGTTCGGTGGACAGGCTGAACACGTCCGAGTTCTTGACGCCGTCAAGCTCCTTGAAGTCACGCGTCAGGCCGTCGATGAGCCTTAGCGTACTGATGTTGAAAATACCGTTGGGGTGATCGGTCCTGATGACGACGACGATGGGGTCCTCGATGTCGAACTCCTCGCGGATCGACTCGTCAAACAGGACCTCCGGTGCGTCAGCGGGGACGAGGGCGTGGCCGTCGGTGCGAATCTTGAGGCGCGCCGCGCCGGGGGCGATCGCGGCTGTGATCAGTAACGAGATCACCGTCACGCGCTTGGGACATCGGATCGAATACCGAAACAAACCCGTCAATGTTCCGCGCCCGCCGTGTGTTCGAGTGCCCTGGACCGACATCAAAGGGAGCAGGATAGATCAATGTCAAGCCGCAGGCAATGAACCGGCCGGGCAACAGTCGTCAGCGGGGTGAATCCTCTGCTGCTACGCCAGCTTTTTCGCCAACTGCTCCTCCAGGATCTCACGTACCGTCAACGGGACGATCACCTTTCCGCTCTTGCGGAAGAAGCCGTCAATCTCGCGGAGGGCGTCGCTGGTGTAATCGAACGCGACGAAGAAGCCCTTGGTACGGTCCTCGCGGGTCATGACCGCCTCGAAGCTGTCGATGTCGGGGCGGCCGACCTTGTCCTTCTGCTTGACCTGGATCGGATACCAGTCGTCCAGAAACTCGTCGAAGACCCTGTCCTCTCCTTTGCGCACCACCCCTTTCTTCGGCGCCGCGGCGACGGGGAAGATGCGGCCATCGATGCCCACGCCGCCCACCTGTCACCGATGCGCGCGGCGCTTCGTTCGCCCAGGATCATTGAACGCGCCGTTTGCGAACAGCAGCGACCGCTCCTCGTCACGAGTCATACCGATGGCCTTGCCTTGCAGGCCGCGCAGGTCCACCACAGCCCCGTGGGGCGAGAGCACCTCGTCGAAGCGCGAAACGTGCTTGCCCCAGTAGACCATCGCGCAGGACATCGGCGCGCCCTTGCCCTCGTCCCTCCCGTCCACGAGGAAGCGCAGGCGCGTGTCGTACAGAAAGCAGACGGCGGCGGCGACGCCCCAGACGTAGTCCTTCCAATGCTTCGTGTTGGTGGCGACCGGGACGAGCGCGAGCACTTCAGACCTGTGCTCCTCGTGGGCACGGGCGCAGCGGCGCAACCAGTCTCTTATCGTCGTGCCGCGGTTTCGGTCGGCGCCGTAAGGTGGGTTGACGTAGACGGTGGGATAATCCCAACTGCTGCGCAGTCCGTCGTGCTCTGGGAGGCGGTATTCGACTTCCGCCTTGACGACCGAGTAGCGGTTCGAGCAGGGGTCAAGAGCGACAGCGCCGCCGAAAACCTCGCATACGGCGCGGACGTACTTCGGTGGAGTACACCAGCTTTGGCTGATCGACACGATCTTTCGTCCGGCGCTCATGGTTCGCGGATTCCTTTCCAATCTTTGCCTACCAGCTTCTCCAAGTCCTTCCGCAGTTCACGAAGCGTGCCTCCACGGGGGCCAATGACGTTGAACCAGCTCTCGACTTCGAACTCGTGCAGCTTGAAGTATCGCTTGAGGGCCAAGTCGGCGTCAACGCCCATCGTCACTTTCGTGAAACGAGATCCTCCGGGCCTCTTGGGATAGCTCGCCAGGAACGCGTCGCGCGCCGGCTGCAGTTCTGGCACGGGCTTCAGAAGCAGTTTCTCGATGAATTGACAAAGGCCGTTGTCGGTCAGGAACAGCAACCAGTCGTAGGAGTGTGCGAGAACGCGGAGCTCCTTGTTGTGATCTTCGGCCGTGAACCAGTTGCCGTGGTTGCTGACCACCCCGACCGTCAGGATGAAGTTCCGCAGCAGCTCCGGCGCGGCACCGTCAATGATCTCGCGCAGAAGCGGCGAATAGGCCCCGGTGCGGAGCTTTCCGCCTCCCTGATCGATAACGCCTTGGAGGTGTCCATCGGCAAGTCTGAACTTCTGGAGCGATGACACCGACCTGGCCACGTACGCGCCCTGCTTGGCCTTCTCGATCGTTTGCGGTCCTTTACGCATCCCTTCTTCTACGCCTACCCGCTTGCACTCAATGATCGCGAAGGGGTCGTCGAACAGGTCTGTCAACTGAACGGCGCATCCCGCCCCGTCCATCTCGATCAGATGGGCGGTGACGAAGCCTCCTTTACGCACGGCCACAATCGCGGCGTTCCGCATGACGCGGCGCGTTGTGACCAAGGTCTGCTGCCTCGCGACAACACCCGCTTGGGCTGGCCCTGCGGCCCGAAGCACCTTGGCAGACGTGACGGGCAAATGAAGCGGTTTCAGTGTGACGGAGCGAGTTGAAGCGATCGGGTGTAGTGAGAACTCGACATTGTGAGTGATCTCTGGGTGGGCGAACTCCGGAACTGACCGCTCGATCGCGATATGGTCCCTTAGCTCCCACGCGCAAAGCGTGTAGAAGCTCACGATTTCGACAAGGGTCCCCAGGGCGCGGCCGGACGCCTTTTTCTTGTCCTTAGCGTAGCCAAATACCTCCGTTGCGAGCATGTTCTGGAGCTTATCGACCGATGTGTAGCTCAATACGATACTCCTCAAGGGCGATGGAACCGCAAAGCGGATGTGTGCCGCGCCTGCGGCCAGCCCGTGAATCTGCCGGTCTTCTTGAGCACCCGGGGAAGCTCGACGCAGCGCGGGCGCATGTAGTCGATGTACGCCAGTGTGCTGGCGTGCCGGTCCTCGAACGCCCGCTTCTCTTTCGTCTCGCCCCAAAAGACTTCGTAATCTTGGTTGCTGTTGAAGGGTGGGTCGATGTAGATCAGGTCCACGCAGCCGTCGGGCAGCTTGGCGAGCTGGTCCAGGCAATCGCAGCAGTAGACAATGCGCGTGTCGAGGAGCGCCGACGGGCGGCTGGCGCGCGCCGTCGAGGACCCCGTCTTGCAAGCGGTGCGTTTTCGAGGTGTTGGTTTCTTGGCCATGCCAATGGTCTTCGTGCGGCGGGTAGATTGCCCGCCCTAGCAGCGCCGTTTCGACGTTTGGACGCTTGGACCCGGCTGAAAGCCGCCAGCTTCTACGCCCCCACCGTCGCGCTCGCCGTTTCGCTCCAGGGGCCGGTTTCGCCGCGGGTGCTAAGCCATCGTAGCATGTAGTGCGCGGTCTTGCCACCCTGGGGGCCGGTCTCAAAGTTGCGAGCCGCTTCTTTGGAAATTCAATTCCCGAGCGTAAGCAGGAAGCCCCCTCCGATGGCCACAGCCGCGGCGGCG
>CBDUZO010000073.1:0-21253 GCA_965371725.1 uncultured Phycisphaerales bacterium
GTTGGCGATGATTCGCCGATACCTTAAACTGCTGTTTTCAGACAGAGCCTAGCCCTCACCGGCCAAGGTGAGCAAAGCCCGGACGATTCCCAGGCACTCGCCCTTCTTCTTGACAGCCAGGACGGGAACGGGACTCTCTCGGATGAGCCGCTCGGTAACGGTGCCCAGCAACACGCCGGCCGCCCCGGTCCGGCCCCGGGCTCCAATCACGACCAAGTTGGCCGCCTCTTCCGTGATCTGCTCATGAATGACCGGGACGGGTGCGTCCTGAAGATCGGGGACGCACTTGCAGGTCACCGTCGCGCCGCGAGCATCGACGCGTTTGACCAGACGGGCACACTCCCGCTGCGCGGCGGTTTCAAGCAACGTCTGGTGCTCTTCGAGTGTCGTTCCGACGCGTAAGTACCCCGAGTGCACCTGGAACACGTTGAGTGCGATCACCTTGCCGCCCGTGGCATCCGCCACGCCGCAGGCCACGTCAAGCGCGTTGGCGGAGCATTCGGAGTTTCGGACCGGAACGAGAATCGAATCCGCCTTGACGTCGTACTCCTCCGGAAGCACGAGCACCGAGCACGTCGCCTTACGCGTAACCCGTCTGGCCAGCGACGCCTCGTTGTCCGTGTCGGACATCCGACCGCACTGCCGGCCGATGACGATCAGATCGATGTCGTTGTCAGCCGCGAAACGTAAGACCTCGATCAGCGGCGGCCCCTCCACGACCTTGCACAAACACTCGTTCGTGTCAGGGCCCTTGAAATGTTCCTCCGCCAGCGCGTGCAACTGCTCATGGCTGATCTCGGGCCGGCGCGGTATCCCGGTTGTCGCATCGGAGGCCTCGTCGGTTCCCCTCTCAACCACGTGCAAGGCGTATATCTTCTTCGAGTCGGCCATCCGCGCGATGGCCCGGAAGTAGGCCAGCATACGGGCATCGTGTCCGGGATGGTCGATGCAGATCAGGATGCGTTCGTACTGCTTCATGAGCGATCCTCCATGCCGGGGACGTCCGGGAAAGGCCGTATCGGACCTGTCTGACATCGCGCATCTTACGTATCGGCTGCCCGTCGGGCCAGCGTGTGCAAGCCGGCAGTTCTAGAGCAAGCTCTTTTTTCGTGTAGCGGTGAAACGACCCTTTTCTCCTGGGCTTCTCGCCCCGTGCCCGCTACACAAGTTCGGAGAATGCTATAAGGTTTGGAATTACGGTCCGCCGGGTCTGTGAGTTCTTGGAGTATGCGGCCGTAGCGTTCTCCGGAACGGGTCTCGCAGGGAGTCCGGCGTGCGACCTTGAAGGAAAACGCTCGCACGAGGCGTGAGACCGCGGATGGAACGGCGCCTGCCCAAGAGCGACGGTTTCCGGTACACTGGCTGCGTAAGGAACAGGTACAGGCGATTGACCGGGGCACGGCGAAACCACGGAAGGAGCTACCGATGACGCAGCATGAGAACGTTTCTCCCGAGACACTGGCTGTCCACGCGGGAGTTGACCACTTTGAGCACAGCCCGCTCGTGCCGCCGATCTATCAGACCTCCACGTTCTCGTTTACGGACGCCGATCAGGGGGCGGCGTGCTTCGCCGGTCAATCAGACGGATACATCTACTCACGCATGGGGAACCCCACGGTCCAGGCATTGGAACGGGCGATCGCCGCGTTGGAGGGTGGATATGCCGCGCTCGCGTGCGGCAGCGGGATGGCAGCCATTCACACGACCCTGGTCAGCCTCCTCGGCTCGGGCGATCACGTCATTTGCAGCGACGCCGTGTACGGCCCCACGTCCAGCCTCGTCGAGACGATCCTGACCCGCTTCGGCATCGAGTCGACAAGTGTGGATACCTCGGACCTCCGTTCCGTCGAGAAGGCCTTCCGGCCCAATACCGAGGTCGTTTTCGTCGAGACGCCGGGGAACCCGACACTTGTGATCACGGACCTCGAGGCAATCTGCCGGCTTGCCCATGAGCACGGTGCGCTGGTCGTCGTGGACAACACGTTCATGAGTCCGATCCTCCAGCAACCGTTCCGTCACGGCGTCGACGTTGTCGTGCACAGTCTCACCAAGTTCCTCAACGGTCACGCCGACGTGGTGGGCGGGATTATCGTCGTGAAGGACGAGGCCCGGTACACGGCGTTCCGTAAGATGCTGAACCACCTGGGCGGGGTTCTGGCGCCGTTCGAGTCGTTTCTGGTACATCGTGGCGTCAAGACGCTGGCACTGCGGATGCGGAGGCACTGTGACAGCGCACAGAAGATCGCCGAGTTTCTCAACTCTCACCCGGCGATCCAATGGGTTCGATTCCCCGGTTTGAAGGATCACCCACACTACGAGATTGCGCAACGACAGATGTCCGGTCCGGGCGGGATCATCAGCTTTGAACTCAAAGGCGGGCTCGAAGCCGGCCGAATCGTCATGGACTCCGTGAAACTGTGTGCGCTCGCCGTCAGCCTCGGCGGCGTGGAGACACTGATACAACACCCCGCCAGCATGACGCACGCGTTGATGGGCAAGGAGGCCCGGGAACGCGCGCGGATCACGGACGGGCTGGTGCGTCTTTCGGTTGGGATCGAAAACGTTGATGACCTCATCGCCGATCTCGAACAGGCACTCGGCGCCGCCATCACGAAAAGCGTCCCCCGCCGCGACGTGGCTGAACCCCGGTGTGCAACCACTCCGACGCGCGATACGGCACCCTGCTGCACCTCCAACCGGGCTGCCCCGAAAGGTTCCTGACCTGCGCGGAGAACCACCCCCCACTCGTCGCCAGCAGAAGCGACGGGAGGCGCGTCATGTACGCACTTCTCTTCGACCGTGAACGCCACGCGGGGTACACTTCCTGTGCTCCCTTCAAACGGAGGACGTGATAACTAATACCGATCACGGTAATGAACTACGAAGAAAACCCCGGCGCATCATGTGCCGTCAATGATCGCTTTGCTGATCCGGCTGCGGAACAGGCGCTTCATCCCTGCCCCACGACGCGGCTCCAACGCTTCTGTTTCACGCCGGGCATCGTATCATTCGTGAAACAACCGTGTCGGTTTCGCATACAGGGTGTAGCAGGTAATAACGTTAGGGCACGCCACATGTTGTGGTGCTGGACAAGGTCGTGCCCGTCGCCTGAAAAACTGTTGCCAGCCTGTGAGAACCGTGGTTTAATATCGGAACAGGGGCGGGGCTGTTGCATCGACGATCGCACGGGTGCTGCGATCGTCCCGTCCTGTCACCGTCAGGTCGTGGTCGATACGTCGAGTAAGCCCTCGAGAGATAGGTGATGTGCCCGCAGACGCATTCTCGTGATCGCCGGGAATCGGCGCGGGAACGTGTATCCCATGCGAGCCGCCATCGGGGTTTCGACGCGCGCCTGGTGCAGGTGCGCCGGTTACCCGCGACCAACCGTCGTCGAGGACTTCGACGCGTTTGCGATAGGGTCTGGAATCGTCCCAAGGGTCAGCTTTTGAACGGATTCGTGCCATGACAAAGACACTTAAGCGTGATGCGCTGCCGGGAAGCCTGGATGACCTTCTGATGCGTCTGGAGCGGAACGAGTTCCTGGCTGCTCTGCGAACGACGGGCGGCCAACGTTCGCTGGCAGCCCACCAGCTCGGGATTTCGCGCACCAAGTTCTACCGGCGACTGGAGGCGCTCGGGATCGACCTGAACACGGGTCTCGCGGACCAGCCACCCCAGGATGTGCCGCAGACCGAGGAAGGGACTCGAGAACAGGAGACACGCTCCGGAATCATGCTGGCCCGCGCGCTGGCGGAACTGGAGCGCCGGGAGATTGTCTCAGCCCTCCAGAAGACCGGTGGTCATCGGACCCGTACGGCCCGTGACCTCGGTATCTCGCGTAGCAGGCTGTACCGTCGCGTGGAAGCGCTTGGCATCGACCTGGCGACGTGCCGCTGATAAACGATCCTGCAGAGCCGCGCTTCGTGCAGCCATCTCCAAGGCCCCATAGCGCTTTCAGTAATCTCGTAGCGTCCGACGGCCAAGAATCTCCTGGGAAACTTCGGGATTCGGACGCTGCATCAAAATAGAGCTTGCACTAGGCCGGGTTAACATCGACACGCTTCGCCCGTCACATCTGTGTGCAGTCCTGTTCACGGCGTACCCACTCGGGCAGGTCATGGGTCTTGTTGCAGAATGCCCGGCCAGACAACGAGGACAATCTCATGACGCTTGTCTTCCTGCTCGTATTGTGTCTGCTCATCCCGCTGTCGCCTCCCGCTGCCACGGCAAGCCCACCGGTCGCGCCTCAACCTCATTTCGAGACACTCGACGCGGCCCTCACGCCCGTGCTCGCCCAACAGTACTTCCTCGAGGCACGCGCGCTTTGCGACCGGGACGGCGGTCAACTATGGGGTATCCCGCTTTACGGCCCACTGATGTTCGTTGACCCAAAGACACGGACCCTCATCGCCAACCAGCCCGACGGCGAACATCGCCTGCGGCGGCGTGGTGACGTCTACGTGGGCAAGCTTCCCGAGAGCGAGATCGCCGCCTGCACGGCCTGGGTATGGGCGGGCGTACACTGGACCATGATTACCTGGCCACCGCCGAAGGACAGGCGTGAGCGACTCCATCTGATGGCCCATGAGATGTGGCATCGCATTCAGGAGCAACTTGGCTTGCCACCGTCATCGAACGCGATCAATCAACATCTCGATACGCGCGATGGGCGCATCTGGTGGCGTCTCGAATCACGTGCTCTTGCTACGGCCCTGGAACGAATGGGCGCTGTGCGGCTCCAGGCGATCGCCGATGCACTGACCTTCCGCGCGTATCGTTGGTCGCTCTTTCCAAACGCCGCGGTTGAGGAACGAGCGTTCGAACTGCACGAGGGGTTGGCGGAGTACACAGGCATTCGTCTGGGAAACGACTCGAATGAAGCCGCCGCGCTCCGCGCGATCAAGAATCTGCGCGACGCCGAGGGCTGGCCGACATTGGTGCGTTCCGCCGCTTACGCAACCGGTCCGGCTTACGGATTGTTGCTGGACGAAGCCAAACCGAGGTGGCGGAAGGGACTGAGCACCGAGAGCGACTTGGCTACGCTTCTGCGCAAGGCCCTCGGATTGTCATACCCGGATGAGTTGCAGGCCGTGGCACAGGACCGCGCAGCCGCCTATCGCGGCAAGCAGGTCATTGCCTCCGAAACGAAGCGCGAGGATCAACGCCGAGAACGGCTTGCCGAGTACCGTCGCCGCCTGGTTGACGGCCCGGTGCTTATCCTGCCTCTGCGCCAAGTGAATTTCGGATTTGACCCGCTGAGCCTCATTCCGCTTGACGACATCGGAACCGTCTACGCCAACACAACGACATTCATCGATGATTGGGGATCGCTGACCGTCACCGGTGGTGCGCTGCTCGAGGCGGATTGGTCAAAGGTTCGTGTGCCCGCGCCGGATGCGCCCGATGCACGCCCGTTGAAAGGTGACGGCTGGACACTGACGTTGTTGGAGGGCTGGGAACTCCGCCGCGGGCCTCGTCAACAGGACTTCACACTGAGAAAACGCAGGCCTTAACAGGCCTCCCCTACCCCTATCCCCGCGAAACATCTCCTCTGAAGACCAGTGTGTTATCCCGGGGTTTCTCTCTGCAACCTCCGCTGCACAGTAACTTATGTATTTCCAGTCCGCACGCATATCGCGGCCGCGAGTTACGTCCTAGCTGTCTGCGTGTTCGAGACCATCATGCGTCGGAACGAGACGCGATCCCGGATCGATTCCTGTATCAGGCCGAGGTTCTCGCGTTTTCAGGCAAGGGCGGCGGCCTGCAGAGCAGACCAACGGACAAGTCAGGCTTGCAAGGAACAGGGGAAATGGCGTATAGAACGGGGTTCCTGGGGATTGTGGAGAGGGAGACGCCGTTCCGTATGATGCATTCCCAGGCAGAAAGTCGAGGTTGAGCGTCTCCGATTATAGCACTCTCCGAATTTGTGTAGCGGCCACGGGGCGAAAAACCCAGGAGAAAAGAGTTGTTTCACCGCCACACGAAAAAAGAGCTTGCTCTACCGGAATCTGGACGACCCCCCAGAGCGATGTCGGGCATGTATCACGGATTTCGGTGATCGTCACAACCGGTTTCGTCCACATTGAGCGTTGCCGGCCAAAAAGGGTGGCGACCTTCATCACTGGCCGGTTCCAACCCGCCCATTGGCGGTCGGTTTGGCTCGCCGGGGGACGCGCTTTTACGAAAGAAGAAGTGCCCAGTGCAACTTGTGGGACGACTGTGGAGGATTGCTGATGGGCGTGAACATCGAGGATATATACGGCCTTTTCGAGAAGAGTTTCGATTATCTTCTTATTCTGGACGACAAGGGCAGGATTGCCCACATAAGCATTGACCTTGCGAAGGAGACCACTGGAGACGGGAACGGTAATCTATCCGGTAGAGACGCCGGCGAAGTGTTCAACGACGCCTCTCTTGCTATCATTCGTTCCACGATAAACAAACTCGAGAAGGACGACGAACCCGAGTTGATTGTCTGGGAAACGCGTTCCGGAAGGCCTTCCATACTGCTAAGAGCCGTGACGGAGACGACCGGGAGCGGCAGGCTTTTCATGTTCTGGGGAAGCCGTTTTACCGCGCTCGAGAACCTCACGTACAAGGACAACTGGAAAAGGATACAGCAGGCAAAGGAACTTGCGTGCATCTACGCGGTCGCTGAATGGGTCGAAGTATCGAAGTCCATCGAGGATTTCTTCACGCATCTACCCCGGTACCTGCGCGATGGTATGCACCATCCCGAACATGTTCTCGTTTACAGCGTTTACCAGGGGAAGGAATACGGCAAGAAACCCGATGCGGCGGGGTCTATCAAAACGGATCTTGTGATTGAAGACCGGGTCCGCGGCAGTATCCATGTAGCTTATGATACGAGCGATATCGAGTTCCTGCCCGAAGAACAGCGAATGATGGATGAGATTGCCAGGATGCTCGTCCGTGCGATTGAAAGGAAAGAGCTGAAAGAGAATATCGGCGAGCGGCAGGACGAATTGCACCGGGAGAGGAACAAGCTTGAAACGCTCAATTCCTACCTGGACAGGATCAACAGGGGATTCGAGGAATCGAAGACCAGGCTGGAGACGATCTTCCAGGCTATTCCTGATACCGTGGCGATCATCGACCGCGAGCGCACCGTGGTCATGACGAATACCGACAAGTACATCCCCGGAAACAAGTGCTACAAGACCTTTTTCGACAGGGACAGGCCCTGCCTCGACTGCCGGTTGGCGAAGATACTCAAACACAAAACTCCCATAAGCCTGGAAATACAACATGACGATCGTTTTTACGCGGTGCAGGCCCTGCCGATTTTCGACAAGGACCACCAGGTCGACGGGATACTCGAATTCTACCGCGATGTATCGGACAAAAAGAACTATGAGCAGCAGCTACAACAGGCCGACAAGCTCGCCTCGCTCGGCCAGCTCGTGAGCGGTATTGGTCACGAAATCAACAACCCCAACCAGTTCATACGCGGAAACGTCAAGATCATGAGGCAGGCCATGGAGGATATTCTGCCATTGACCGACGCGTATTACGAAAGCCATCCCGATCTGAAGATAGCGCGTCTCAATTACGACTTTTTCCGCAAGCATATCATCACGCTTATCAACGACATGGCCAACGGTTCCGAAAGAATCAAGGGCATTGTCGAAGGGCTCAGGCGCTTCGCACGCAGGGACGAGGGGCTTTTGATAGACAAGGTTGATCTCAACGCGATTATAAGGGAAACCGTCCGCTTGGCTCATAACCAGATTCACAAGACGGCGGATGTCGAGCTACAGCTTGCAGAGAACATGCCGGAATTCAAGGGTAACGTACAGAAAATCGAACAGGTTCTCATCAACCTGATCGTGAACGCGGGCCAGGCCATCCCCGAGGACCGGCGCGGTTTGATAGAGGTTATCACCGAATATGATGATACGGAAGTAATCACCCATGTTCGCGACAACGGTTCCGGAATGAGCGAGAACACGATCAAGCAGGTGTTCGACCCGTTCTTTACTACCAAGCGGGCGAGAGGCGGAACGGGACTGGGGCTTTCGATTGTTTACAGGATCGTGGAAGAACATGGCGGAGCGATTTCCATCTCGAGCAAGACCAGTGAAGGAACGACTTTCACGATAAGAATTCCTTACAAAGGGCAAGACTCGAAGGTCGGAGCGGGGTTGTCCGGGGATTCCGGCGAGGCGCAGCAATGAAGAAACTTCTTATCGTCGACGACGACGTGGCGGTTACGAACTATTTGATGGTCTTTCTCATGCAGACCGGGAAGTACGAACCGACGGTCGTCAACGACTCGAAGACCGTTCCGGGGATTCTGGCGAAAGAACATTTCGACGCGATGCTTCTCGATATGGACATGCCTCATCTCAGTGGTATGGATATCATCAAACATATCAACGAAAGAGGGATGGACCTGGCGGTCATCGTCCTTACCGGTGTAAATGACGTGGACTTGGCTGTTAAGTCGCTCAAGCTGGGGGTTTTCGACTATCTGACAAAACCTGTTGACGATGACCATCTCATGGAAGTGATCGATAAGGCGATAACACACGGTACAACGAAGGACTCCATAAAGGAGCTGTCGAGTGAACTCAAGCGTGAGGATCTTGACTACAGGCAGGCCTTCGACCACCTGAGATCGCAGTCGCCGTCGATGATAAGGCTCTTTCACCAGGCTGAGAAGATGGCGGCGGGCGATCTGTGCGTTTTCATATTCGGCGAGAGGGGAACGGGCAAAATGTCTCTGGCGAAGGCCATCCACGAAGCGAGCCCGCGCCGTGGCGGTCCTTTCGTTTCCATCGACGCCGCTGCCCATGACATGGAGAAGTTTCCGAAGGAATTCTTCGGCGCGAATCCCGAGGAGGAGGGGAAATCGAAGGGTTCCGGTTTGCTCGAAGAGGCGGATGGTGGGACGCTGTTTATTAACAACATCGAGCTTCTTCCTATCCCTGTTCAGATAAGGCTAAACCGTGTTATCCAGCACAAGGAGTTCTACAGGGAATCCTCCCCCCGGGTTTATAGGATTGACGTGCGTATTATTGTCGCTTCACTCCACGACCTTACCGAGGAGGAATACCGGGAGAGCTTTTCACGGGATCTCCTGTATCATCTTATGGTGAATTCACTTCATTTGCCGCCTCTTCGGGAAAGGAGGGAGGATATCCCCATCCTTGCGAACGACATCCTCCAGAGGGAGGCCAAGAGAATGGACAGGAAGGTAAGTCGTTTCACAAAAGAGTTCATGGATCTTCTTCTTGATTACGACTTCCCCGGAAACGTGCAGGAGCTTAACGATATCGTAGCCACCAGCGTCATAAATGCGGAGAGCAAACTGGTTGGAATCAACTCGCTTGCCCACTACATGCGAGACATCCTGACATCGGGCAGGAGGAGCCTGATGAGCTTCCGCCCGCGAAAGCTGAAGGATGTGGTGAGGGACCATGTCGGGAAAACAGTTCTCTACACGGACGGCGACAGGGCAAAGGCGGCCGTTGAACTTGGAATCAACACAGAAGAGATCAACGGAATCCTCGAAGGCGACTGACGAGTCCGCGTTGTGATAACGAGACTGCTATACTCCCACGGGAGTTCCCTTTGATCCGACGCGATAGTGCTCTAGGCCTATTTCCTGGATTTCGCTTTTGTACCGGGCGCAGGGTGTAAGGGCCGGTACGCCTGGGAAGGACAAGGTGGCGACGTCCGCGACAGTGAGCGTTCCCTTGCCGCTCCACTTCCTGGTCTGCCCCGTATTCCAATAGAATGACAGCCTGTCTGCCTGGTGTTTCCTTACAAGTCTTTCGATGTTGGCGGAGATGGAAGAGAACACTCCGGGAATCTCCACACCGAGATGGTCGGCGATGTTCTTGAGCACGTGCCAGGTCTTGATTCCGTTCGGGGCGCCGACGGCGGCCTTGAAGGCGAGGACGCGTCCCTCGAAGTTGATTCTTGTTCCCTCGCTTTCGAGGTATGTCGTAATGGGGATCGCTACGTTCGCAAAGAGCGTTGTCTCGGTTTCCGCCCAGTCGCATACGGCGAGAAACCCGACGGCATTGAAGAGCGCCGCCGTACGGTCGTGGCGCATCGGATCCTCGCCGATCACGAGAGCGGCCTTGATTCCGCCGCTGGAAAGGGCGTCCAGCAGTTCGCGCCTGCTTGCGGCCCCGGGGATGCCGCTCGCGGGCGTTCGTCCCGGAAGGAACGCGGGATCCGCCCCGGAGATCTCGACGCCGGCAGCGTTGCCGGCCTGATAGGCGAGGATGAGGTCAGCATCGATTCCGGCAGAACGAAGAAGCAAGACGAAGTTGGAAAGCGCATGCAGGTCTCCGGGCGCGTGGTCTCGGGACCGGTCGGGAGAATGAACGAATACCATTTTCCTAGCGCCTTTTATCATGTCGGCGCCTTGGCGTATTCTATCCTCCGTGATTCCCGATTGCGCTGCGGTCACCGCAAGCGAATAGTCGTGCGCGTCCTGGAGGAAAGCCCTTCCGCCGGGCATGGATTCGATTTTGGCTCGCTCAAAAAAGCCGTCCTCGATAAGCAGCTGGATCATACCGTTGATAAGGGCGGTACCCCTTCCGCGTATCGGATCCAGTTTCAGATTCGCCATAACATCAAGAGGATCTTCGGATGATTTCGAAAGAATGAGTTTCGCGCCGGACTTGGCGGCTTCCTGGATTTCAACGCTCAAGACGAGCTGATCAGCCTGGGTGTCCGTGTTGTTGCAGAATAGGAGATCGCTTTCCCGCAGGGACTCCACACCGGTCGTGGAAGCCGTGAATCCCAGCGATTCGTCCAGAGCGCCGGAAGGCATTCCGGAAGCCAGAAGCGAAAACGAAGCGATGTTATTGGTTCCGAGCCCCTCCCGGGCGATTCTGGATGCCATGTACATCTCTTCGTTTGAAAGCTCCGGTGAAATGAAGACGGCGACCGATTCCGGTCCGTATCGCGTGACAGCTTCTTTCAGGCCTTCTACCACATGTTCGTACGCACTTTTGTAGGTAGTTTGTGTATGGCCGAGCCCTTCCCTGAGCACCGGCTTCAGCAAGCGCCTGCGGTTGATGAATAGACTGTTCGCAAATCGTCCATAAAAGCACAGATAGTCGCCCGGTGCGCCGGAGGACTCGATGAGGTAACGGTCGCCGTTGAAGTTCTTGACTTTGATTTCGCAACCGACCGAACAGAGGGCGCAATGTGTTGCCGTTTCCTCGTATTCGAGGCAGGCGCGTCCCGGGAAGGGGTACTTCACGGTGAGCGCGCCGGTTGGGCACGCATCGACACAATTGCCGCACGAAATGCAGCTCGTTTCGATCAGAGGGTCCTCCATGGCCGGCCGCATTTCAGCCTGGAAGCCGCGGTTGACCAGACCGAGCGCGCCCACCGGAAGAACGCGCTCGCAGGTCCGGATGCACCTTGTGCAAAGGATGCACTTGTTCGGGTCGTAGACCAGGTAGGGGTGGGTATCGTCTATCTTGTGCTTGCGGACGTAGCCCTTGTATCTCTCCATGTCGACCCCGTATTCCTCCGCGTACAGGCGGAGTTTACACCAGTCGTACGCGACACATCCGCAGGAGAGACACCGCTGGGCCTCGTGCGCTACATCCTCGTGTTCAAAGCCTGTGGCGACTTCACAGAAGCTCCCCTTGCGTTCTTCGACTGCAATCTCGTGCATCCGGCGGCGCGGGCTTTGCTGCATTTCGCCGAGTTCCTGCTTCCCGGGTTTTGCCCAGAATTCCTTGTTGACGACAAACGGCTTCTTCGGCAGCTCTTCACCTGCGAGATACGCGTGGATGGCTGCGGCTGCCCTCTGTCCGTCGCGTATGGCATCTATGACCACGGTCGGACCGTCATCGGCCGCGTCGCCGCCCGCGAAAACGCCTTCGATACTCGTTTTCATCGTTTCCGTATCGACTTCGAAGGTCGACCATTTGGAGACGCCGGGGCGGTTCTTCATGTCGCCGAACATCCCTTCGAGAAGGGGGGTCTGCCCGATGGCGGAAATGGCGAGATCACAGGGAAGCTCGAACTCGCTTCCTTCCTTCGGTATGGGACGGCGCCGGCCGGAGGCATCGGGCTCTCCGAGCTGCATGCGAATACACGTAAGTGCCTTTAGCTTCTTTCCTTCTGTTACGATACCGACGGGAGCCGCAAGTTCCATTATCTCGATGCCTTCTTTCAGGCAGTCTTCTATTTCCAGGTCATCGGCCGGCATCTCCGCCTTTGTGCGGCGATAGACGATGATGACTTTGTCGGCGCCGAGGCGCCATGAGGTGCGTGCCGCGTCCATGGCAGTATTGCCCCCACCGACGACGAGGATCGTGCCCGTGACAGGCTCCGGTTTCTGGGCTTTCTCAATCAGATAGGCAACGCCGGATACGACGCCTTCCGTCTCGAATTCTCCGGCGACGCGCATTGCCTTTCCGCCCCAGGCTCCCGGCGAAAGGAAAACGGCATCGTGTTTCCGGAGAAGACTGTCGACAGTCGTGTCTTTGGAGACGTTCACCCCGCATTTGATTTCGACTCCGACGCGCGTTATATAGTCGATTTCCCGATCGAGGTCGGCTTTGGGCAACCGGTATTCGGGAATGCCATAGCGAAGCATTCCGCCCGGTTTCGGCATGTTCTCATAGACGACCGTGTTGTAGCCCTTTCTGCCGAGAAACCATGCGGCCGTCAACCCCGCAGGACCTGCGCCGACGATGCCGATGGTCTTGCCTTTCGATTCCTCGCGCTCGGGTGTTCCGGCGTACGCGCCGGGCACGTCAGTTACGAAGCGTTTGATGTAGTTGATGGCCACAGGCTCTTCGACGTCCTGTCTGCGGCAGACGACCTCGCACTTGCGCACGCAGATCCGACCGCACACGGCCGGCAGGGGATTGGCCTGGCGTACAAGATCGACGGCTTTTCTGTATTCGCCCATGGCTGCAAGGGCGATGTAGCCCTGGGCGTCGACGCCGGCCGGACACCCCTGTTTGCAGGGAGACACGCAGTCCGCGTAGTGGTTGGACAGAAGGAACTCAAAAGCGGTCCTGCGCGCTTCCCGCACGCGCGGGTTGTTTGTGTTGATCTTCATCCCTTCCGCCACCGTGGTTGCGCAGGATGGGACGAGGATCGGCTTGCCCTCAAGCTCCACGACGCACACAAAGCACGAACCGTAAGGCTTAAGCTCAGGCGAATGGCAAAGAGTTGGAATGGCGCCGAGCTTCTGCTCTTCGACGACTTCGAGAATCGTCTGGCCCTTTCTTGCTTCAACCGGCTTTCCGTTTATTTCCAGTTTGACCGTACTCATCTTAGCTTCCTAAGCCTTGTAAACGGCGTTGAAGTTGCAGGAAGTTATACATTTTCCGCACTTGACGCATTTTTCCTGATCAATTGAGTGAGGCTGTTTCTTGTCTCCGGAAATGGCGTCAACCGGGCAGTCCCTCGCGCAGAGAGTGCATCCCGTGCAGTTATCCGGGGCAATGTTGTAAGAGACAAGAGCGGGGCAGTTCGCGGCCGGGCATTTCTTGTCTATTATGTGCGCAATGTACTCGTCCTCGTAGTACTTTATGGTCGTGAGAACGGGATTGGGCGCTGTCTGTCCCAGGCCGCACAGGCTCGCCTGTTTGATCTGCTGGGCGACATGTTGTAGGTTTTCGATGTCTTCTACTTTGCCTTCGCCGCCTGTGATACGCTCGAGGGTTTCGAGCATTCTCTTCGTGCCGATACGACAGAAGGTACACTTGCCGCAAGATTCCTTCTGTGTGAAGTCCAGGAAGAAGCGCGCTATGTCCACCATGCAGGTCGTGTCGTCAAGGACTACCATTCCGCCGGAGCCCATGATGGCTCCGGTTTGGGGAATGTGCTCGAAATCGACGGGGGTTTCCCTGAGGTGCTCGGGGATGCAGCCGCCTGACGGCCCCCCCATCTGAACGGCCTTGAACTTCCTACCGTCCTTGATTCCGCCGCCGATCTTGAAGACCAGTTCTTCGATCGTGGTTCCCATTGGAACCTCGGCAAGACCGCCTTTTGCGACTTTACCGGCGAGCGCGAAGACCTTCGTTCCGGATGATTTCTCCGTTCCATACTTGCGGAATTCGGAAGCGCCGTTGACGATAATCCATGGAATGTTCGCATAGGTCTCGACGTTGTTATTGTTTGTGGGCTTGCCCCAGACGCCTTTTTCTGCGGGGAAGGGGGGCCTGATGCGGGGCATGCCGCGTTCGCCCTCGATGGAGGCGAAAAGGGCCGTTTCTTCGCCGCAGACGAAGGCCCCGGCTCCCTGTTTTATCTTGAGATCGAAATCGAAACCGGCCCCGAGGATGTCCTTTCCGAGATACCCTCTTTTGCGAACCGCCTCTATGGCTATTTCCAGCCTCTTAATTGCGAGCGGATACTCGGCTCGGCAGTAGATATAGCCGAAGGTCGCGCCGATGGCCTTGCCGCATATCAGCATTCCCTCGAGAACGGAATGGGGGTCGCCCTCGAGAACCGAGCGGTCCATGAATGCGCCTGGATCACCCTCGTCGGCATTGCAGACCACGTATTTCTGGTCGGCCTTGTTGCCCGCCGCGAAAGACCATTTCAAGCCGGTGGGAAATCCGGCGCCACCGCGGCCCCGAAGACCGGACTCTTTTATCTCTTCTGTTATCTGCTCCGGAGTCATGGCGGTGAGGGCTCTGCGGGTGGCCTCATAACCGCCACACTCCATGTACTCGTCTATTGACTCGGGGTTGATAACCCCGCAGTTGCGCAGAACGATGCGGCTTTGCCGGGCCAGGAAAGGTTCCTCCTCGCCGCCTTTCCGCCCGGAAGAATCCTCGCTATAGACTGTGTACTCTTCAATCACACTCCCGTTTTGGAGGTGCTTATCGACGATTTCTCTTGCCCTCTTGGTGTCGACGTCGCCATAGATCGTACGCTTGCCGTTTTCTCTTACCTCTACGAGTGGCTCACGGTAGCACATCCCGATGCAGCCGGTGAAAGTTAACTCGTGGGATGAGTCGCCCGAAAGGAGCTTCTCGAGTTCTGCGTATGTGTCGCGTGCGCCGGCGGAAAGACCGCAGGTACTCATGCCGACCAGTATCTTCGCCATTGGTTTCTCCGTTCCATCGAAGGCCCACAGCGGCCTTCGACCGCTACACAAATTCGGAGAGTGGTATAAAGGATGAAAACCGGAGCGGTCACTCTCTTGATCCCTCACCCTTCCGCCTTCATCCTTCCTGATGAGCGAGAGCCGACGACTTTTCAAACACCCTCTAAAGACTCTAAGCGACTGTTTTCTCCTTTGTAGCCTTCTTGTTTTCTTCGCGGCGTATCTTTCGAATGATCTTCCTGACTTCGGCCGGCGTCAGCCTGCCGTACGTCTCGTCGTTTATCATCATGACCGGGGCGAGTGAGCAGCAGCCGACGCAAGCCACGGTAGAGAGCGTAAAGAGGCCGTCCTCGGTCGTTCCGTCTTCCTCGACGCCGAGCTCGTCGCGCAGCGTGTCCAGGAACATTGGAGCACCGGCAACATGGCAGGCCGTTCCGCAGCAAAGGCGGGCCTGGTACTTGCCGACCGGCCGCAGGCGGAACTGGCTGTAAAAGGTGATGACCCCGTAGATGGTTGATTCGGGGGTATTCGTAACTCCGGAGATATACTTGATCGCGCGGCGAGTGATGTAGCCGAAGTGTTCTTGCGCCGACTGCAAGAGCGGAATAAGCTCCCCGGGTGCCCCGTCATAGCGCCAGAGACGGTAGGCAAAATCGGCTTCCTTCGTTTTCATCGGCGCTTCTCCATGCAATCAGTGACCATTCGAAGAAAGGGCCGCTGTCCGAAGTTGCAGTGTCGAGGGAAGAGCGAACCAGCCTGCTTCAGACGTTTGCCCCGCAGTCCTATTCATCAATCAGGTTGATGATCTTCGCGTCCTTGACGCGAAGCACCCCGTCTATCAGAGAGAGCTTCTCGACTATTTTGGGAGTCTTGCCGAATGCACCGCTCTCGGAAATGATCCCTATAAGCTTTGTCCCGTCGTCCACAACGTCGCAGAAGAAAATCTCATCCAGGAAGAACAATGTCGTGAAGACCTGCTGGATGGCATTCTTGTCGATATCCACGATTACGTAGCTTTTCGTGCCGCGCATTCTCGGGAGGTGGCTTTGCGCGCCGTCCTTGACCGCTTTTTTGTAGATGCCAATGAACTGCTCGACATCTCTGTCGAGCTTGGGCCGCTCGACGACCGAAAGGGAGACGATTGCGACGCCTTCCACAGACTTCACGTTATCGTATACTTTTTGGAGTTCTTCCTCGGATGACGCCTGCGCGAGAAGGACAAGATCGATGTCGCCGTGGACCGCGTCGCAGGAGGCGATGCCTTCCATGCTGTGAAGCGTGCGGTATGCCTGCATGTCCTTTCCCGGGTCCGTAACACGGAGGGTAATGTAGGAACTAAACGATTCCCTGATTTCGCAGGTTTCTTTTTCGGCCTGACTTGCGGGAGCGTCCGTGGTCGTGGCGGAGGGTGTCAGCTTTTCAAGGGCCGCTACCAGCTCGGTGATCTCGAACGGCTTATCGAGGAATCCGGTGTTCTGTTCGGCAAGGGCCGTCTGCTCGAGCAGTTCGTTGCCGAAACCCGTAATGACCAGGACGGGCAGCTCCGGAAATTCATTCTTTATAACCTTGAGTATCTTCAGCCCGTCGATGTCGGGCATGAAAATATCGGTCACCATGTAGTCGTATCCGGCCTTCTTTTCGCGCGAATTGTGAAGCTCGTGGATGGCCGATATCCCGTCCGGGCAGGCGGTGCATGTGAATCCTTCCTGCGCCAGCCCGATAGTAAGGTTTCTGCGGATTTCAGGTTCGTCGTCAATGATCAGGACTCGTTTCGACACTTTTATCCTCCTTAATCAGGGCGGTTACTTCCAAAGCATCAGGCGACCGCGACCTCTGAAACACCGAGGTCAAGCTGTCTTGCCCCGCGACTCGAGTGGAATCTCCCGACGGCACAATGCGAAAGACCTCACGGCCTGCTACGCCGCGGGCGATCCCCGTGGCGCGTCCGGCTTCGCTTCCGCCTCCACGCGCCCATGCCAACCAACGCGGCAGGGTAAGGGCCGACCCCCCCCCTCCTAGGCCTCCAGCGGCGTCACCCGATCGCCTCCGGCCCTGGGACACCAAAGCCCGACGGGGACGCCGGTCGTAGTACGTCGTCCCGGACTCGGCCAGGCACGCTCGTGCGTCCTGGACCCGGCCGGACGTGAACACCTCAAACCCAGCCAGTCCCGTTGGCGTTTTTATACCTCGCTTCGGCCTCTCCTGGCAAGTGGCCGGGGTATCGCCTCTCTTGCCGTCTTGGTTTCTCTGCCGTCCGTTTCGGCGGCCCTGAGATGGTCAAACCCAAGCAACGTCGGCAGATGGTGTGAACCGGTCTACCGTGGTAGCCTGCCCATCGATGGGCGCCGTGATCATCAGCGTGGGAACCGAGCTTACCACCGGGCAATGCGTCGATACGAACAGTGCCTGGTTGTCGGCGGAGCTGTCACGCGGGGGGGTTCAGGTTTCTCAACACATCACCGTTGGGGACGATGTCGAGCGGCTCGCGGGTGTGATCCGTGGCGCGATGGAATCAGCGCGACTTGTGATCCTGACCGGCGGTCTGGGGCCGACGGCTGATGATATCACAAGGGCTGCGATGGCGAACGCCTTGGATAAGCCGCTCGAGGAATCCGCCGAGGCCTTGGCGCGGATTCGGGCCCTGTTCGAGCACTGGCAACGGCCGATGCCGGAGTCGAACCGGGTGCAGGCACTGGTCCCGCGAGGGTGCGAGGTTGTGCCCAACCCGCGAGGCACCGCACCGGGTATTGCCCATCACAGCACTCGAGCGCACGTGTTCGCCCTTCCCGGCGTCCCGGCCGAGATGAAGGTGATGTTCAAGGCCGCAGTCGAGCCATTTGCGCGGGCGGTTGCGGGTGGCATTGCCACGGTCGCGGCGAGGCTGCACTGCTTCGGAACAAGCGAAGCGAGAATGGGCGAGCTGTTGGCCGATCTGATGGACCGGTCCCGCAACCCACTCGTCGGAGTCACGGCGTCTGGAGCCATCCTGTCCGTACGAATCCTGGCCCGGGCTGCGACCCCGGACGAGGCGAACCGCCTGGTGGAAGCTGACGCGGCGACTGTTCGGGCCCGCCTCGGCACGGTTCTGTTCAGTGAAGGCGACGAGACGCTGCAAGACGTCGTCGCCCGACTGTTGATTGAGAAGGGGAAGACCGTAGCCACGGCGGAGTCCTGCACGGGCGGTCTGTTGGCGAAGCGGCTGACCGATGTCCCCGGCAGCAGCGCCTATTTCCTGCGCGGCTACATCACGTACTCCGACGAAGCGAAGTGCGCCCTTCTTGGCGTACCGCCGCAACTCATCGAGACTCACGGAGCGGTCAGCGAGGCAGTGGCCCGGGCAATGGCATCCGGGTGTAAGGAGGCCGGCGGCACGGATTATGCTATGTCGATTACCGGGATCGCGGGGCCCGGCGGCGGGAGCCCGCCCGACAAGCCGGTGGGTCTGGTGTATGTCGGGCTGGCTGACTCGGAGGGTATCGAGGTCAAGCGGCTCATGCTCGGCGATCACCTTGACCGTTGTGAGATTCGTGATCGAAGCTGCAAGGCAGCCCTGAACCTGCTTCGACTTCGACTGATAGGAGAGCGGGGCTCACCGTGATCCGGCCGGATCCTGACGACACCGGATGGCTGGGATGGGCCGGTTCCGGTTTGTCGAAGAAGGCATTGCGGTCGGCGCGGTTGCCCATTAGAATCCCGCGACTTGAAGCGGGGCAGATGAGTCTGCGGTAACTCATCGGCCCTTATCCCTTTGGCGGATGCCCGGATTTTCTCAGGATCATGCGGAACGAACAGCTCAGTCCGACGCGTGCCTATTTTCGCAACATCTGGATGACCGTGTACACGATTCTCGTAGGCATGCGGACATCGCTGAAATACTGCTTCGCCAAGACGGTGACCGTGCAGTACCCCGATGTCGCACCGACCGTGCAGCCGCGTTATCGCGGGTTCCACTTTTACGAAATCGAGAGGTGCATCGCCTGCGATCAGTGCGCGAAGGCATGTCCGGTGGACTGCATCTACATTGAGAAAAGCGGTCCCCGCAAGATCGACAAGGAGACCGGCGTCGCGGTCGGCGGGGCCATCACACGGTATGCAATTGATTACGCCAAGTGCGTGTTCTGCGGGCTGTGCACGGAACCGTGCCCGACGGACTGCATCCACATGGGCAACATCCACGATATGGCCGGTTATACGCGTGAGGACATGATCGTCGAGTTCACCGAGTTGGCGAAGGAAGGTCTTCAAACGCCCCAACCGCTGTGGATGACCCTGCGAAAGCCGGCTGAGTGGATTCGGGAACGCCGTGCGGAGTGGCTCGATTTCAAGCACTCCGACGACAAGCTCTCGCACGACAATGCTCTGCGGCGAGAGAAGATGCTCCAGGCGCTCGAGGTGACTGAGGTCCCGAAGAAAAAACCCAAGGAAGAGGAGTAGTAAGGAAGTGTGAATTCTCGCTTCCTGGTGGAGGAATCGCCGTGTTATCCATTCTGACCACGTCCATCCAAACGCTCGGCGCCGCCGCGCCGCTCGCGGACCTCTCTCCCGTGCACGGGGAGACGAACGTCGAGCTGGTTGTTGGCATTCTGCTCTTCGTGGTGGCCGGGTTCGTGGTCGGGTTCGGTGGGCTGACGGTTGGACGGTTGGTCCGCCCCACGCTGCCCAGTCCGGAGAAAGGTGCCACCTACGAGTGTGGTGAACCCACGTTCGGTGAGGGTTGGGTCCAGTTCGACCTCCGGTTTTACACTGTGGCGCTTGTCTTCATCGTGTTCGACGTCGAGGTCGCGTTGCTGTGGCCTTGGGCGGTGGTGTTCAAGGAGATGGGAGCTCCCGCGTTCTGGGCGTTTCTGGTCTTCTTCCTGTTGATTGCAATCCCGTTTCTGTACGAGTGGAAGTCGGGTTACTTGAACTGGGTCTACGCGAGCACGGGTCAGAGGCGTTCGTCGCCTTTGGAACCGTCGGGTGCGGCGAGCCAAGACGTTTGATGCGGTCGGCGAGAGGGCCGGCCAACCACGAGAGGTCATCGGCCTGCGGCTCGGAGAAGTCGGATGAGCTGGATAGACAATCGTATCGAGGATGGCGTGATCGTCACGTCGGTCGATTGGGCGATCAACTGGGGCCGCCGCAGCAGCCTCTGGCCATTGACGTTCGGGTTGGCCTGCTGCGCCATCGAGATGATGGCCTGCGGGGCGTCGCGTTTCGACATGGACCGGTTCGGCGCCGGGGCGTTCCGTGCAACGCCGCGCCAGGCTGATCTGATGATCGTGGCGGGCACGGTAACGTACAAGATGGCGGCGCGGGTCAAGCGTCTCTATCACCAGATGCCCGAGCCCAAGTACGTGATGGCCATGGGCGCCTGTACGGTTGGCGGCGGGCCTTACTTCAAGCACGGCTACCACATCGTCAAGGGTGTGGATTTGATCGTCCCGGTGGACATCTACGTCCCCGGCTGCCCGCCGCGACCGGAGTCGCTGCTCGAGGGGTTGATGCGTTTGCAGGACATGATTCAACGTCAGACGCTGGCCAAGAAACCGGCGGCCAAGGAGACGATGGCAGCGGCGCTCGGCTAGATTCGCCGCCTTCGAAGAAGGACCTGGACGTGGTACCCGAAGAGATCTGCAAGCTTCTTCAATCCGAGTTCGGCGAGGCAATCGTCGAGACGGTGGTCGAGGGCGCGCACCCCTACGCCGTGGTCTCGGCGGAGAAGTGGCCCGAAGTGGCGGAGTTCCTGCGGGATGACTCGCGGACGGCGATGAACTTCCTGCGGTCGATCTCCTCGCTCGACCTGGTTGACGACAATAAACTGGCGTGCGTGTACGACCTGAACCACGTACCGACGCAAAGCCCGACCGACCTGATCACCGAAACGCACGAGTTTGCGATCCGGGTTGTGACCGATCGGGATCATCCCGCAATACCCTCCGTCGCGCACCTTTGGCCGACGGCTGACTGGCATGAGCGGGAGGCGTTCGACCTGATGGGTATCCGCTTCGAAGGACACCCGGACCTTACACGAATCCTGCTGCCGCACGACTGGGAAGGCTACCCGTTGCGGAAGGATTACGAGTACCCGTTGGAGTATCACGGAATACCGGCCACCACGGAACACGAGTTGACCAACCCGCGGCACTAGTGCCGCTTCCAGAAAGGTAATGGCGTTTCTTCCTCCCCTCCTTGACAAGG
>CBDUZO010000074.1:0-21241 GCA_965371725.1 uncultured Phycisphaerales bacterium
GGCTCCTCTTCCGCGACGACGGCAGGCTCCTGTTCCATCGGCTCAACGGCCGGCTGCTCCGCGGGAGCTTCTCCTTCCGCCGGCTCGGCCACCGCAGGCTCCTCTTCCGCGACGACGGCAGACTCCTGTTCCATCGGCTCGACGACCGGCTGCTCCGCGGGAGCTTCTCCTTCGGTCGGCTCGGCCACCACAGGCTCCTCGCCGGCATCACCCTCGGTGGGCTCGTCCGTGGAAGGCTCCGGAGGCGGTCCTATAGTTCGAGGAGGCGTGGCCGGCAATCGCTCGATCATCGCCGTTGTCTCCTCGCCCGGTCCGTGCAGCCCGCCACGGCGCGGTTTCACCTTCTTGATGGACTCCGCATCCTGTTCGATAGACCACTCCGCCCGTTTCTTGGACAAGCCGATCTTTCGCTCGACCGGGTCGACCCTCAGGATCTTCACGAGGATCTTGTCGCCGATCTTGACCTCCTGATGCGGGTCCTCGACCTTATGATCGGCTAATTCACTAACGTGCAACAGCCCCTCAAGATCGTCCTCCAGCTCCACAAACACGCCAAAGTTGGTGATCTTCGTTACGCCGCCCTCGACGATCTGACCGGGGATGTAGTTTTCCAGGACCGCCCGAGCCCACGGATCCTCCTGTAATTGCTTGAGCCCCAGGGCGATACGCTGTTTCCCCTCCTCGACATTCAGCACCACACAGTCGATCAGGGCGCCCTTCTTCAGCATCTCCGACGGATGGTTGATTTTCTTGGTCCAGCTCATGTCGGAAACGTGCAACAGGCCGTCGATTCCCTCTTCTACCTCTACGAAAGCCCCATAATTCGTCAGGTTTCGAACGCGCCCTGAGATGCGCGTGTTCGCCGGGTACTTCTCGGCGACGTGCTCCCAAGGGTTCTCCTGCGTCTGTTTGATCCCCAGGGAAATTTCCTGCTTGTTCTTGTCAACGTCGAGCACCATGACATTGATCGTGTCCCCGATGGCCAGAATCTCCGACGGATGGTTGATCCGTCTGGTCCAGCTCATCTCGCTAATGTGAACCAGGCCCTCGACGCCGGGCTCGATCTTCACAAAGGCCCCGTAATTCATGATGTTGACGACTTCGCCCTGCAAACGGGTGCCAACCGGGTAGCGCTGCTCGACCTCCTCCCAGGGATTGACCTTCAACTGTTTCAATCCAAGGGCAATCTTCTCCTTCTCGCGATCGATGTTCAGGATCTTAACCTCGATTTCCTCGTCGATCCTGACAACCTCGGTAGGATGGCCCACCCGATCCCAACTCATGTCGGTAATGTGCAGCAGGCCGTCAATCCCGCCCAGGTCGACGAAGGCGCCGAAGTCGGCGATGTTCTTGACCGCCCCCTTGCGAATCTGACCGATCTCGAGAGTGGCCATCAACGCCTCCTTGGCGGCCGTACGCTCCTCGTCGATCAGCTTGCGACGCGAGATGACAATGTTGCGACGATCCGTGTCGATCTTGAGGATCTTCGCCTGAATCTCGCGTCCGATGTATTCACCGATGTCCCCCGGACGGCGAATGTCGACCTGCGAAGCCGGGAGAAACACGAGGTAACCGATATCGACAAGCAGACCGCCCTTGATCTTACGCATCACACGGCCCGTGACCGTATCGCCCTCGTTCTTCGAACTGATGATATTGTGCCAGTTGATGATCCGGTCGGCCTTGCGCTTGGACAGCATGATGTGGCCGCTGTCCGACTCGACCGTTTCCAGCCAGACCTGTACCTCATCGCCGACGTCAAGCGAGCTTGCGTCCTCCCACTCGGCAGCCGGGATCAACCCCTCGCTTTTCAAGCCGACATCAACAACCATGTCGTCCCCGGCCCGGCCCACGATGTGCCCCTTCAGGATCGCCCCGGCCTTGAACTCCTCGCCCTGCTCGCCAATCAGATGACCGACTGCCGCGTCGTCACCGGTGTCGCCGAAGATCTGCGAAAGCTCCTCGTCGACTCCGGACTCCTGATCCAATTCACTAATGAGGTTCTGGTCTACCATGTTCCCAATAGCTCTACACGACCGTTCTTCACGGCCGAATCCAAAGTGTGTGACGGCAAATCCGTGGCCGTGACGCCGACAAGGCCAGTCACCGCCACTTCTCTCACCAGCACACAACACCACGCGCCGGCCGCGGACCTACGCTGATCCGCGATTACCAAACCGGCAACGATTCCCAGGCAAATGCAACCTCTGCCGTAAGACGTCCGTGCGGGCCTGACGCCCACTTCACACGTCCTGCCGCCTCCCACACCAAGCATCGATGCTTCTGGCAGCCAACCACTCAATCACGAACCCCAGAGCGTAACCCACACCGGCGTCCCGCGCAATGGCGCGAGAACAAACCACGGGCGCGGTTTACGTGAGATTCGCCGCCGACGGCTAACAGACGCTCAGCTTAAGCCGACCGTGGCGGCGTTTGCGATTAATCAGCTTCCGCCCACTGTGCCTGCGCATGCGAGCCCGGAAGCCTTGCTTTCTCGCTCTTTTGATCTTGCTATTCCGTCGCGGGTAGTGCATCTCGCGTCGTCTCTTCCCATCGGAGATCCACCCCGATGGTAGACCTCAAGTCTTACACGAAAGCCACGAAACCTCGCATTCTACTCCCGAAGGTCAACCCAGACAACCCCCCCCATCTGAAAGCGATGGATGGGGGGTCCGTGACACTTTCGGCGGCTTCAGCGCCGTACGCTGATACAGCCTTTCAGGCTGCAACTCCCAGGTCTTTCAGCGTGCCACTTTCAGGCAGGCCTTCAGCCTGCGACCCCACCCGCCGATTCTGTCACGGACCCATGGATGGGCTCCTGCCCGCGTTCCGCTATCGACCGTCGCTCGGCGGCTGCCGGGTTATCCTTGGCATCCGGAGGCGGTCGCGTCCCATGGAAGAACCCCGGATCCAATCGGCAAGTTGGGCATTTCCGCGGCAACCTTCTCAATTTGCCTACTCCCCACACCGATGCTATCATCGAGCTGTTTGGATGCCCAAGAAGCCGATCAGGGCCATCGGGAGCCCGATCATTTGAATCGCTGGCTTGTGGCGAAGGGCACGGGTCGCTCCCAGCGAGCCGGAATCTCGCGGCTTTCGCCACCAGCCTGTAGGACGTTTGCCGTGAGCAACGCCGAACCGCTGGTCCGCGCCGAGGAAATTCTCGGCCACCATTTCGACAACCCAAGCCTTCTCCGCACCGCGTTGACGCATTCGTCGATCGCCAACACGCGTCTGGAGAGCAACGAGCGGCTCGAGTTTCTCGGTGACGCCGTGCTCGGGCTCGTGGTGTGCGAGGAACTGTTCCGTCGCCATCCCGACTGGCTGGAGGGTGACCTGACCAAGGTGAAGTCGGCCGTTGTATCCCGCCGCACCTGCGCCCAGGTCTCGGACGAGATGGGGTTCGCTCACCTGCTGAGCCTCGGTAATGGAATCGAGGCACAGCACGCGCTCCCTGTTTCCGTACGCGCCGCAGTGTTCGAGGCGTTGATTGGAGCCATGTTACTCGAGGGTGGTTTCGATCTGGCCAAGTCCTTCATCCTTCGCTGCATCCGACCCCATCTGGACCGCTACGCCGCCTCGATCGACCAGGACAACTATAAATCACTCCTACAACAGCATGTTCAGCGATTCCTCGGCGCCACGCCGCACTACGACACGCTGGATGAGCAAGGTCCGGACCACAGCAAGTGCTTCGAGGTGTGCGTCGTCGTCTCCGGCCGTCGCTATCCCAGCGCGTGGGGGGCCAGCAAAAAGGACGCCGAACAAAAGGCCGCCCGCCGCGCCCTGGAGGTACTCGAACAATCGGAGCCCTTCCGTTCGGGTGACCCCCCGCAACCGTAGCAGCATGCGCCACGTCCTTTTCGTTAGCGGGTGCCCCATCCTTTTCGTTAGAAAAGGGTGGGGAATGGATTGAGAAGACATCTCGAACAACCGTCCGTCCCCCACAATCCACCGATGGTGGGCCGTGCCCACCCTACAATCTCCGCGAAGAATGGGGCACCGTACTCCTTAGAGCCTGCTCACCGCTTCTGCCGCTGACGCTTGCGTTGCTCCCACTTCTCCTCGGCTTCGGGCGGTCTGATGTAAATCGGGACCAGCGTTCGTGGATCATCAAATTCACCCCGCTCAGCCCGCTCGTGTCCAAGGCGGTAAACGACCTCGGCCCGTGGTTGCCAGGTCGGCTCCGGTAGCACGGCAAGACCACACGCAGAGACAGTCTCGGCGTGACGCGGAATCCCCGAGCCCATCAGAGCACAACCGGGTGGCTGGGCGGTCAGGAACTCCAAGGGATCGACTTCATCCGGCCCGCAGGTGCGTGTGAAGCCTCCGACCGTACGCCGGAAGGCGGCGGCGTAGACGCGTCCCCGCTTGGCGTCCAGGAGCACGGCCACTTCGTCCGGTGGATTGGGAAGGTCCAGCGCATTGCGGGCGATCACATCCAACGAGGGGACACCCACAAGCTTCGCCCCGACGGCCAAGGCCAGCATCCTGGCGGCGGTGATCCCGATCCGCAATCCGGTAAAACTTCCCGGTCCGGCGGACATGTACACCCGCTTTATTGCTTCCGGCGGGACGGAGTGGGCACGGCGGAACGCATCGAGCGTGGGCAGGAAATCCCGAGCGTGCATCAAGGGGCCCGAAAAGCAACGCGATTCGATGATCCGATCGCCGTGTCCGAGCGCGGCACTGCCGACCGATCCGGAGGTCTCGAATGCAAGCGCGTACGGCTCGTTGGCTGTGGGGGCGCGGCTCACGGTATCGCACATGATACAAGTTTTCACAGCCACCGACACCATGTTCATCCCGCATCAGCGAATGAACGGATCCGGGGAACGGGCCCTGCGGGATTGACTCACGAAAGAGGCAGGCGTAGAGTTCCGCTCCGGATGAACCGGTGCCGACCGGACGGGCCGGTGCCGACCACAAGGTGCGGTGACGGGGTTGCGGCCCCGTGGATGGGGGTCGCCCGTGTATGCTCTATTCAGGTAGTGTTTTGCGTGTTTGCGATCGTTTCAGATATCCACGCCAACATCGAGGCGTTTCAGACCGTGCTTGACGATATCGAGCGTCGCGGCGTGAAACGCATCTTCTGCCTTGGTGACGTTGTTGGGTATGGCGCCAATCCACTGGAATGCCTCGATGCGGTGGCTGAGCGGTGTGAGATGGTGCTGTGCGGAAACCATGACCTCGCTGTCTTCTACGAGCCGACGAATTTCAACGTTGGCGCCGAGCGGGCCTCCTACTGGACCCGCCAGGTGCTCGAAGATGAGAAGAACAAGGCAAAGCGCGACCGCCGGTGGGAAGTGCTCGGTCGGATGCCCGTCTGGCACCAGAGCGACGGGATCATGATGGCTCACGCATCTCCCCGTCGCCCGATCAACGAGTACCTCTTCCCCGAGGACATTTACACCAACCCCGGTAGGGTTCTGGAGAACTTCAAGCGGCTGACCGAGGACCAGATGGCTTGTGTCGTCGGCCACACGCACGTGCCGGGGGTGTTTCTTGATGATCCCTGCTTCGACCCGCCCGACGAGCTTCCGGAGATGAATATCTACTCGATCACGTCGGACGAAAAGGCCATCATCAACGTCGGTAGCGTCGGGCAACCGCGTGATCGAGACCCACGGCTCTGCTACGTCCTGGTCTACGAAAAGCACGAAGCCCCGGAGGACTACGAACCACCCGAGGTCGGCGAGGACGAATACTGCACGACCATCGAGTTTGTCCGACTCGAATACGACGTCGAGAAGGCCGCTCGGAAAATCTTCGACACGCCCGAGCTGGACGATTACCTGGGCACGCGCCTGTTCGAAGGGCGGTAGAAAGCGACGCGCGGGTCGCCGAACCATCCGCCGTGTTTTTGGCCCGAACGCCAGGTTGCCACGAAACGATTCCATGAAAGACCAAGACACCCTTCGCAACGTGCTGATCGCCGCCGCCATCTTTATGATCGTGATGGCTGTCGGCCCGAAACTCCTGCCACCTCGGCCAGAGCCCGCGCCGCAGGAGACGGCGACTCCCCAGGCCGCCACCACCGGCGCCGAGGAAACGAGCCCGCCTTCCCAAGCCGATCCCGCCACACCGGTCGGACAACCGGTCCGGACAGCGGGTACAACGGCAGGGAATGGCTTTGCCGTCGTGGAAGCCGCCGAGGAACTGACCGTGCCCATTGGGTCGGAACTGCTCAACGGCGTTGTTGAAGAAGCGGAGGCAAGCCCCTACAGAATGCGACTTGTCCTCTCCAACGTCGGTGCTTCGGTCGAGTCGGCCACGATGACCGATCACGCCGAGACGATCAACAGCCCGGAGCGGTACCCGCTTCTTTCGCGGATCGAGCGGGACGATGGGACGATCTATCGCTCCTTAGCCGTTGAGAAGATCAATATCGACGACGTCGACGTGCCCCTTCACGACAAGAAATGGTCTGTGAAGGCCTGGAATGTCGCGGGCGAGACCAGGTACTCGACCGACGTGACCGAAGGCGAACTGGTCGGGCAGCGCGTCGAGTTTTCCATCGACATCACCCAGGACGGCCAACCCGCACTTCGCTTGACGCGGCGGTTTACCCTCCCGCAGCAGTCGAAGGAATCCGGTCAACACGATCTAAGATCGGAACTGGTCGTCGAAAACCTGTCGCCGGATCAACCTCACACGGTTGTCGTGACCCATCGCGGCGTAGTGGACATACCGATGGTTGGTACCAGGATGGACGACCGTGTGATCGACTACGGAATCCGTTCAGGGGAAACCGGACGCGTCGGCGGCGGTCGAACGCAACTCAGCAAAGTGGCCGGGAAGAAGACCTTGGAGCTGTTCAAGGCCACTGCGACGGCCGGCGGTGAACGGCTCAGTTGGGCGGCGTCCGGCAACCGGTACTTCACGTGCGTCCTGGCACCGGTCGGCGTCAATTGGACGGACGATGCAAGCAACGTCACCGAGCTATCAGGCGTCGACCTGGACGGGCTCGGCACGACCGATGACGACGTCACACTCCGGTTTGTCGTGCGCAGCGAGACGGTTGCTCCCGGTGCCGAATCGACCAACCGGGCCGTTCTCTACCTTGGCAAGAAAGACCCCGACGCGTTCCGGGAAATCCCGTTTTACAGCTCCCGGGACTACTATTTTCAGGTCTATAAGAGCTATCCCTTCTGCACGTTCACCGTGTTGGTCGAGCTGATGATCTGGTTGCTGAACGGTCTCTACTCGATCTTCGGCGACTACGGCGTGGCCATTATGATCATGGTCGTTCTCGTTCGCGCGCTGCTGCACCCCCTCACCAAGAAGGGGCAGGTGAACATGGTGCGTATGCAGCAGCGCATGGGTGAGTTCGCGCCGAAGATCGAGGAGCTCAAGAAGAAGTTTGGCAATGACAAGCAGAAGCTCCAGCAGGAAACCATGAAGCTCTACCGGGAGCACGGGATCAACCCCGCCGGTCAGATGCTCACCTGCCTACCGCAGTTGATCCAGTTGCCCATCTGGGTCGCGCTGTACATCAGCTTGTGGAACAACATTATGATGCGGCACGAGGCTTTCCTCTTCACGTGGATCAACGATCTGTCAGCCCCGGATGCCCTGTACACATTCGCAAGGCCGATCATTGTCCCTCTGTTCGGGTGGGAGCTTCCGGCGTTCAATCTGCTTCCGATCCTCGTGTCGATCTTCATGTACACGCAACAGAAGCTCCAGCCCAAACCGAAGGCCAACCCCAACGCGTCCGAGCAGCAGAGATCGCAGCAGGAAATGATGCAGAAGATGATGCCCATGATGAGCATCATGATGCTGCTGATTTTCTACAAGATGCCCAGCGGCTTGAACCTGTACATCATGTCGAGCTCACTATTCGGCACGATCGAGCAGTGGTGGATTCGCAAGCACATCAAGAAGAGTGAAGACGACGGCACGCTGCACAAACCGACGGGACCCGAGCCCGACGGCCCCAAGCGTCCCGGCAAGTTCGGGTTCATGCGGCGCTTTCAGCAGATGGCTGAGAATGCACAGAAACAGGCCCAGCAACGGTCGCCCAGATCGCCCAAGAAACGCTGAGAAGAAACGTCGAAACGGCGAAACGTCAAAACGAAGAGAAGCGTAGGATAGCGGGAGTCGTTCCTCGCGGGAGGGGCGTCGAGGTTCCTTACGGTTTCGGATTGTCGGTTGACACGGCTGTCTCCACGTGAAAGTGTCTGTCCCAGAGGGCATCGAAACGCGCCCGCGCAGCCGGGATTGCCTCGTCAATCGCTCGGACGTTCCCACCTTGGGCGACCTCCGGAGGGCAGCGGCCGAGCGTGACGTCTATGTTCATCTGCTCCGCCCCACGATGCACTGCCAGCGTCAGCCGATCGCCGGGCTGGTGATCGGCCACGAGCGAACTGAAATGCTCAACCACCTGCTCACCGGTTCCGTGAAGCGGATCGTATCAAGCTCCTCGCGGGCTGAAAGTGAAAGCCCGCAGCTTACAGCGGTTAATTAATGGTCGTGTGTATCCTGCGACCCCCCTCTTTCCCCCCTTGGCAAGGGGGGATGCCAGACGCGTAGCCGCTACAGGTGATTGTTCTAGAGTAGGCGTTGCAACTCGGCGCAGACGTGGTCGATGTCCTCCTCCGTCAACTCGTGATGAAACGGCAGCGCGATCGATCGTGACGCCAGGGCTTCGCAAATCGGGAAATCACCCGGCTTGTGGCCAAACCGCTCCACGTAGAACGGCTGTAGATGGATCGGCGCGAAATAGTTGCTGCACCCGATCCCGCGCTCAGAGAGCGCGGTCAAGATGTGGTCCCGATCGTCCTGCGTATACTCGTCCGCCAGGCGAACGACAAAGACAAACCAGCTCACCTCCGTGTCGGGATGCACGCGTTGCAGAACGATTCGCGGTTCATCGTGCAACCGTTCCCGATAAAGCGCCTCGACACCCCGTCGTACCGCGATAATCTCATCAATGCGGTTTAGCTGAGCCAGACCCAACGCACAGTTGATATCGCTCAGGCGATAGTTGTAACCCAGTCGTGGATGAGCCAGCCACCCGCCGTTCGTGTCGCGACCCTGATTGCGAAGCGACCGGCACATCCGGGCCAGCTCCTCATCGTCGGTGACGATGACTCCTCCCTCTCCCGTGGTGATCTGCTTGTTGGGGTAGAACGCGAAAACGCCGGCGTCACCCAGCGAGCCCGCCGGGCGACCGCGATACCGGCTCCCGATCGCCTCGCAGGAGTCTTCGATCACGCGAAGGTCCCGCCGATCGGCTATCGCGCGGACGGCGTCCATCTCCGCCGGTTGACCGAACACGTGGACGGGCAAAAGGGCCTTGGTCCTCGGCGTGATCGCCGACTCGATCCGAGCGGCGTCAATGTTCCAGGTCTCAGGATCAATGTCGACGAAGACGGGTCTGGCGCCTTCCAGAAGTGCGCAGTTCGCGGAGGCAATGAAGGAGAAGGGTGTGGTAATGACCTCATCGCCGGGACCGATCCGCATGGCCATGACGAGCAGGTGAAGCCCGGCTGTCCCACTCGATACGGCCACGGCATGGCCGGTAAGAGAGTAGGCGGCGAAGGCCTGTTCGAACTCGACGAGCTTCGGGCCCAGAGAGAGCCGTTGGCTGCGCAGGACGGCGACAACCGCGTCGACCTCCGCGTCCGTGATGTTCGGGCGACCCAGTGGTATTGAACGTGCCATTTCAGACCTTCAATCGGAATCCGTGTTTGGTGTCCTGGAGCGGGACCCATTATAGTATCGGCCGGGCAAGGTCGATAATCCTATCGGCCGGTTTCGCGGGTCGTCGTGCTGCAATGGCCGCTACGGACGGAATCGCGAACACCGGTGCGGTTCGCCCGCGGGTTCCATTTTGGAAGCGTCGGTGTTACCGAACGATACTGTTTCGGCTCCACGAAGAGTATACCAGGGAGAGTCCGGCATGGCCCCTACTGCGAAAAAGTTTTCGACGGTTTCGGATGAAAAGGCAATGAAAAACCCGCGCGTGCGCCCGTTGCTGACGGTGGACCAGTGGTTGAAGGCGGTCAAGAACCGCACCGCGCACGTGGGCGTGGCCGGGCTGGGCTACGTGGGGCTGCCGCTGATGCGAGCCTTCTGCGCCGCCGGTTTTCGCTGCACCGGGTTCGACGTGGATTCCGCCAAGGTGGCCAAGCTGAACGCGGGACGAAGCTACATCAAGCACATTCCGTCCTCGATGATCAAGCAGGTCGTATCCAATGGGCAATTCCGCGCCACGGACGACCCGGCTGTCCTGAAGGTCTGTGATGCCGTCCTCATTTGCGTCCCGACGCCGCTGACAAAATGGCGTGATCCGGACATGCGGTTCGTGGAGAACACGGGCCATCTGATCGCGGATCATCTCCGGCGCGGCCAACTGATCGTCCTTGAGAGCACGACCTACCCCGGAACGACGCGGGAGCTGCTCAAGCCGATCCTCGAGACGAGCGGGCTTGCGGCCGGGTCGGATTTCTTCCTGGCGTATTCCCCCGAGCGGGAGGACCCGGGGCGGAAGGATTATACGACCGAGACCATTCCGAAAGTCGTGGGCGGATACGGCGACAAGAGCCGCAAGATCGCATCCGCGCTTTATGGCACCGCCCTCGAACAGGTCGTACCCGTCTCGAGCTGCGAGGTGGCGGAGGCCAGCAAGATCGTCGAGAACGTCTACCGTTCGGTCAACATCGCCATGGTCAACGAGCTGAAGGTGCTCTTCGATCGGATGGGGATCGACGTGTGGGAGGTGATTCAAGCGGCCTCGACCAAGCCGTTCGGGTTCCAGGCGTTCTACCCCGGTCCGGGGCTGGGCGGGCACTGCATCCCCATCGACCCCTTCTATCTGACGTGGAAGGCCAGGCAGTACGGCATGACAACGCGGTTCATCGAGCTGGCCGGTGAGATCAATACGGTCATGCCCGAGTACGTTGTCACGAGGCTGGGTGACGCACTGAATGATCGCAAGAAGTCCATCAGGGGCTCGCGGATTCTGATCCTCGGTCTGGCTTACAAGAGGGACATTGACGACGTCCGCGAGTCACCATCGATCGAGCTGATCGAGAGGCTCAAGAAGCGCGGCGCCAAGGTCGACTACAACGATCCCTACATCCCTCGCACCCCGAAACAGCGCGAGCACAATCTCGGGATGAGCAGCAAGAAGCTCTCGGCGAGGATGCTCTCGTCCTACGATTGCGTGCTGATCTCGACCGACCACTCGGATTATGATTACGACTGGATCGTCAAGCACTCTCGGCTTGTGGTCGACACACGCAACGCGACCGCGAAGGTCAAGATCGGGCGAAAGAAGATCTTCAAGGCGTGATTCCAGAGAACCGGTCCCGCAACGCCCCACCACTTCATCCCCCCTGCCAATGGCATGTAGGGGGGCACTGCCCACCGCGTGACTCAGTCGTCCCTGTGCTGGTGGGCGGTGCCCACCCTACCTGTTGCTCAGTCGTCCCTGTGCTGGTGGGCGGTGCCCACCCGTTGCCAATGGGGGGAAAGAGGGGGATCGTGCGGCACACAAAACCGGAACATACTCTAATCTGTATGGGACAGGACCACGCCGGTGACGTGAACGCCGACGCTTTCGAGGAATTGCCGTGCCTGCGTTGCCTGTCGCTCGGCTGATCGACCCGGCTGCACGACCAGGATCACTTCATCAACAAGGCTCGCAAGCAGGACGGCGTCACCCACTGCCAGAACAGGTGGGCCGCTCACGACGACCTCGTCGTAACCCTCGAACATCGAGCGGAACTTCACCTGGGCGTGCCAATCGTTAAGGCGTTCTGCCAGCCCGCCCACACCGGTACCGATCGGGATCACCGTCAGCAACGCCTCGCCACCGCTCACGCCATCGTTGGTGAGACCTCCAGCGGGCGCGGACGCCAGACCGCATACCACATCGTCAGGCGATGCGTCTCCACTCAGCAACTCCATCAGTCCGGGCCTGCCCGTCATTCCGATCGCATCCGTGATACCGTGACAACCGGCATCCGCATCGATCAGGAGCACGCGTCGTCCGCGCGACGCCATGCTGCGCGCCAGGTTCTCGGCGAAGGACGATTGGCCGCAGCGCTCGGTCGCGCTGGTGATCATCCGGCTACGCGTGTGCGGCTGGGCGGTCGTCATCTCGGTTGAGGCAATTCCGGTGACAGGCTCGACAAGACGCTGATCCACGGCCTGCAAGGCGAGCCCATCTCCGCATGTCGCCTGGACGCTTCCGACCACGTTGAGACCCAGGCGTCGGGCGACCTCGCCCGGGTGGTCGAAACCCCGACGACGCGTTCGGCGGATCAGCGCCACGCTGCCACCGACGAAGAGGCTGACCAGAACCGCAAAGCCTGTGAGGATGGGCCGATGATCGAGGTTCGGAGCGGCTGGAACGCGGGCCGCTGCCTGAAGGGTCACGTATGATCTGCGGTTCTCCTCGACCGAGACGTCGCGGATCTTCTGCTTGATCCGGCTGAGTTCCTGCTCCAATCGCTCGCTCTCGGCGTCCAACTCGTTCACGTGTCGCGTCATCTTGATCGCTCCGGCTCGTTCCCGGGCGATCGCATCGAGTTCCCGCTCGAGGACCGCGGATGCCACGGTGGCGTCATCCAGCTCGGCCTGGATCTTCCGCGCCGTCGTGGCGATGTAGGGCTCCCGAAGCTCCTTTTCGCGTGCGGTAATCCGCCGGCGCAGGGCCGCCATCTCTTTGAGCCTGCCTCTCACTTCGGGGTGCGTGGGCAGGCGTCCGTCCTTCTGATCCTCGATGATCTTCGTTTCCGCGGCACCATACTTCTCGTTCAGGGCTTGCAGCTCGATGTCCTTGCCGAGGAACTCCTCCAGTTCCTTGGGGTCACCACCAAGCGGACCGCCGTCGGCGCGGGCGTTTTGAAGGGTATCGAGCCTTGCGGTCGCCAGCGCGCGAGCTTGCTGAAGCCCGGAGAGCTCGTTACGCAGCTCCGCCGCCCGTGTCTCAATGGTCGCAAGCGATGTGCTCCCGTCCGCACCCTGCACGGTGATGCTCTGTTCACGCGCGGCGAGGTTGCTCCGAAGCGCGGCCTGCAGTTCCGCCTGCTCCGCCGTGAGCGATTGGACGATCTCCTGCTTATGCTCGCATTGCCGCTGCTCGTGACGCTCGAGGTGGATTCGCAAGAGCGTATTGATAATGTTCGCCAGGTCCTCGGGACGGTCCCCGGTCATAGCCACCTTGATGAGCTGTGTTCCGGCGACCGGGGCGATGTGGAGGCCACGGTGGGCAAACCGCCGCGGGTCATCGACGCCGTTCCACAGGCCCAGTGATTGAATCTCGGGCGTCTCCATCGTGGCATCCAGAAGCGTTTCGCTCCGGAGCTTCATGACTTCCGTCGCCAGGTACCGCTGGTAATGGGCGGCGCTCTCGACAACGCCGGGAAGCCCCACCCCCTCGGACGGTTCGATGTGCAGCGTCGCGGCGACCTCATACGTGGGGCGGACACAAAGCCAGATGGCGGATGCGGCCAGGGCGGCGAGCGTCATCGACACAACCGCCATGGTCGGCCAGAACCGCACGGTTCGCGCGTGCGGAAAGGTCCTCGCCGCGGGCTTACCGAGCGGTACAACACTCGTTCCCAACGGTCGACGCGTGACGACGATGGTCCGTGCTTTTGGCATGCGCCCCTTCCCGTCCGATCAGCCACCCGGATGCAGAACCTGATGTACTTACGCGGCAGCCTCCCCTTTCAGTCGCCGCCACGGCGGTCCGATAGGCCTCGTGCCGGCCATGTACTAGAGCAAGCTCTTTTTTCGTGTAGCCGTGAAACAACCCTCTTCTCCTGGGTTTCTCGCCCCGTGCCCGCTACACAAATTCGGAGAGTGCTATATTGAACTGTAGCGCCGTCGCCCGCTCGGTCAACGGACCGGTAATCGGCGGCCTGTCGGGCTCCGCCGATGCCGCCTGGACCTCGGTGCCGGACAAACTCCCGCATGATTCGACCTGCAGCCGCTTGCCATGACGCCGGCCCGTCACTAGTCTGCGGATCGCCGGGCGGGAGAGATATCACGGAGACGGGCTGACCGGAGCGCGCCGGCGCCGGATTCCCTTTGACAAAGGAGAAGTTAGGAAATGCTAAACAGGCAGCGCGAACGCGCACCTCTGTGGCCCACACACATGAAGCGGGTCGTTCCCAGGCCGGCCACGTGCCGGGTCGTTTCCGCCACCGGCATCGTTTGCCTGCTGCTTCTGGCGGGATGCGCCGCAACCCCCAAGGCGCCACGCCTGACCGAACAGCAAAGGCAACTCAACGTCCAATCGTTCGACTACGTGTGGACAACGATCCGCGACAAGCACTTTGACCCCGAGCTCGGCGGGCTCGATTGGGAGGCCCTCCGCGCGGAACTGCGACCCAAAGTGGAACAGGCCACCACCATGCCGCCGGCACGCGGCGCCATGACAGACATGCTCGATAGACTCGGGCAATCGCACTTCGCCATTATTCCCGCGGAGCTCTACACGGACATGGAGGATCCGGACGCAACGGGGCCGCGCGAGGCGGTCACCGGAATCGATGTTCGCGTCCTAGAGGGCCATGCGCTTGTCACCTCGGTCGATCCAGGGTCCGGCGCTTCCGAGGCCGGTGTGAAACCCGGCTGGGAGATCACTCGCATCGGAAAAAAGGACACCGCACCGATCCTCGCGAGGCTCGATGAGGAATTCGAGGGCAAGACTTTCAAGGATCTCGTGCTGGCCAGGGCCGTGATGGGGCGGATGAAAGGTGAACTCGGTGACACGGTTTCCGTCGGCTTTGTGGATGGTGAAAAACGCGCGGTCGACCTGGAACTCACCCTTGGCGAGCCGAAGGGGCGCCGGGTTCAGTTCGGCAACCTTCCACCGCTGCAGGTCTGGATCGAGACAACCCGGATCGACGATGAGATCGGCTACATTGCCGTCGGGAGCTTCTTCGATCCCGCCTACGTTATGGCCGAGTTCAACCAGGCCATGCAATCGTTCATGGACGCCAAGGGAGTCATCATCGACATTCGTGGCAATCTCGGAGGGATCGGGGGGATGGCCATGGGGATGGCGGGTTGGTTCGTGGACCGGAAGGGCTTGCATCTGGGTACGACCTACCTGCGTAACAACGAGCTCAAATTCGTCGTCTTTCCCCGCCCGCTCACGTACAGCGGACCGGTCGCTTTGTTGGTGGACGGCTTGTCCGCGTCGACGTCGGAGATTTTCGCGGGCGGGCTCAAGGACCTCGGTATCGCCCGTGTCTTCGGCGCGAGGACGGCCGGTGCCGCCCTGCCCTCGCAGATCGAGAAGCTCCCCAACGGCGACGGGTTCCAGTATGCCATCGCGGACTACATCTCACAGGGCGGCGAGACCTTGGAAGGAAACGGTGTGACGCCGGACGTCGAGATCGCCCCAACCCGGGAAACGCTCCTGCGGGGCGAGGATCCGGTCAAACAGGCTGCCGTTGCATGGATTCGTGGAACGAAGTGATCTGCATCGGGCAACGCCCCATTGGCAGGTCCCGCGAAACCGTGATACAAGTGCGTTGAACGTTCTTTGAATCCCGGGCTGAATCAATCAATAGGAGTTACGATCGATGAACCGTCTTGTTCCGAATTCGTCTCGTTGTGGGTTCCTGCACCCTGCCCGCCGAAGCGCCGGGCTGTTTACGGCATTGATCCTGTTTGCCTGGTTGGCCGGCCCGGCACTGGTCCTGGCGGGCGACGAGGCCCTGCCGAAAGGTGAGGACATCCTCGATAACTACGTGAAGGCCACCGGCGGCAAGGCGGTCTACCTCAAGCTTCACAACCGTGTCAGCAAGGGAAACATTGAGATCCCCGCGATGGGTCTGAAGATGTCCCTGACTTTGTATGAAGCCGCCCCGAACAAGAACTACGTCGTCACGGAATCCGGGTCTCTCGGCAAAACGGTTCAAGGGACCAACGGCGAGGTTGTCTGGCAAACGTCCATGATGATGGGCCCGCAGGTCATAGAGGGGAAGAAACGTGCGGCGGGGTTACGTGAGGCTTTGTTTCAGGGCGACGTGGAGTGGAGGAAGAACTACGACAAAGCCGAGTGCGTCGGGATCGCCACCGTTGACGAAAAGACCTGCTACAAGATCGTGATGACTCCCAAGGAAAGTGATCCCGAGACCCGCTACTACGACAAGGAGTCCGGGCTGTGCATCAAGATCGAATCAATCCACCCTTCGGAGATGGGCGATATCCCGATCGAAACGTTCCTCAGTGATTACAAGCAGGTCGGCGGAATCCTCTTCCCGCACAAGATGAAGCAGGTTCTTCTCGGCGGCGTCCAAACGATGGTCATAACCTTCGACAGCATTGAGCACAACGTCGACATTCCGGCTGATCGCTTCGACCTGCCGCCTGAGATCAAGGCCCTCATCGAGAAAGAGAAGGCCGACAAGGCGAAGGCGGACACTCCCAAAGAGAACGAGCCCAAAACGCCGTGAGGCGCCCAGTGCAAGTGTCCCGCGCACGCCTCGAATGAGAGACGGCGGGAGCGCCGATGTGGCAAAGCCACTTGGTGTGAGTTGCGACGACGCGGTGATCCGCGTATGGTCGGTGGCAAGGCCACTCTGTGAATGCAGGTGCCAAAGTCGCTGCGCAACGGTTCCACCGTCTGCACACGCACCTCAGTGGCGCTGCACCGATTGGAATCAGAAGGACGGACCATGAGCACATTTGACGACACACGAATTAGCCGGGCCATCGTTCAGGCGTACCATGAGAAACTCTCCAGGTGCTTGGTCAGTGATGTGCTGATCGCCGGCGCGGGGCCCTCCGGAATGGTGGCCGGGGCCTTCCTCGCGCGGCGAGGTCTGAGGGTCACCATCGTCGAGAAGCGTCTTTCACCCGGCGGCGGCATCTGGGGCGGCGGAATGGGCATGAGCGACGTCGTCATCCAGGACGACGCGCTGCCGATTCTCGACGAGGCGGGAATCCGACACGAGCGGAAGAAGGAGGACTTGCACATCGTCGACGCGGTCGAACTGGCTGCCGGCCTTGCGTTCGACGCATTGAAAGCAGGTGCCAATCTGCTCAACCTGCTCACTGTCGAGGACGTGGGCCTGCGCGAGGGGCGGGTCACGGGGCTCGTGGTAAATCGAACGATGATATCCGGTGTCCTGCCGGTTGACCCGCTCACATTCGAGGCCCGGGCTACGATCGACGGCACGGGACACGAAGCCATCGTGGTGGAAGCCCTTCGGCGACGCGACCTTCTGGGGGATGTCCGAACCGGGCCGTTCCCCGTCGAGGGGCCGATGGACGCCCCGTCCGGTGAGGCATTCGTCGTTGAGAAGGCGGGCGAGGTCTATCCCGGCGTCTGGGTCTCGGGCATGAGCGTCTGCGCAACGTATGGCGGACCGCGCATGGGGCCCATCTTCGGCGGCATGCTACTTTCCGGTAGGCGTGTGGCCGGTCTGATTGCCAAAGCCTTGTAATGCCGATTGTTCGTGCTGCCGGCGCGGTCTCCGTAAGACAAACCGTATCCTGAGATCGTCGCGCCTGCCCGTGAAACGCTATCCGAATCCTCCCGGTTGGCCCGGCGCGCCGGGGTAACCCGGACCGTCAGGATCCGGCGCATCAGGACCCATCGCGTCGCTCGATTTCGGACGGGGACGCGGCTTGACCTTCACCAACTCCAAACGTGCCTCGCGCAGGAGGGCTTCGTCAGAGTAGATCTGAACGCGATAGGACCCCGGCTCGGGGAACTTCAGGCCGTGAAACTGGAGCCCAAGGTTCGCAACGGTCCGGGGATCCTTGAATTGCACCGTGCCCCTGCCCTCGACGATGGGCGGGCGGGCATCGTTGGCGTCAACGACCCGGACCGAGAAGTTGGTCTTGCCGTGCCCGTCGGTCAGGGAAACGTGGACGCAGAGTTGGGGGTGCACAAGCGGGAAGCGGACGGCCGGTATCACGGCGAACATGCCGATAAGGGACTGCTTGCCGGTCATCCGGTCGGTGATGATCTGATCGCACACGATCAGCGACAGCACTTCGGGGGGAGGGGCTTTTGTCGTCATGGCCTGCGTCACCTCGCTTTCTGGGTTCCCGCCAATCCTACCGGTGAACCGGCCCGCTCGACAGTAGGAACAACCTGCAATTGATCGATTTTCTTCGAGGTGTTGGATACGAGGCAAGGATCGGGACGAAGCGTCTGATTGATTCGCGTCCGGTTTTGCGCACAATACACGGACCGGCCCCTGGGAGATCGAGGCCGGAGCCGAAGCGGTCGAGTGGAACACCATCATCCTGCGGACGTGAGACCATGAAAGTACACGAGTATCAGGCAAGAGAGTTGCTGGCCGACGCCGGCGTTCCCATCCCCCCTTCCCACGTCGTCGAGACCGTCGACGAGGCGGTCGGCGCCTTCAGCAAGATCGGCGGGAAGGCCGTCGTTAAGGCGCAGGTCTTCGCCGGCGGCCGTGGAAAGGCTGGCTTCGTCAAGCTCTGTGATTCCTCGGAGGAGGTCCGTGAAGCCGCGGGGTTCATGCTCGGCAACCGGATGGTCTCGGTTCAGACCGGACCCGAGGGCATCGCGGTCAAGAAGCTTCTGGTCGCCTCGGCGGTCGACATCGAGAGCGAATACTACGTCGCCGTTGTGGTCGATCGTACCAGGCGTTGCCCGGTTGTCATGGTATCCCGCGAGGGCGGTGTCGAGATTGAGGTGGTCGCCAAGGAGAGGCCCAACGCCATCGTCAAGCGCTGGCTCCATCCGCACCTCGGCCTGCTACCCTTCCAGCGCTCACAACTCGTGTCCGCTCTTGGGTTCACGGACAAGGAGCAGGCAAAGCAGGCCTCGAAACTCATCCAAGGTCTGGTCGATGTGTTCTACAAGTACGACTGTGCCCTGGCGGAAATCAACCCGCTGGTCCGCACGCCCGACGGTCAAGTCCTGGCCATCGACGCCAAGATGAACTTTGACGACAACGCTGTGTTCCGTCACAAACGGTTGCAGGAGATGTTCGACCCGAGCGAGGAAGACCCAATGGAGCTCCGGGCCAAGAAGTTCGACCTGTCGTACATCCCATTGGACGGCAATATCGGTTGCCTCGTCAACGGCGCCGGGTTGGCCATGTCGACGATGGACATCATCAAGCTTCACGGCGGCGAGCCGGCCAACTTCCTTGACGTCGGCGGCTCCGTCAGTGCCGAGGCGGCAACCGAAGCGTTCCGCATCGTCCTGTCGGACCCGAAGGTCAAGGGCATCCTGGTCAACATCTTCGGCGGGATCGCCAAGTGCGACACCATCGCCGAGGCATTGATCACTGCCGCGACGGAGATCGGTTTCAATGTTCCGGTCGTGGTGCGTCTGGAGGGGACGAACGTCGAACGAGCCCGAGAGCTGCTGACGCAGGCCGCGATCCCGGCCCTCATTGCCGCCGACGATCTGACGGACGCCGCGAAGAAGGTCTGCGCCAAGGTGGCCTGACGCTCTCGGATTCCTGCTAGTGACACTCTCGTTACGGGCCCCAACACGATCGCCGGAAACCCAGAAAAGCCTTAGGGGATGGAGCCAAGCGGCCGTTTAATAGGTACAATCGCGCCACGCGGGTCGGAATGGCCGATTGCGGCGTGCCGCCGTGTTCCGAGGCCGGAAGCCCGGGCGGACCCGGAGGACGCCCTGGTCGCACCGGCGCGGGAGCGGAACGCGCCCGTGTGTGGGCGGTAACGCGACACGCCGTACACGGTGATTCCCTTTGCGGGCAGAGTTGTGTACAATTCCGGGCTGCGCTCGAAAGCGCTCTTGAGAAATAATGCGATCCTGATGAGGAGGTACCGGACCGATGAACATTCTCGTAAGTCAGAACCGTCGTTCGACAGGAGCGGCGTCGGACCGCACGGGCGGCTTTGTGCGTTGGGGGCAACGGGTGTGGCTGGCCTGCATTTGTGCAGCGTTGGCAGCTGGCTACGCGATCGCCGACGATAAGGGGGCCTCCTGCGGCAACGGTGGGCCGGAAATCAAGAAAATCGAGATCCCCACTGAAGGGAAGATCCCCCGTTGGTCTTGCCAGGAGCCCGAGATCACCGTCGAGCCGGTCTGGAGAGGGGAGCAGATCACTTGCGAATTCAGCATTCGCAATGAGGGCGAAGCCCTCCTTGAAATCAAAGCGGCGGGCGGGTGAGGTACTCGCTACAACGGTCGGGCCGACCGTACGATCAAGCCGGGTGCCACCGAGAAGCTCGCTGTCATCTTCAGTTCAAACAGGTATGACGGATCGTTCAGGAAGACGATCCGTGTCATCAGCAACGATCCGATGCATGGGAATGAAATGCTCACGTGTTGGGGCCACGTTCGCATGCCTATCGAGGCGGAGCCGAAGCATCTGCGACTTGGCGAAATCCCTCGCGATGCCGCAACGCAAAACTGGACCGTCTCACTGTACCGCGGGGAGGGCGGTCCCATCCACCCCGTTGTCCTGGCTGGCCGCCTGAAGTTCGTGGACGCGCAGATCTGTGAGATCGAGCCGGGAGAGCAATACGATCTCGAGATAACCCTGAGTCCCCCGTTCCCCAACTTCCCAGGCGGAAAATTCAACGACATCATTTATATCGAGACCGGCGTGGTCGAGTCGCCCAACATAATCTTTCGTGTGAGAGGTACTGTGCGGCAACGACTGATGGCCGTTCCGGACCGCTTGACGTTCCCGGTCGACCGAGCGACAGAGGTGACGAAGACTCTGCGTCTGAAATGGGACAGTGGCGAGAGGAGCGACATACTCAGCGCCAAGACCAACATTCCAGACGCAACGGTGACGACTCGCGAGAGCACGACTGGCGCGCAACTTGTCGACGTGACGATCCCGGCCGGGGCTCGTCCGGCTGGACGGTCTCACTTGGTAACGATCACGACAAGCGATCGGTCGGTCGCCACGCTGTCGGTCCCGATCTCGTTTTCCAAGCGCTCGTCCACCTCGCAGCCGGTGATCCGGCCTACCCGGCCGAACGTCAAGCCGTAGCATCGGCTGACCGTTTCCAAGGACACAAACGCGGGATGCCCCTGTGCCGCGTCGAGCGCCAACGAGACCTCGAGCGTGGCAATGCCCGGATAACCGTGCGTAATTGTGCAGCGTGACGGACAACCGCGCGGTGGCGTCGCTAGCGCTGTTTCCAGACAAGGTAATGGTGTTTCTTCCTCCCCTCCTTGACAAGGAGGGGTTGGGGGAGGTTCTTCTCCATCTGCATAACCCCCCTCAATCCCCCCTTATTGACCTTTGATTGGTTAACTAAATCACCCTTCTGTGGCCGATGCTGTTAT
>CBDUZO010000075.1:0-21226 GCA_965371725.1 uncultured Phycisphaerales bacterium
CGAGGGGTACTGAGTCAACGCCGCCAGGCGGGTGATTTAGATGCGATTGCCCTGGGGGAAGGAGGGGGGTTCATGCAGACGGAGAAGAACCTCCCCCAACCCCTCCTTATCAAGGTTCTCCTCCGAATTAGTTACTGGCTCAACGGGGCCAACGAGTCCAGAAGGGCTCGGAATCGCCCGATTACGCCTGTTTTCGCGAAGCTCGGGCCTCGGTGAGCCCGTCCGCAGGCGGCCTGCGTCCCACCCTATCGGCCATCGCCCACTCGCTCCGCTCGGACAGGGCGAGCGACGGCCGAAAGGGTCCCGAGCCGCAGGACCAAACGCGGATTGTGTCCTTAGGCACGATGGCGCAAGACCTTACGATCCGGCCTCCTCCCAGTAACTTTTCGGGAGGAGAACCCTTATCAAGGAGGGGAGAAAGAGACACCATTACCTTTCTGGAAACGGACTATTGCTCGGTATCACCCGTAGGGGCTACGACACCGGGGACAGCCTCCATCGGCGTCGTCTCATTGTCGCGTATCTTGACAATGATCAGCAGGGTAGCGATGGCCACGATCAGCACGGCCACGGTCAGCCAGACCGCCCGGATACCGGCAATCCTCGGCACCTCCTCGCGCAGCGGGTCATAACGCGCCAAGAGGCTTTCATCGAGGGCGGCTGACAGCTCACGCAGCTCCTTCATGTGCGGCTCGGCGGGGGCCTCCGGTGGAGAACTCTCCTTCACCGGTTTCGGCTTCTCGAAGGCGAGCAGTGTAAGGCAGTCCGGACAGCGCGTTTCGGACGGCGACACCTTCGCATGACAGCTCCAGCACTTGCCGAAGTAACGGCACAGGCCCGGCGTCTCGATGGCGAATCGCCATTGGAAATCGGTGGCCGGGCCGCGAACGATCGACGTCTCCGTGATGACGCCGCGCCGAATCTGCCGGATGACACGCTCGAGTGAAATACCGGGGAACGGGCGGACGTGCTCAAACACGTCCCAAGGCCCGGCGTGGAGACGCATCTTCTCGATCATTTGCAGGCTGAGGTCCTGCCCGCAATGATCACACTCACGCTGCTCTCGCAGGACAAGGTGGCCGCAGGAAACGCAGGGTCTGGCGTGGCCATGCCAAACCTCGCGCACCAACGGGCTGAGCGGGCCGATGCCTCGCCGGGCAGCCACCTCGAGCGGGTGGTCGCCGGGCGGCATCTCGCCGGCCGATTCGGGGGGTGCGGGCTCGCCGCTCGCGCCGGGTTTATTGCCATTCTCCACGTCGGATCACTCCTTCGACACACCATTCTAGCCGGATGAGACCGTCCGGCCAAGCTCGGTCGCTCCGAGCGCAAGACCAACTCGTTTGCCCAAGGTACGGGTCGTGACTAGACTTGGACGTTTCAGCGTGGAAGAGGACCTTGGACGACGCTTAGAGCATGGTGGCATGAGCTATGGCCAATACGCAGCAGAGTGAGAGGGCGGGTCGCTATGACTTCGCGGCCATCGAGGCTACGTGGCAGGCGTACTGGGAGAAGAACCAGACCTTTCGCATGCCCAACCCCGATGAGCCGGGTGCCGCTATCGGCAAGCCGAAGTACTACATTCTCGATATGTTCCCCTACCCGAGCGGCGCGGGCCTGCACGTGGGGCATCCGGTGGGTTACTGCGCGACGGACATCATCGCCAGATACAAGCGGATGCGCGGGTTCAACGTGCTCCGCCCGATGGGGTTTGACGCGTTCGGCCTTCCGGCGGAACAGCATGCCATCGAGACCGGCGTCCACCCGGTTGAGACCACGAAGAAGAACATCAACATCTACCGGCGCCAGCTCAAGATGTTCGGCCTAAGCTATGACTGGAGCCGCGAGCTGACCACGTGCGATCCCGCGTATTACAAGTTCACGCAGTGGATGTTCGCCCGGATGTTCGAGAGCTGGTACGACGACGAGTGCCACTGGACGGCACCGGACGGAAAGGAGATCCAGGGGCGGGCCAGGCCGATCCGCGAGCTTGTGGCGGAGCTTGAATCGGGCCGCTGGGGCGTGGACGCCTCGCTCAACGTGGTCCGCTCGCCGGACGCGCCCGGCCGTCGCGCATGGGCGGATCTGCCCAAGACCCAGCAGTACCGCGCGCTGGATCGGCAGCGCATCGCCTTTCTCGATGAGGTTCCCGTCAACTGGTGCCCTGCGCTTGGCACCGTGCTGGCGAACGAGGAGGTCGACGCCGAGGGGCGAAGTGATCGGGGCGGACACCCGGTCTACCGTCGTCCATTGCGGCAGTGGATGTTGCGCATCACGAAGTACGCCGAGCGTCTGCTGGCCGATCTGGACGAGCTCGACTGGCCCGAGCCGATCAAGATCATGCAGCGCAACTGGATCGGTAGGAGCGTCGGCGCCGAGGTCGTCTTCCCGCTGGCGGATCCGTGGACCCTCGAGGACGGGAAGTGGAAGGGCCTCGACGGCGAGGTGAAGGGAGACCTGAGCTACGACAACTTCCCGGATTCCATCAAGGTTTATACGACGCGGGCGGACACGCTTTTCGGGGCGACCTATATGGTGCTTGCGCCGGAGCACGAGCTGGTCGAGCAAATCACAACGCCCGACCGGCGCGATGAGGTCGACAAGTACGTAAGCGCCGCTCGCCACAAGTCCGACCTGACCCGGACGGCTGACACGAAGGAGAAAACGGGCGTCTTCACGGGTGCCTACGCGATCAACCCGGTCAACGGCCAGCGCGTCCCCGTCTGGATCGCCGATTACGTTCTGATGGGGTACGGGACGGGAGCGATTATGGCGGTCCCGGCCCACGACACCCGTGACTTCGAGTTCGCCAAGAACTTCAACCTGCCACTCATTCCCGTGGTGGAACCGGATGAAACATGGTTCCACGAGCAGATCATGCGCGGGGCATTCGATAGGGATTACTGCGAGCAGAAGGGCAAAGCCGACCTGATTGACAGGATCATGAAGTCCGCCACCGAGGCGGCTGGAACGCTCGGCGGAATCACCGCGCAGGACGCGACAGCCATTCTCGACGGCGATCCGGGTTGGGTCAGGCAGGTGGCACTGCCCCTCTTCACCGAGGATCCGGGAATCTTCATCGAGTCGTTTACGGGTGTGGGGATCAACCTCAACTCCCCGTCTCGCACGGATACCGGGGCGTCGCCCTTGGAGATGTGCGATCTGAACGGTCTGCCCACGGACGAAGCCCAGGCGAAGATCAACGCCTGGCTCGAGGCGAACGGCGTCGGGCGGGCGGCTGTGAACTGCAGGCTGCGAGACTGGATCTTCAGCCGGCAGAAGTACTGGGGCGAGCCGTTCCCCACGCTTCACGCGGAGAACGGTGAGACGATCGTGGTGGGTGACGAGGAGTTGCCCGTCGAGTTGCCGGTGGTGGAGGACTTCAAGCCGACACCCGTGGCGGACGACGCCGTGGCTCTGCCCGAACCGCCGCTGGCACGGGCGAAGGAGTGGGTCCGCGTCGAGCGAGAGGGGCGGATGTACCGTCGCGATGTCAACACCATGCCGCAATGGGCCGGGTCATGCTGGTACTACCTGCGCTTCATCGATCCGCACAACGACAAGCGGTTCTGCGGCAGCGAGGCCGAGCGATACTGGATGCCGATCGACCTGTACGTCGGCGGGGCGGAGCACGCCGTGCTGCATCTGCTCTATGCCAGGTTCTGGCACAAGATTTTCTACGATCTGGGCTACGTCTCGACGCGCGAGCCGTTCAAGCGCCTGTTCAATCAGGGCATGATTCAGAGCTTCGCCTACCGGGATCGCCGCGGGCTCACCGTCGGGCCGGATCAAGTGGAAAAACGAGGCGAAGACCAGTACGTGCTCAAGCGGACTTCCGAGCCGGTCACGCAGGTCATCGCAAAGATGAGCAAGGCGCTCAAGAATGTGGTCAACCCGGACCAAATCATCGCCGAATACGGAGCCGATACGTTCCGACTCTATGAGATGTACATGGGGCCGCTCAATGTGTCGAAGCCCTGGAACACGCGCGACGTTCCCGGTCTGTTCAAGCTCTGCCATCGCATCTGGCGGCTGGTCGTGGATGAGCACACGAACGAGCTGTCGGCGGCGCTGACCGACGAGAAGCCCGATGAGGAATCGCTCCGACTGCTCCACAAGACGATCCGGCGCGTCGGCGAGGATATCGAGGCGATCAAGCTCAACACGGCGATCGCGGCGCTGTTTGATTTCGTCAACGGGATGACCCCGCAAAAGACGCGCCCGCGGGCGGTGATCGAGCCGTTCGTCCTGTTGCTCGCGCCGTTCGCGCCGCACCTGGCGGAGGAGCTGTGGCATCGGTTGGGCCATGACAAGACCCTGGCGAATGAGCCCTGGCCCGAGTATGACGAGAAGCTCGCACACGATGAAGAGGTCGAGATCGCCGTGCAGGTGTGTGGTAAGGTTCGGGGACGTGTGATGGTGGCGGCCGACGCCGACGACAAGACCATGACACAGGCCGCGATGGAACTCCCCAAGGTGGCAGCCGCCATCGAGGGCAAGACGATCCGCAAGGTGATCGTCGTCAAAGGCCGATTGGTCAATATCGTGGCGACGTAGTGCCGCTTCCAGGAAGGTAATGGTGTTTCTTCCTCCCCTCCTTGATAAGGAGGGGTAGGGGGGAGGTTCTTCTCCGTCCGTATGAACCCCCCTCAATCCCCCCTTGGTAAGGGGGGAAGAAAGCGGAACAACCTTTGTTGAAACGGCAGTAGATGTTGTAGCGTGGTCATTGCCTATGGTGGCGTTGAGGGTGATGACGGCGGGCGAAACCCTGAACGAGCCGCGGACTTGAGTCCGCGCGGACGCCCGCGCAGGCTCTGGGCCTGCGGGTCGAACTGATTCAAACGATGCCTACCGAGCTGGAAGCCAAACTGCGAGTCGATTCGCTCGATCCCATGCGGGAGCGGCTCCACTCGCTCGGGGCAACGCTTATCGAGAAGGTGCTGGAGACCAACCTCATCTTCGACCAGGCGGACGGCACACTCCGAGCAGCCGGATGCGGTTTGCGGATTCGCACGACCGTCGCGGAAGGCAGCGGCGATCGGCGGACGATACTGACCTTCAAGGGCAAAACCGTCCCCGGCCCATTCAAGCGGCGCGAGGAGATCGAGATCGACGTGAGCGACGAAGCCGCCGCCGCAACTATGCTCGAACGCCTCGGATTTGTGGTGATCCTCCGGTATCAAAAGCGCCGCGAGAGTTGGTCATACGAATCATGCCGGATCGAGCTCGATGAACCGCCGCACCTGGGGTCCTTCGTCGAGATTGAAGGACCGGACGAGCAGACGATCCGATCCGTCCAAGATAAGCTCGGTCTTGGCGACGTACCACACACACGGGCGTCGTACGTGCGCATGCTGATGGAATACGGCTGCCAAACGTAAGTAGTCCGCACGGCGGCCCCTGCTCGTGTGCTTGAGCTACAACCCCGGTGCCCACAGGTAAAGGAACCTCGGCCGGGTGGCATCGAGCCACTTGGGCAGGTCGACATTGATCAGGTTTACATCGCCGGGTGGTGTGATGGGGGATCGAGCATAGTAGTTCGGTCGATAGTCGAACGGGCGGCCGTAGACCACGACGCGGACCTTCTCGGCGCCGATGCGATCCTTCAAAAGCTCGATTGTCTCGCGCATCGTGGCGATCCGGTCGATCAAACCGTTCTCGAGGGCCTGACCGGCTATGAGTACCCGTCCGTCAGCGAGCTTGCGCACCTGCTCCTCACTGAGATCAGGCCGACCCTCGGCTACGACGCTAACAAACCGCTCATACATGTCGTTGACAATCTGCTGAAACAGCTCACGCTCCTCCGGTCGCATCTTCCTGAAAAGCGAACCGGAGTCCTTATGAGGCCCTGAGGTGATGGCATCACCGGTGACGCCGATGAGCTTCATCGTACCGGACAGCTCGAACATCTGCATGATCACGCCGATGCTTCCGGTAATGGTCGAAGGCTGAGCCACAATCTCATCGCAAGTGCAGGCCAGGTAGTACCCGCCGCTGGCAGCCACATCCATCATCAGCGCGATCACGGGCTTACCGGTCATTTTCTTGAAGTGTAAGAGCTCGGCACGCATGAGCTCGCCGGCGACGACGGTCCCACCGGGTGAGTTGATGCGGAGGATAACGGCTTTGACCGCCCGGTCGCGACGGGCTTTGTCAAGCTGTTCGAGAAACAGGCTGACCGGGTGTTCCCCCCGGCCGATGAGCTCAAACTCGTGGGCGTTCGCCATAAACCCGCTGACATCGATGATGGCGATCTTCTGACGTGCCAGGAACGAATCACGGTAGAGTTCCTGCTCGACAAGATCATTCCTCGCGGGGACCGGCTTGATCAGAATCCCGCCGCTTAGACATCCGCCCGTCAGCCACGCCGTCAGCACGATCGCGACGGTTGCCGCCCGCCGTCTCAAGAATCCAGGTTGCACACTCACGTCTCCCTGCATCACGTCCCCTGTGGTCCACGCGCCGGCAGGGCCGCCCACCGACGAGACATCTCACAAAAGAGGGTACTCTGTCGCCCCATGTGTCGCTATGGTAGTGGGTTGGTGACGGTTTGACCAGCAAAGCCCGGTTGCATGTGGCAAAGCAGGACGCTTCGGGTGCAACGCCTATGAGACTCTCAGCCGATGAGTTCGCGGAACTGGTAGAGAAGGCGCTCGAGGAGATCCCCGAGAAGCTCGCCGGGTATATGCGCGATATTATCGTCGAGATCGAGCCCATGCCCGACCTCCACACATGCCGAAAGGTGGGCGGGACGAGCCGACGCGGCCTGCTCGGGCTCTACCACGGAACGCCCCTGCCCGACCGGAGTGTCGAGCAAAGCGGGCGTTTGCCTGATCGCATCACAATCTATCAGCGCAACATCGAGCGCTTCTGTCGCACGCGCGAGCAGATCATCCGGCAGGTTCGCAAGACCGTTCTTCACGAGGTCGGCCACCACTTCGGGTTGGATGAAGACGATCTGGCGGAACTGGGCTATCGGTAGCGTTCCAGTGTAGTATCTCAGAAAAAGTGAGGTCTATCTGATCCGAACCGCGCCCGTCAGGAAGCGGCTGGTTCGACGCAAAGGCGGTCCCTCCCTTACGGTCGGGGTTCGGATAAGAGGCCATCTCTTTGAGGCACTACGTGCCCGATTGCTTGCGGACGATCATGTCGAAGTTGCGGACCAGGCCCGAGTAGACCGTCCAGACGCAGAAGGCGTAGACGATGGTGGCCACGATGCTCCCGACCAGGCCCGCCGCTCGGGCCACCGTGGCTCCCCGGACGAAGTCGGCCTGGTTGTCGAAAAGGGCGCTTGGAGAGACGGTATAGAGGATTGACGTAAACGGTGTGAATGGGGCGAGAAAAGCGCCGAACTCTCCGCCCGCGCTAGCGGTCAGCGGAAAGCCGACCAACGAGGCGACGCCGCACAGCAGGATCATCAACCCGACACTCGACATGACAGCCGCCATGTTCGTCTTGCTGACCAGTGACACGCGCAGACTGATGACACACGCGACAGCCGTGTAAATCACCATCAGCGCCGCCAGTTCGATGAAGGACTCGATCCACACGGCCGGTGGCGCATCTTCACTGAAAACCCCGTATACACCAAAGACCAGCAAGACGCCCACCGGTCCCAAGATGAGCGGCAGGGCAAAACTGACCAACCCGCGGAGCTTACCCCATAGGATGTACTTGCTGGTGACGGGCGTGGTAAGCAGAAGGTCCATCGTTTTGGATTCTTTTTCCTTTGTCATCGACGTGGCTGCGGTGTTGATGGCGATGAGCAGCGCGAGGGCGAACTGGATGATGATCAGCCCGGCGAGCCATTCCCGAACCTCAACGGTTGTGAAGGCGCCGGTAGCGTGATAGAAAAAGATGAACGCCGCGGCGACCAGACCGCCAATGATCAGACCCCACCGAAGCGGCGTACCGCCGGAAGACCTTGTCTTGGCCTCGCGCCATGCGACGGGGTTCGCCCAAACGCGCCGCGGCGCGCGGGTCCGCTCGCCCGACGTCCTGCCGGTCAGGCGCTCGAGCAGCGTCGTGAAAAACGTGGCTTCCCCCACTTTCGATCCGCGGCGCACAAACAGGACGCAGGCCACGGTAAGAAGAAAGGCCGCACCAAGGGTCCAGATCACAAACGCCGCCGAGGGATACGCAAGCGCGTAGCGCGTGATGGAGGAGTATCCCGCCAGGTCGCCGTAGGCAGGGGCGTAGACCTTGTTGAGTGCGACGTCGAGCGCCAGGAAGGGGTGCAGCGGCGTAAGCCAACTCATCTGCCGCCCCGAGATCGTAGCCTGCGACGCCTCGATCCATGTTCGAGGCCATAAACCCAACCAGTATACAGCCACCAGGTAGAGGGCGATTAACAGGTAGAACGAGAAGATCGTCCGCCGCGTGCCGACGCGGATCGTGGCCACGAAGATCGCCAGCGCGCCGGTCAGGATAGCCGTCGAGCCCGAGAGGGCGAAGCTCTCCAGAACCTGCCGCTCCGTTACGCCGCCGTAGATCATCGTCATAAGGAAAATCGGCAGCCCGGCCACAAGGAGCATGATGACGAAGTAGAGCCGGCTCATTAAGGAACCGAATACGATCTGCGCGTTACTCAGCGGCGTCGAAAGGAGGATGTTGAACGTCTGAGCGTCCCGCTCCTGTGTGATGGCCGCGGCAGTGAACATCGGCGCCAGCAGGCACATCATCGCGAGCTGCACCATGGAACCATACTGGAACGTCGTCGATGCGCTCTTGGCCAGGTCGGTCAGCGAGGCGCTCCGTTGGCTCATGGACATGGTGAGTGAGAACATGACGACAGCCAGCAGCGCCGTAAGATAGATCACGCGCAACCAGAAATGGCGCGGCCGGCGCGAGGCCCCGAAGACCACGCGCACCAGGATCGGGTTCGCCGGCAACAGTTGCCAGAACCACAACCATAGTCTATGAAGTACTGCGTTCACCACAATTCAATTACCTAGAGCAAGCTCTTTTTTCGTGTAGCGGTGAAACAACCCTTTTCTCCTGGGTTTCTCGCCCCGTGCCCGTTACGCAAATTCGGAGAGTGCTATAATGTCGTTCCAACAAAGGTTGTTCCGCTTTCTTCCCCCCTTACCAAGGGGGGACAGAGGGGGGTTCATGCAGACGGAAAAGAACCTCCCCCAACCCCTCCTTGTTAAGGAGGGGAGGAAGAAACACCATCATCTTTCTGGAAACAGCACCGGTTACGAATTACAGAAGAGAATCACGCTGTGGGTTTCCCCATTCGCCATCCGTGATTCGTGCCCCGTAATTCTCCTATTGCACCATTCCCTTCGTCAGCCGCATGAAGGCAGTCTCAAGGTCAACCTCCTCCTCCTTGATCTCGCGCACCTTGAAGTTGTTGTCGAGCAACAGCTTGCACAGGGCACTGAAATCGCGCGTCTGCTCCTCGAGCTCGACCACGAGCCGCCCGTCCACGTGCTCGACGTGCTTGACGCCTCGGGTCCGCTGAAGAAGCAGGGCGGCCAGGTCCTGCTGCTCCGTCACGCAAATATGCAGCTTCGTGCCTTTCTTGACGCGCTTGAGGATCTCGCTGATCGGCCCGTGGTAGATCAGCTCACCTTGCTCGATGATGCCCACCGTCTCGCAGAGTTCAGCCAGTTCGTGAAGAATATGGGAGCTGATGATGATGGTCTTACCCATCCGCCTCAGCTCTTTGAACAGCTCGCGAATCTCGATGCGGGCTCGAGGGTCAAGACCGCTGGCAGGCTCATCGAGCAACAGAACCTTCGGATCGTGCAGCAAGACACGCGCGACGCTCAACCGCTGCTGCATACCACGCGAGAGCGAATCGACCAGCGCGTCACTCTTGTAGACCAGATCGGTCAGCTCGAGCACGTCATTGACGACGCGCGTGCGCTGCTTGCCCGTGATGTTGTACGCGCTGGCAAAAAACTCCAGATACTCCTGAACCACCATATCCTCGTACGCGCCGAAGAAGTCGGGCACGTAACCGATCAGCGGGCGAATCTTGCGCGATTCGTATCCGACAACGTGCCCACACACACGCGCCTCGCCCCAGGTCGGCTGCAACAAGGTGGCAAGGATCTTGATCGTGGTGGTCTTGCCGGCACCATTGGGCCCGATGTAGCCGAAGCACTCGCCGTCATCGATGTTCAGATGCAGGTTGTTCAGCGCCACAAGCTTGCCGTACCGCTTTGTCAGATTGATCGTCTGGACAATCATGACGTTCGCACCTTCACTACCTTGGGCTGTCCAAAAGGTCGTCCTCTCCGTCGTTCGCCTGCGACACCGAGCCCTCCACGACAGCCGGAATCCGAATCCGATACATGGTATGCGAATTGGCCGGGGCGGGCTCACAGACGCGAAACGCTCGGTCCCCCTCGCGCGTGAACAGGCGGATCGGGCCGGGACCGTCGGCAAACCCGATCAGATAGACGACATCCCGCCGCAGATGATCCCGCAGATCCATCTGCCGAAGCCGATCCCGCGACCAGGTGCCCAGACCCATCACATGGGCCGTCATGCTCGCGTCCTTGGCCGAGTCAAACTCGCCGATCGTCGACATCAGCAGGAGGGCGTCCTTCTCCTCGCCCAGCGAGAAGCTGACATCCGGGGCCTTACCGTAACCGATGTTCTCGAGCAGGCCCCGGAACGGGCTGCTCCAGCCCTTCTGCTGCTCAGCCAGGGTGCGCTTCTCCATCGCCTCGAGCACGGTCTGCGTCCCGGTCACCTTATAACATTGCGACGCAAGCGGAGACGGCTCCCCGCTCGCCGGAACGTCACCGATGAAGTAAGCGTAAATCCTATCGCCCCGGTTGCCCTTGGTGTGGAACGCTCCCTCCGGCGCGTGGATATCATAGATCGTGTGGAGGACATAGCATTCCTTCAGATCAACACCCAAGTCGTTAACGATATAACTGTCGTCGGTGAAGCGCCAGTCCCAATACCGGCTTCCCGGTTGTCGGCGGATCGTGATCTTCCCTGTGACCCGACCGCCGAGCGACCCTTTCCATCGGCCTTCGAATCGCTTGAGCGTCGCGCGGATGCGCACATCGTCGATCAGCGCGCTGCCCGGCACGAGCCGATACTCCTCCGGATCGGCAAAGCTGGACGACGCCTTACCCGGATTGTTGCCGGCGGGCAGCGGTCGAAGGGAGCAGACCGTCGCGCCGGGCTCGGTCGCGCTGAGCGCGTCCGACGGCAACCACACGTCCAGCTCGCGGTCGGAGCTCGTTTTCAGCCCGAAGAACAACGTGGCGTAACCGTGGGTCTGCCCGGCGTCCATATCCACAATGGCGATCTGATGAAGCTGCTCACCAAACCCGCGGGCGGACTTGACCGCCGCGATGCTCAGAAGACTGGCCGCCAGGGCCACAACGGCAAAGAGGTTCCAGCTATGATGTCGCCAACCCCGGGCACTCAGGAATCGCCACGTTCCCAATGTCGCCACAAGCAAGTACGCGACCGAGAACAACCCGGCGAACAGCAAGTACAAACTTGCCGAACTTGTGAACGACACCGAACCGACCACCTTCGCAAACAGCGACTCCGGAGTCGGCTGCATGTCCGTGTCCAGCACGCGTAGATACAATACCGTGCGGAAGAACTCGACCGGTCGACCCGTCTCGCCGGAGAACAGATCCTTCAGTGTCATCCCGACGAAGATCACGTGGCCGCGATCGACACGCCGACGCGTCACGACGTCGGATCGGACATTGCCCTCGCGAGCCACGAGCGTCGCCCCCTCGCGCAGCGTGCAGTGAACCATCGACACCGGAAAGGGGAAACCGGCATCGTTCGGTTCCGCCTCGAGCAGCTTGCGGCGAAGTCCGGGCAGGTCATCCACAGCCGCGACTTCCCCAAGATCAACGGGGAGGATCTCGTTGAGCGCATCGGTCAACACGATCGCGCCGGCCGTCTGGGAGGCCGCGATCAACAGCGTCCCGCCCTGGCGCACCCATTCCAGAAGCGCCGCGAGTTGCCGCTCGGTCAGATCCTCAGGGTGCGCATCGTCCCATAGGATGTAGTCGACGGCTTCGAGCCCGATCCACAGCTCGGGAAGATCGGAGGGACTCATGTGCCCGACATGAAGCGGTCTGGCGTAGAGGGCCTGTTCCGTCAGATCGACCAGATCAGCCACCCGCCCGATCGACTCCCGCGAGAGCGACAGGATCAGGGCGTCATCGTGCGAAATCGTGGCCGTATGCTGGGCGGGCTCGGCCCGGCGCGTGAGCACGCCCTGCGAGACAATCTCGACCGTGTCGCCGTTTTCATCCTGCACGGCGACGAAGAAGCGGCCTTGCCCGCGGATGGGGTTGGCAAGGGCATACAGGTAGACGCGTTGCGTACCCCCCGTTTCTGCGCGAAGGTGTACGTCCACGAGGTCGTAGCACTCGTCGCCGTCATCGTCCAACTGAGCGAGCCGGACCGTGCCGTCGAAACTGGGCTCGTCGATCAGCGATACGTCCACGATGACCGGCACCCAGACACCCGTGCGAACCACGTCACCCTGTCGAAGCGTGGGGAAGCCGACGCGCGTGACGTTGACCTCGAGACCGGCGTAAGCGCGGGGCAGGCCAACCACGCCGACGGCTGCAACCCATCCCGCCACCGCAAGGACCAGGCCACGACCAATCCGAAAATGCCACTCCGCTTTCATCAGTGCCGCTGGTGACCTAACTTAACCCGCAAAAGTTGACGGGGAAGCCAAGGCGCGACCGTGACGCGCGCCTGCTGATACGTCACATGATTGTACCCGCCACAGGCCGCGCAGACAACCTGATTGCACTTTCAGGTGTGACACTGCACGATACCTGCGCGTCCGTCCAACACAAGTTCTTACGCACTGCATCCGGACGAGGTCGATCCATTTCCATTCAGGGCGCCGGATCAGGCGGCGTTTCGGGTACTCCGTAGAGCGTGACGTACCGGCCACGCCCCTTTCCGCCGGGATGCTCGAACTCGCCGATGAGCCCGAGCCCGTGCCCGGTGAGACGGTCGAACAGGTCCGCGTTCACCCCCCGCGCGAAACCGTACCGGGAACCGCGCAGACGACGAATCTCGCTCCAGTTCACAAGAATGTGGGTGTAGCCCTGGTCGTGCATCCACGCGATGATCTCCCCATCCGCCCGCGCGGCCTGAACAACCTCAATGAATGGGTTCCTGTTGAACACCACGCAGTAGTCGACCGCCCGTTGGAAGTAGAATCCTCTGGCCTCACCGACAAGGAGGATCTTCGCCTCCGGTGGCAACTGGTGGTTCACGACCTTGAAGTACTCATACCCTTTGACGTGGCCGTCGTAGATTGCGGCAGCCGGCGCGCCGCCGGGCGACTCCTTCCGATGAACGTTCTCCGCGAACGCAAAGTTCCATGCGCAACCACCAACAAGCAACGCGACAACCCACGGCACGCAGCCTCCCCGCGCACCGGAAACCGCCCGGCCGGCCAATAACGACAACGGAATCAGCAATACGACCGCGAAACGGGCGTAAAGATGCGTCACAAAGAGCCACACAGCCAGTTGGATGAGTAGCATCATGACAAGGCCCCAATCCACCCGATTGCGTCGCCGTCCGAGTAAACCGCCGAGACCGAGCAGCATGACGACAGGCCCGTAGCGCTGGTAGCGATCGCCCGGGATTCGGCGCCACAACGAACCGAGCCTGTTGGAAAAGGTGGCTTCATCCTCGCTCGGCGCGTGCCCTCGATCCCACCGGACGGTCTGTTCCTCGCCCCAACCGGGCGGTGACGCCTTGAAAACCGAGTTCGCCAGCGGGAAGACCGGGTTGCCCGTCATCACCAGATTCTTGATCAGCCAGGGAGAGAATGTCACGATTGTGGCAGTAACAAACATCAGCGCACAGCCCGACATCCGTCGCAATCGCATGGTGGAGATGCCAATCAGCAACACCACACCCAGCGGGAGCGCTATCATCGGCAGGGCGGTATACTTGCATCCGCAGGCGAACCCGGTCACGACACCCGCCAGGGCGATCCAACGCATTGCTCCCGTATCACCGCGCGGACTGAAGTCCGCGGCTCGCGCGGCGTTCGTATCACCGCGCGGACTGAAGTCCGCGGCTCGCAGGAGACATCCCGTCGCTACCATTCCAAAGAACAGCAGACCGTTCTCCACGTAGGCAAGCCCACAGAGATAACAGAGCCAACCGGTCGTCGCCGTGATCACACCGCACACGATTCCCGCGCGCGGCGACCAGCCTCGCCCAACAACCCAGGCGGCAAACACCGTGAGAACACCGAAGATCAAGTGAATGAGGTTGGCTGTCACTCCCGCGTCGACGTCCTCATCCTGCACGATCATGCCCAACAGGTAGAGCATCTCGACATTGGCGGGGAAGTTCGCATACACGTTGTGCGGCGCATACTCGATCCGCCCGGCTTGATAATACTCCTTCGGCATCTGAAGGTGATACTCGAGTGCGTCGTATCCGTATCCTTCCTCCTGCCAGATGAACCCCGGCGCATTGGTAGATGCGACCAGCGCAAGAGAAAGAAACGGCGCCGCAAGCAGCCAGAGATAGCGCAGTCTCGTCGATTTCGCGGCGGTCGAGACCTCAACCACACGGCCTTGCAGCGCGGGAGAGAGCAGCGCGTGTAGCCGCGCCAGCCCGTCGGCGGCAAGGAGCATGACCAGAACGACCAACACAAGCTGATGAAGGACGCCCGCCAGACCGAGCATGAGCACGAGCCAGGACATCGCCCCAAGCCCGAGAGCGGCCCCGAGCAGGAGGTGCCATCGCAGCGGCATGGGCCCGGTACGAAAGAGCGGCACAATCCGGAGCCCCGCGAGCATCGGCGGTATCATCACCAGACCCGCAGCCAACCCATCCACGAAGAGGCTCACGAAGGCATACCGCGACAGCAAAACGACGCCCGTGAGCGTGATGACGAGGAACCCCACGACAAGCCGTACATCGAATCGGTGCCAAACGCCGCTGCACTTGTAATCGGGTGGGTCGGCCACGTGCATGTCAACTTCAGTCAGGGAAAAGCGCCTGTCTCGCCTTGATCAGACCCACGAGCGCATGTTGAGCGTGATCGATGCGAAGCAGATTGAGCGTGGGCGTCGACCGGATTCCGCCCACGGCGTCGATGGGGCTGCGGATGAAGTAGGCTTCCTCGGGACGAATCTGCAATTGCATCACGAATCGCGCCGCACGGCGGACAAGCGATTCATAGCGGCGGGCTCGTTCCGCATCGCCCACCGATCTTGCCAGGACCAGCGCGTCGGCGAAGCCCTCGAGGTAGGCGGCGGTGGCAACACCGGCCCGCCCGGCCTGGTAGGAAGCAATACCGCCCCACATCTCAGGCCACCGGCAATTCGACTCGACAAGCTGCTTCTCAGCCAGCCAGTCCGTCAGCTCGAAAACATAGTCGACGTAATCCCTGCGCTTACTCAACCGGGCCATCCGAGAATAGGCCTGCACCTGCCACGGCACGAACGCCGGGGAAGGCCGATCCCGAAAGTAGCCACGGTAGAAATCAATCGCCCGATCAAACGCATCGAGAACCCGCGCCGAAGGCTCGATCTCGTAATCCACGGCCATCGCGAGCAACGCCTCACCGGGGAAGTAGTCCTGCGCCGTGACCGCCTCCGCCGGCGGGAAGGCCGTGATAAACATGCCCGACGGTCGCTGGAGCCACAGGATACCGTTAATAAGCTTCCTGCGGACCGGCGCATAGCGCCCGGCGTCGGGATGTTGCGCCATCGCCACGCATAGAAGCGCGGTCACGCCAAGCTTATTCTTCCCATCCGCCGTTGCGATATACGCAACGTTCTCCAGCCCGGGCGCGTCAGCCAACCCCTGAAGGTGGTAACGAATTCCAACGTCCGCCGCCGCAAGGGAACCGCTCCTGCCCGACAACTTCGCGTGGACCGCCATCGCCAGAACGGCTCCCACCTGGCGAACGAGATTGTCCTTGTCGCTATACCGATCCAGCGCCGGCTGATACTCGTAAGTGAACAAACCGGACTCGAGTTGACGGTAGGTCATGTATTCCGCCAATCGATCGATCGCCCCGTCTAATCCCTCGGGAGAAACAGCCCCGGGCGGCACGATCGTCAGCCCCCTCTGAAGCGACATGATCGTGTCACTCTCTGGCGGTTGATACCAATGAAGCGTGCGGAAGCGCATCAATCGGGCGCTGTCAACTTGCGTGGAATCGGTGTGCATCGTCGTGGCCAGGTTCTCCAGCACCTCGGCAAGCACCATGTCGCTCGTGAAGATCTCCGTGGGGCAGAAGCGGTGCTGCCGGCGGGGCCCCAGCAAGACCATCCCGTGCACACCGGGCTCGATCGACGAATCGAGTGCCCTCGGGCGCGTCCAGTCCCCATCAACCACCAGCGGTTCAGCCGGTCCGACCACCTCGAGCTCGATCAGCAACCGACCAAGCAGGCTCGCGTCGACGGGTCGATCCTGCATGATGATTCGTATGGCTGTCAACGCCGCGTCGCGCGTGGCCAGGGCCACCGGCGCGGGGCCTCCCGCCGCACCCGCAAGGAGGTATCCTCGCTCACGAATCCGCACGACGATCTCGACGTGGAGCGACTCCAGCGCACCGGGCACGTACGCTGCCTCATACACGCCGCGCTCCAGCGCCGCGTCACGGACGGTGCGGCGGGCAAGCCGGGAAAGGTAATGCCGATGCGTCTCGCTGATCTGCGGGACCACAGGATCCACCATGTCCCCGCCGAAGGAGACACTCGGATCAAGGGCCGCGGCCCACAGCAAGAAAGTGATCGCCGTACACACCAGCTTGTGAGTGGTCATGCCGATCAGTATAGTGCGGTGCAAGGTCCGTCTCAAACGTGCATCCGAGGACGCAGCGCTTCATGGCCAAGATTGAGCTCGATTTCGCGGGTCCGATCGTCAAGGCCGCCGTCGACGTGGCGAAGGCGGCTTCCGCCCGTGTGCTGTTCGTCTACGTCAGCGCCGTGGAGGATATCGCAGCCCTGCAAAAGGCCGTCAAACCACCGACCAAGCTGATCCTCGTCTGCCGCGATGAGCAGGAAGAGCTGCGAGCCAAGGACATCTCCGCCGACATTCTGACGGTCCCCGCCTTCAACCTCACCCGCATGGGCCAGATCAAGATGGCCACGCTGATGGCGTTCTCCCAACGAATCCTCAAAGCCGGCGATGTGTTCGTGTTCCTGGCCGGCGTCGTCGGGCACAGCATCGACACGCTCGTGACCATGCGCGTCGGCGAGGAGTATGAACTCGTCCAATCGGTCGATCAGCCGACGCTCACCGAGCGGATCAAACCGGCTGTGTTTCAGAAAGTGCTCACGCTCGCGCTCGAGCTGGCGCACGAGGGTCGGGAGGGCAAGCCCATCGGCGCCCTGTTCGTCATCGGTGATCACAAAGATGTACAGAAGTATTGCGTCGAGGGGCGCATCAATCCGTTCAAGGGATATACCGAGAAGGAGCGGAACATCCTCGATGACTCGATGCGCGAGGTCGTCAAAGAGATGGCCAAGCTCGACGGCGCGTTCGTCATCAAGGGTAACGGCGTCATTGTTTCCGGCGGTACGACGCTTCGACCCGCGCTGGCGGGCGAGGATCTCCCCCAAGGGCTCGGCGCCCGGCACAGTGCCGCCGCCGCCATCACAGCCAACACCAAGAGCATCTCGCTCTCGCTGTCCGAGTCAACCGGTACCGTGCGCGTGTGGCGCCTCGGATCGATGATCACCGAGATCGAGAAGTCCCCCCGCGCCGGCATCGAAGGCCCCACCCCGCCGGCGGCAAAGTAGGGTACGCCGAGCGTAACGAGGCACACCGCAACGCGATCAACCGCCGGTCAGCGGCACCGCCATCCCCTCTCTCCTCTTGAACACCGCCACAGACCGAATACCGGCGGTGTGGAGCATGATCAGCGCCTTATCGAAATCGGAGGCGACGTCTTCGGCGCGGTGGGCATCGGAACCGAGCGACATGGCCGTGCCACCCAGCGCCACGTAGCGCGCCATCGTGTCCGGTCCGGGGATCGGCTCGTCCAAACCCTGGCGCAGGGTGGATGTGTTTACCTCGGGCGTCATTCCGGCATCGAGGCACGTTCGCAGGATATCGTCCACAAGGTCGGGAAACGACGCAATGTCGTGGGCCCCGAAGAATCGGTGGGTGTATCGCTTGACCAGATCGAGATGCCCGAGGACATCGAACACGCGACCCTCTTTCCGGTGAAGCCGCTCGCAGAACCGGACGGCTTCAAGCACGGTCTCGAGGTATCGTCGCGTGCCCTTTTGCACGTCCAACCCGGCCCAGCGGTCACGTTCGTGCACGGGGTCTTCCTGGAAGTAGTGCACGCTCAGGGTCACAAGATCGAACCTGTGCCCACGAAGGAAATCCAAAACGAAGTCCATCCGATCGGGTTGAAAGCAAACCTCGATCCCTTTGCCGATGAAGATGCTCGAACCGTAACATGCCCGAAGCCGCTCGATCGCGTCGGAGTAGGCCTCGTCGTCGTAGCGACAGGCCCTCCAGTCCTCGGGGTGCGTGTCGAAATGCTCCGTGAAGGTCAGACCGGCCAGTCCGCGAGCGAGGGCGGTTTCGACATGATCAGCCGGGTCCGTCTCGGAATCGAACGAGTAGCGGGAGTGCAGATGTTGGTCGTACAGGTCCATGTACCGGCGCCGGCGCTTGCGTAGGCAAAATATTTCGTCTCAGCCCGGCAATATGGGGGTGGATTCGCTCGATCGCAAGAGCGCAGTGTTGGCTCGCACACCGCTCGCTGTCGCGTCCGGGCTGTGTGCCCGGTAGAATCAGCAGGGTTATCGGAGCTTGTCATGGGTGAGCCGGTCCAACAACCGGGTTATGAACCGGCCGTCACGGTGTACTGCACCGAGTGTAGCCAGGGCATGCGCGTCTCGCCGGCGCACGTGAGCATGCCGGTAGCGTGCCCGCACTGCCGGACCACGCTCGAGCCGTGGCGCCTGGCCGGGATGCCGCCGCGAACGCCCTCCGCTCCACCTCACAGGCCGCCGCCAGTGCCCCCGGGCTACACGAGACGGTATGGCGCCGGTGTGTCGCCGCGAAGCAGGATCGTCGCCGGCGTGCTCGGCATCCTGCTGGGCTATTTCGGCGTTCACCGGTTCTACCTGGGATACACCGGTGTCGGAGTTCTTCAGATCATCCTGACGTTCGCCACGGGCGGTATCGCCGGTATCTGGGGGTTCATCGAAGGAATCCTGTGCCTGACCACCCGCGACTGGTGCGACGCGGACGGCCTACCGCTTCGAGACTGACACCCCTCGACGCCCCTCCAGTCTTTCAAGAGGAACCTCTCCCAACCGCTCCTTGTCAAGGAGGAAGAACCACCATTACTTCGCTGTAAGCGGGACCAGTCGTCCCGCAGCCGGTGTTATGTCACGGGCCGGAAGAATCCAGCTCGATCGAGAACCAAGCGAAGTCGGAAAGGTCGATGTCGTCATCGGCGTCGAGGTCGAGAGAGGGGCAGCCGTCACCGCAGTCAACCCATCCCTCGCCGGTAAAGCAAGCCTGAAACCGCGCGAGGTCCCTAAGGTCCACATCGCCGTCATCGTCAAAGTCCGGTGAGGAATCGATGCACGCAAGCTTGACGATGTAGGTGTCGGTTCCCCCGTCGAAGTGTGCGTACGCGATGTCAACACCGCACCCGGGGTCAAGGTCCATACCCCCCGGGCCCGGGCGACAGATTCCCAAGGCGGCGATCCCACCACTCGGGTCAATCGCAATGATCTTCCCCCACGCATCCTCCACATCGGCGATCTGGCGCGTCCAGACGTAGCCTCCGTCGCTACGGAGCATCGTGACGAACGGATCGATGTCGGCGTCGCAGATGAACAGGTCCACTCCAGGCCCCGGGTCAAAGTCGACCGTCTCGTCGAACTGGCCGGTCACGAAGACGTTCCCCGCCGCATCGACGGCTGCGGCCATGCCAATGTCGTTTGCCTGTCCGCCCGCCGTGTAGGTCCATCCGTAGGACCCGTCCTTGTTGACCTTGGTGGCGAAGATATCGCCGTACTCCTGCGTACCCGTGCTGTGCACATCGACGCCGTCGGTCGTGTCGAAGTCGATCGTCCCCTTGAAGCCCCCGGCGATGACGGCGCCGCCGTCCGGGCCAACGGTGATGGGCGTCACACTAGCCGGGATGCCGACGTCGTAGGTGCGCGTCCAGGCGTAGGAACCGTCGGGGTGCAGCTTCGTGATGAAGTGGTCCTCGTAAGGGGCTAGCATGAAGTGCTCATCAACGCCCTCGGTGGGATCGAAGTCGACCACGCCGCGGAAGGTCCCGGTCAGGAGAATATCATCGTTGAGATCGACAGCAACTCCGGTCCCACGGTTAAACCACGGCCCACCGAACGTCCGCGTCCAGAGGTAGGACCCGTCCGCTGCGAGCTTGGTGACGAAGACGTCGTGACCTGCCGCTGTGTGAACGTCCGTCTCCGCTCCCGGATCAAAGTCGGCCGTCCCGTGGAACGCGCCGACCAGGAGCAGATTCCCGCCGCTGTCCAGCGCGCTTGTGCTGACGCTCACGTAATCGTCACCCTCCCCAAACGCAATGACGTCGAGGTAGGTCCCGTCGGGAGCGAGTTGGACAACGAAGCTGTTCCATTCGCCGACCGAAGTTCGCTCATCGACGCCCTCGGTCGGGTCGAAGTCGATCGTCTCGCTGTACATCCCGGCCACAACAATCGTCCCGTCGCTGCGCTCGTCAATCCCGCCGGCGTCCGCGATCCCCAAACCCGACGCGACATACGCCCAGTCATAGGCGCCGGAGGCGGATACCCGAACCACATATGCGCTCTGCCCGTGGACTCCCGATTCATACTCATCCGCGCCGTCGGTAGGGTCGAGATCCGAACACCAGAACTGCCCCGTGAGCAGCAGACCCCCATCGGCGGCGAAAACGGCGTCCCGCGCCGGGGCGACCGGGCCGATGTTTCCCGACCACGCCGCCCCCGCGTTTGCGCAGGACAGGGCGTCACCCGACGCCGGGGCGGGGCCGCAGAGAACTGCTAGCAGCAGCCAGGCGGATGTCACGAGTAGCGGACCTCCTTCCCAACGACGGAACCGGAAGCGGGAACGGCATGAGCCCCCTCGACGCAACGAACCCCCGCTTCCACCGTTGATTATAACACCACAAGAGCCGCGTTGCCGGGCCGAAAAAAGGCCCTTGCGGAATTATTTTGTCCCTTTATTATGGTTCTCCTCCCAAAAAGTTACTGACGTAACCCCTTGAAAGACAAGGACA
>CBDUZO010000076.1:0-21211 GCA_965371725.1 uncultured Phycisphaerales bacterium
TCGACCAAGACGGAAGAGATGACTTGATACAGTTATTTCATTGCGGGTCCTAACCGATATGCCGGCGGCCGGTTTCTACGAGGCGGAAACACGTCTGGAACACCACAGCACGGAACGCGAGTAGTGGACTTCGCGGCCAATGGCCCCCATAGCCTTAGGGCTGCAAAGAACGTCCTTTATGGCGATGGGGACTTCCCAGAAGACGCTGAGACTGTCTATGCACCCGACTCCTCGAGCAACACATACGCACGGGACTATCGCGCAGTTCGCCCTGTCAACATGTCCGTCGTCTGGATTATCCGCGTCAAATAACTTGCATGGAGGCCGAGCAAATGAGCACTGAACTCGTCAAGGTTGAACACCGGGAACTCGCCAAGGGATCTCGCGGGGCCAGTCCGCCGGCCATCATCGAACGGGCCGGCAAGCCAGCCATGTTCGCCTACGCCGAATTCTTCGAGGCCGAACTCGAGAACGACAACACCCACGTGGCCTACCGCTACGCGGTCAACCGGTTCCTCGCGTGGTGCGAGGACCAGGGCTTTGAGCTCCAGCGGGTGAGCCCCGGAGCCGTCGCCGGCTACATACGCAATCTGACCACGAGGAAAGGCTCGCTGGCGTCAAAGCCGACCCAGAAACTGCACCTGGCCGCTATCCGCCAGTTTTTCGACCGCCTCGTGGTCCGGCACGCCGTCATCCTCAACCCGGCCAGCTCCGTGAAAGGCCCCAAATACCAGGTATCCGAGGGAAAGACCCCGGCAATCAGCTCGGACCAGGCCCGTCACGTCCTCCGTTCCATCGACGTGAGCAATCTGGTCGGCCTTCGGGACCGGGCCATCATTGCCGCGATGGTTTACACTGCGGGCAGGGCCGGAGCCGTCGCCAAGCTCCGTCTCCGCGATTTCTACAACGACGGCCGGCAGTGGGTCTTCCGCTTCGACGAGAAAGGCGGAAAGGTCAGAGACATCCCGGCCCGCCACGACGCCGAGGGCTACGTGCGTGAGTATATCGAAGCCGCCGGCATCGGCGGCGACGACACCGACGCCCCGCTGTGGCGGACCGCCAAGGGCAAGTCGAAGACCCTCACGGCAAACGGGATGAAGGGCAAGGATGTCCTCCGTATGGTCAAACGGCGATTCAAGGAGGCCGGCTTGCCGGCCAACGTCCTGACATGCCACACATTCCGGGCAACGACCATCACGGACTTGCTCGAGCAGGGAGTTCCGTTAGAAGACGTGCAGCACCTCGCCGGCCACGCCGACCCGCGGACCACGCGGCTCTACGACCGGCGAAAACGCGAGGTGACTAGGAACATCGTCGAGAGGATTTCGATTTAGCCTTCGTCGACCAGACCCAGGAATGGAGAGGCTCCCATGCCGACATCTTCGTCGAAGCGGGTTGCAGTGGTCCTCACGGCCATACCCACGGAGTATCAGGCAGTTCGTGGTCATCTCAATGCTGTTGAGGAAATAACCCATCCGCAGGGCACAGTATACGAGCAGGGTAGACTTGAATGCCAAGGGTACACTCCATGGTCCGTCTCAATTGTCGAGATTGGCGCTGGGAACCCCAGCGCGGCGCTGGAGACGGAACGGGCTATTGCCTTCTTCGCACCTACTGTGGTACTCTTCGTCGGTGTGGCTGGCGGAGTGAAAGACGTCTCACTTTGTGATGTCGTTGCAGCCACCAAGGTCTACGGATACGAATCTGGAAAGGCCAACAGCACATTTCTTCCAAGACCCACCGTCGGAGAGCCGTCCTACTCAATGATCCAGCGTGCACGAGCGGAAAGCCGTCGTCCAAACTGGCTTGAACGCTTAGAAAACTGCACCTTGCCTGCACCTCCACGTGTCCACATCGGGCCAATTGCTGCGGGTGAGAAGGTAGTCGCTTCAAAGCGTTCGACGACCTTCAAATTCCTTCGTAGTTCCTACAGCGACGCGATTGCCGTTGAAATGGAAGGCCGTGGCTTTCTCCAGGCGGTTCATGCGAATAAGAATCTGAACGCCCTGGTTGTCCGCGGGATTTCTGACCTCTTGGATTCCAAGAGTAAGTCTGACGAAGCCGGCTACCAATTACTGGCTGCCAAAGCGGCAAGCGCTTTTGCATTCGAGGTGTTGGCAAACTTGGAAGCCGAAAGCCCTCAGCAACCAGGGTGGAATCCACATCGCGCCGATGAGCCAGGAAGTGCGGCAACCACCGCCATCGAGATACGAATTGCGATGGAGTTTGCGCAGTTTGACGAGCAATATGAGAGAATGCTCCAGTGGGCGCTTGCGGGGTTCCTGGGGATTCCGCCAACTCACATCGCTGTAAACTCGGTCGAGCACGGAAGTGTGCTGGTCACTATCGAGCTTCCGACCCAGAGCGCACAGAAGCTCTTGGAGGCATTTCGACAAGATGATGAGGAACTGCTGAGACTTCTGCAGCCTTTCGACCTGCTTGGATTACGCGTCGCACCAACTCCAGCGGCTGGCTCAACTCGGGGCGGTCGCGGTGAATCTCACAAACTGCGCAAAATTGGCGCCCAATCGGATATTGAGGTCATACGAACTATCCGAAGAGGTGGACGGTCGGCAGAATCCGAACTGTCCCGCCGATGGCGGCCACGATTGTTGGCGATAGCCCGCACAATCCTTCGCAACGACGAGCTTGCCGAAGATGCAGCCCAGGTGGCACTTTGGCGGGCGTTTAACAATTTAGACAAGTTTGACGAGTCAAGGCAATTCGAACCGTGGATTCTGCGAATCGCCGCGAATTGTGCGCACGATTTCAGACGACGCAGTTTGCCGCCAACCAGCTCTCTGCAGGACATATCCAGCGACGTTGAGTCACCGCCCGAGTCTCGGGGAATGGCCAACCAGGAGGAAATCGAAGCCCTCGGGGCCTGCATGGCTGCCTTAGGTAGGGAGCACCGAGTGGTAGCCGCTCTTTTCCAGTGCGGTTTCACGCTGGCGGAAATGGGCGCACTTCTAGGCAAGCCAAAAAGCACCTGCCAAGGCCACCTGAAAGAGGCGTTAAGGCAGCTGAAACGCAACATGGCTGCCAGGGGATTTCCGCAGGATTAACTGCGATGAGGACGTAGTGGTCCGTAACCGCTCGACGAAACGGGATGTCCGGATTCCCGCGCCGGAGCGCCAAGCCGCGTGAGGCCAACGCAAGACGCCCACCACAACGCGTTTCTGGCCCTTGGGACCACACATGGCAAGACGAAGCAGCCCACGTCAACTGGAATGAACGGCAAGGACATTCATAGCCCATAGCTTCCCGGCTGCCGTGGTGGCCGACCTCGTCAGCCAGGGCGCCCCAATTGGGGATATCGAGCACCTCGCCGGCCACGCCGACCCGCGGACGACGCGGCTCTACGACCGGCGGAAACGGGAGGTCACAAGGAACATCGTGGAGCGAATCTCAATCTGAGGCTTCAATCGCTTCCACCACGCGAAGCTGCCGGCCTTGATCCTGCGACGCCGACAGTACTCCGCCTGCGTCAACCCGCTCCGTTCCCACGATGCCAACTGGGTCGCCCAGTACTTCGCTCGCTCTGTCATGTAACACCTCCGGCCGAATCATCGCACCGGAGGAAAGCCCTTCAAGATGTGGTTCGTCGGAGGTTTACTCCTCAGCGGCCGTCGCGGAGCGGCGGCCAGCCTACGAGGTCCGCCCATGCAGGAGGTTCATCCAGCCTCTTCAAAGCTGTTCGGTATCACTCCGAACTTGTTGGCCGCGTCGTGAATCGCGGCGATCGCCGACATGTGCACTGGCTTCGTCCGCGGATTGCGGCCCATCACCGAGACGATCTCCCCTCCGCGGGCGGGGACGTCCTCGTCCAAGTAATGGTCAGGTTGATTGCTTAACACAATAAGGTTGAAAGAATCGGCGTCTCCGCCTTCATCCGCCACGGAGTCCCCGACCTCGCGGAACCACTGGGTGTCCAGAAACCGGTGCTCGGTCGGGGGAAGATTCAAATCGAAAAAGATCACATACGGATGGGGCGCAGGCTTGCCGAGGGCATCCCTCAAGAGCCGTTGGATTCCGACTCGAATCTCATCGTCGGGCTTGCGCTTACCGCGGAATCCAAGTACACCATCCCGGTGCTTGCTCTTTGCTTCGACGGTCACCTTCTGCCCGGTTGGCCCGTGGGAGGCGATAAGCTCAGCGTGTCGGCGAGAGTTGTCGCCTTCATCTTCGTACTCTATGTCGTAGCTCGCCCGGATGCAGGTAGCGGCCGCGAAGAGTTCGTGGCGCGCGCCTTGAAACTGATCGCGGTGCTTCAAACGCTTGACGACCACCGATTGGAGCGCGCTGTGATGCCGCAGCGTGTAGAGATCGTAGGCCAACAGCAAATACGCTCGCATCCCACCGTTCGGTGCGACGCCGTACAGACCATCAGGGCCGCGTTGCTGTGTTCGCTGGTAGCGGCACATGGCGTCGTACCACTTGAGAATCTGGTGCCGGTCTTCGAGCGGCTTGGCCAACTCGGCTTTGCCCCACACCGGGTCCAGGGCGTGCTTGATGTAATCCTGAAGGAAGTCGGGAAACGTCCGCCATTTGTCCGAGTGAAGGAGCTGATCCCCGACCGCCACGAACTTCTGCCCCTTGAAGTCGGCGTGGATTGCTGGCCTGCCTTCACCGAACTTCTCTCGTCGAGCCCGGTCCGCGCGATCCTGCTCTTGGACAATGCTGTTCATTCGCGGAAGCGCTTGCGCAGCCCGTGTGGGTATGCCGGTGCTCGTAGGCATGCAACACTTCTTGTGTTTCAGTCCGCTGCCACATGGGCAGGGTTCGTTACGGGCTGGTCGGTCGGGCACTTCGGTTCTCTCCAGCCACTGGCAGGTTGGTCAGACCGTGGCTGTCATGCCTCATGTTGCAGGGATACCGCGCCGGTCCCCCCGCGCCTTCAGCACGCCTTCTAGCTGTCCTTTGGCCGATTCCGGCCTCGATCAGCCAGGAACTAGCCAGGAAGTGTTTTGGGTCGCTCGCAACCTCTTTGTTTACAAGCACTTACAATGGAGGCGGGGGGAATCGAACCCCCGTCCCGTAGTGGATCCGGAAGTGCCTCTACGTGCGTAGCCGGTCTATTGAATCTCGGGTTGGCCGGCGCCGATCGGCAGGCTTCGGCTTTCCCCAGCCCGACTGATGTTTCGCGATCGGCTGGTCAGGCGTCGGCCGGTCACTAGCCCACTGGCGTCGCCGCATGGAATAGTGGGCGTCTTCCATGCGACGGGCTACCTATGTTTAGGCAGCCATGGCTAACGGGTAGTTGCCATGTAAGGTTTAGTGTCAGGTGTTTAGCGAGGCCTCCTGACAACCTCGGCACGCCACACTCCCTTCAAGTCACCCGGTCGAATCCAATCGCCCCCAAAAGAGAACGCCAAATGGCGAGAAACAAACTCAGAACGGTGCCGCGTAACCTCCGAGCCCGCAGCCTCAACTCACGCTACACAATGGAACTATCGGCAGCTACGCGGACGACACCGGTCCTTGCCCGTACCGTTTCCAAAAAAGTCGTGCCGTTATCCTGACTCCTCGCTCTCGCAAGTTGCAGATCGCGGCCAAGACGCGAGAGCGGCCGCAGAAGATCTTCGGCGAGCGATTCAGCTCCCTTTGCTCCCATCTTGGTGAGAGGGAAGGAAGGCGCCAGCACCTTCCACGAACCGACACTGGTCTACATTGTTACACAACATGCCCGTTAAGTCAACGACGCGTTGTTCCACCGGTTGAGGGCGGTCCCACCGAGCGGTCGCGCATCCGGACGCGACGTGTTGTGCCGAGTTGGCGCGCGAGATGGGTTGACGGTTGGAGATCCAGGGCTCGTGCTTCTGTGCGGTGGCTCAGGAATCCGCCGCACCTGTCTTGTATCGGAATGTTCTTCGGTAGATGGGGCGAGAGTTCCCCGCCGGCGTCACGTCCGTAAATCGGGCGTTCTCGAACAGGCGCGGCAGACCGGTCCACGCGAAGGCGGCGGGAACTTCGCCTGATCCTCCCGGCTTGGGTCGGACCGGGTATGCCTCGAGCACGCGAGCACGATGAGCGCGGGCGAGTTTGACGGCCTCTTTCAGCAACGCCGTGGCCACGCCCCGATGACGCCGGCCGGCGCGAATGAAGAAGCACGTGACCGACCAGGTGCGCTCGTCCCAGTTCGTGTCCAGTCCTCTTGTCCGCTCCAGTCGTGGAAAGTCGACGCGGGACCCGACGCAGCACCAGCCAACCGGGTCCTCTTCCGAGAAAGCAAGGCAGCCGCGAACCTTGCCGCTCGTGACAAGTCTTTTGAAGGCCCGTTTGTTGCCGGCGCCCTTGTGTTGCTCCCACAGCTTCCCGCCGCGAGGCCTTCGCCATCACATACACCAACAGCCGCCACATGCACCGTTTGTCCCGAACAGGTTTTCGATGACTCGCCAGTCCTTGGATGAAAGCGGTCGCGTGGCGAGGCGTGATATTCGTGGTAGGTTTCGCCTAATGCCCATAGTGTGCGCGGTCCAGCGTAGCTCCGTGATGGATGTCCGTGCGGAGAAGGGTATCGCACGGCACGCGCTGCGACAAGTGTATGCAGTCTTGGCTACGGCCGAACGGGTCAGGGACGTCCTGTCGCGGCGTGGTTGCATTGCGGCTACAGCAGGGTGACCATCCGACCGATCACATCTTGTTTTCGCGACCTGCGTTGGGCGGTGATCTCGTCGGAGGAACGGAATGTCCGAACGAGCGCAGTACTGGCGGCTAGAGCGAAATCCGTTATTGTGTTCCGGCTTCTCAATCGCCCGATACGCTCTGGCGTACGCGAATCCGCGCGGGCTCCCGACAAGTCGGGATTTCATTCCGCCCGCGGCTCGGCACACAGAAACGGGAAATGCTCTAGCTGTGCCCGCATGAGGACACGTTAGTAACGCGGTTTCATCGGTCTTAGTTCTTGCTTCTTCGGCACCTTTCTTCCGCACAGCAGGGACCGTACGTTTCGCATCAGAGTGCGAATCGCTTCTCCATCACTCGACGCGAACGTCCCGGCGGTTTGGCGTTGAAGGGCCGCCTGTTCCAAGCGAGCGAATGCCATGCCGAAGGCTGATGTCCGCTGATCGGCTGTGGCCAGCGAGGACGCACGGATCCGCGTTTGCAGAGCCTGCAATTCAGACCGGACATTGTCAATCGATCCACCGATCACGTCCACCACGCCGATGGTGCTTGTGAAGGTCTCCTCGTTCAGGTTGTGCATCCACCGGTATCGCCATCGGCCTATCTCATCGGGTTCGAAGTCGATCGTCCAGATGAACTCGTTGGCGTAGGCGGCATGGATCGTGTGACGCCGACCCGTGGGGGATTGGAATATCCAAGGCACCACTTGCCCTTCAGGCGGCCCGCTGGTCACCCAGGTGTTGCGGAATTGCGAGCTGAAGCGGTCGCCGATGGCAATGGGATCGCGTGCTGCAACGAGCCGCAACGTCGACGCCGCGATGGGGATCAAGATGGTGCCGCACGTCTTGTGCCAACTCTTGGCCTCGTCCGGCGACTGGTTGGCGAGGTACAGGGTCGGCGCTTCGTAACCTTCGACCGTTCGGAAACCGGCCGTGACGGATTCGACGCCCTCCGGGTGGGGCAGATCGAAATCGATCGCCCGGCCGTGCTCGAGGAAGACCTCCTTCTCGAACCGGTATACCTGGGCGGGACTGTCCCACGCGACCACGAGACGTGGTCGCCGTATCGCGTTGCGTGCGTGGCCGTAATCGCCGGCGTAAAGCTCCATCACGCTACCGGTAGACTGCTCATGGTCGTCCGAGAGTTTCAGGAGAAACAGGAGTGGCGCGGCTTCGGCGGCGCGGGCGCCTACATAGTGCGTCAGCGGCGCACCGGCAAAGACGAGCGACGTACTGCCCGGTGAATAGTGGGCATCAGCCAGCGGCATGGCGCCGGTGTCAGCATCGGGATCGCTGTTCGATGCATAGCCAACCCCCGGAAGCCCCCATGGCGTCTCGCCAAAGGCCGCGTCGCCCCACCAAACCTCACCTTGTGCGGGTGGGCTGACATTGTCTTTGTTGACACCGCCTTGTCCCGGCTTCCAATCCTTCTTGACGTCATAGAGAAACAGATCGACAGGGAAGGGTGGGCCGGATTCCACCGTGAGTTCCAGCCGGACATCGCGGACACGAGAGCGAGGCGGTAGCTTGATATCGCTCCATCGATGCAACACGCGGAAGAGTTCCAGCTCGCCATAGCTTGGCCGATTGGCGCGACGCCCGACCCGTACATGTACCTGCGTGGGTTGGTTCCAACCGTACTTGAACAGGCCGTCCAGGTAGCCGCGCAGGTCGTTGTCGTCCATTCCGACATACCCGTCACCGTTGACGTAGGTGGTCTCGTTGACGCCTGGTGATTCCTCCCGACCCGTCGCGCCGAAGCCGGTCACGACCAGCGTTCCGCGCACGGGCCTGGCGTCACCGGAGACATCCGTGTACACCGGGTGGTCGGCCCACTTTTCGCGTACGCGGCCCATGGCAAGATGTGCACCCGCCGCTACGCCGAGAGCGATAATCAACCACAGCCCACGTCTGACCACGTTCCGGATCTCCCATGCTTGCAGCGCGCAGTCGAGCCGTACGGAGTGCGTCCGCCGCCCCCACACGTACACTGTAACATACAGCCGGAGGCTCCTTCGGCTGGGAGTATTCGCCTGGGTTTCGACGGTTGCCGCGGAGGGTGCAGGTTGCGTTACTATCGGTCTGTTGCAAAGCGCGTGCGTGGACAACGACGGAGGCGGACAGGACCTGGCCAGTCGCGGTCCGCCACGTCAATGGCACTATCCGGTCCAAGTCCATCGGTGACAGGCGGGTGGCTGAGACTCTATGTGTCGCAGCTACGAATCCTTGCGTTGTCGGGTTGAGAGGGTGATCGTGACGGACACCGCCTTGTCCCCATCCACAACTTCTTACGTTTGAGCATGCCCGTTGTCATGAATGCTGGGTTGCGGGTACCGCTGGTTGTTTTGCCACGGTACGCGAGGCAAGAGGATCGACTTCCTTTGTAGGCTCGGTTGGGAACTGTGCAAGTCGGTATCGTTCGCAGTGGCATCGGCATTCGCGCCGCTATCGGGGCTTGCGAATGTGGCGTTGGGGCCGTATACGTGGGGGTAAGGCGCGGGTCTGCTCGAAAAGGTCCGAAGCATGGCTCACAAGGGGGCTGTTTTCGGCGGACGGTATGTGAAACGGCGATAAGCAGGAAGGGTTCAACATGATTCGTATTGTCGGGATGTCAGTCCTGTTGGCATTTGCAGCCGAGGGTTGCGTGCACGCCACGGACTTGAGGCGAGTGGGGTTGGATGAACCGGTTGGTGCGGTCACGGCTGCGCCAAACGAGTCGGTCGACGACCAGGAGCCGACTGTCCAACCGGGGCTCGTTGATCTGCCGCGGTTTCCCTCGATAAGCCCGGATGGGTCGTGGATCGTGTTCTCGTGGCGTGGCGACTTGTGGAAGGTGCCCGCGATCGGCGGACACGCCGAGCGAATGACCCGACACCCCGGAGACGACCTTCGATCGGCTTGGAGCCCGGACGGGGCCCGCATCGCCTTCGACTCCGACCGGACCGGTTCGTCCAATATTTTCATTATGAATGCCGACGGTACGGACCTGAGGCAGGTGACGGACACGGATCAGCACGTGGCTGTTACCGGGTTCGGGGAGGATGAGACCGGCCGTGAGGTCGTGACCTTGTTCGGCAGGATCGAGGGTGATGTTTATCGGGCGCTCCGTCCCTACACGTGTTCGACCGCGGGTGGCGATATTGTGCGGTTGCACGACGCGTTCGGCTTCTTTCCGAGGATCAGTCCGGATGCCAGGTTCGTGGCATTCACGCGTGGCACGTCACGTTGGACCCGGCGCGGTTATCGGGGGCCGAACGATCGTGACATCTGGCTTCACGATAGGAGCAACGACTCTTTCAATCGCCTTACATCGTGGGAGGGAAACGATTGTAAAGCGTGTTGGGTGGATTCCGAGACGCTGTTGTTCCTGTCCGATCGGGAGCTGGACTGTGTCAATGTCTACCGGATGGACGTGAAGAAAGGTGGGAAGAGAGCCAAGGGCTTGACATCGTTCGCCGAGGATGATGTCCAGAGCCTGGATGTATCGGCTGATGGTTCGACGGCGGTCTTCATGGTGTGGGACAAGCTGTATACGTTGGCGCTGCGCGATCTGAACGCCGAGCCGAGAGCGCTGACGATCACAGCCAACGAGGACGAGGCGGACAACTACGAACTGAAGGAGATGGACAAGCAGGTTAGCGAAGCCGTGCTTAGCCCTGACGGGAAGGTGATGGCGTTTACGGCCTATGGCGAACTCTATATTCGGAACATCGAGGAGAACAGCCCGACGCGCCGCGTAACACACTCCCATGCCCGGGATAATGATATTCTGTGGTCACCGGATGGCTTAAAGCTCTATTTCGTCAGTGATCGTGACGGCACGGAATCCATCTTCACCGCTACGGTTGCCCTGACGCGTGGTGAAGTCAAAGAAGAGTTCGAGAAGGCAACCAAGCCGCCGGAGGAAGAAGAAGAAGAAGAGGACGGGGAGAAACCGGCTGAGGAAGAAGACGAGACGGAAGAGGATCCCGAGGCCGGGGCGGCTGAACAGGGTGATGATGATGCATCCGCCACCGGGGTCGAGGATGAAGAGGGAGATGAAACCGAGGCTTCCAAGGACGAGGATGACGAGGACTCCGACGAGGAAGATAAGGAAGAGGAAGGTAAGGAGGATGAAGAGGAGGAGGAGGAGGATGAACTCCCCAAGGAGCTTCAACCGGATCGTTGGCACGACGCGCTCAAGTTCAACATCGAGCCGGTCCTTCAGACCGAGCACAACGATTGCAACCCGATGCCCTCGCTGGACGGCAAATCGCTTGCCCTGCGACGCGGCCGCGGCGATCTGATGATTATGGACCTGGAGAGCGGCGAGGTTCGCACGCTCGTGACGGGTTGGGACGACGGGCTGGAGTGCCGGTGGAGCCCTGACAGTCGGCACATCGCCTACAGCCAAAACGACTTGGACTACAACGCCGACATCTGGGTTGTCCCGGCCGACGGTTCCCAACCGCCGGTGAACATCACGCGCCATCCTGACGAGGATTTCGGCCCGCGCTGGTCCGCCGATGGCAAGATCCTCAGTTTCATCTCGGAGCGCGTAAACGAGGAGTTCGACGTGTGGATGGTCTACCTCGACAAGGACGTCGAGGCCATGACCCCGAGGGAGCTGGAGCAGTATTACAAGGATGCCGTTGAGGCGGCCAAGAAGCGTAAACCTCTCAAGATCAAGAAGCCCGAGGCGGAAGAAGAGGAAGAAGAGGAAGAGGGGGAAGAAGACGGCGACGAGGACGCGCCAAAGGAAGAGGCTGAGGCAGACGAGCCCGGTGAGGACGCAGGCGACGGATCATCCGAAACCGAGAAGGCTGACGAAGTTGATGAGGATGAGAAGGAAGACGACGCCAACGAAGATGAAGGCAAGGAGGAAGAAGATGAGGAGGAAGAGGAGGAAGAACCCAAGGAGCTTGATCTTGCCGACGCCTATTTGCGTGTGCGCCGTGTGACCTCTTTCAGCGGGAACGAGGACGGCAACGCCATCACGCCCGCGGGAGACCGGTATATCTTCAACGCGACGATCGATACACGGGGTCTTTTCTCGGTCAAATGGGATGGGACGGATCGCAAACGGCTTTGCGGGCCCGCATCGGTGCAGCAGGTGAGTCTCACCGGTGACAAGGTGGTTCTCGTCGAGGGCCGTCGCGGCGCGACGGTCGGCCCGGACGGTGGAAGCGTCGAGTACGTCGATATCTCCGACAAGATTCGCATTGATCTGAAGGAGCAGGCCAGCCAGAAGTTCCTGGAAATGGCCCGTGTCCTGGGTGAGCAGTTTTACCATCCGACGCTCAAGGGCCTGGATTGGGAGCGGTTGACGAAGAAGTATCACGCACTGGCCTGCCAGACGTGCACGGCCAACGAGTTCGACCATGTCGGAATGCGTTTGCTCGGTGAGCTGAACGGATCGCATTTGGGTGTCTACTCGCACAGCTCGCCGTCGCCCAACGCTCAGCGACAGGGACGGCTCGGGACGGTTCACAAGCGTGTCGATGAGGGCTTTGAGGTTGTCGAAGTCGTACCGGAATCACCCGCGGCCAAGGGGCCGATGGCGCTGAAGGTGGGAGATGTGATCACAGCCGTCGACCTGGAGCCGTTTGGGCCCACGGACACTGTGGAGTCACGTCTTGTCGGGCGTGTGGACCAGGAGACCCTCTTTGGCATCAAGCGAACCATGGATGACGGGGAGGTCAAGGAACTCGACGTTCTGATCACGCCGATCGGTGCCGGGGCCCTTAACAGCCTCAAGTACAAAGCCTGGCGTCTCCGCGCCGCGGAGTTGGTGAACGAGCGGTCCGACAGCCGGCTTGGCTACATCCACATTCAGGGCATGGGGCAGGCGTCACTCGATGTGTTCGAGCGTGATCTCTACGCGGCCGCCGAAGGCAAAGAGGGCCTGATTATCGATGTGCGCGACAACGGTGGCGGCTGGACGGCCGACCGGCTTCTTGCGTCGATCATGGTTCAGCCGCATGCCTACACGCTGCCGCGAGGGGCCGATCCCGACGACGTCGGACATTACCCGCAACCGCGCCTGTTCATCCAGCGGTACACGCTCCCCATGAACATGCTGTGCAATGAGAACAGCTTCTCGAATGCCGAGATCGTCGCGCACGCCTTCAAGACGCTGAAGCGAGGGACGCTTGTGGGGCAGCAGACCTACGGTGGCGTGATCAGCACCGGTGGTGCGGCGCTGATCGATGGGACGTTGTTCCGAATTCCTATGCGCGGGTGGTTCTTGCTGGATGGGACGGACATGGAGAACAACGGCGCCATGCCCGACATCGTCGTTCCCCAGACTCCAGAAGCCGAGGTGCGCGATGAGGATGAACAGCTTCGGGCGGCCGTGGATGACATGCTGAAACGACTCAAGCGTGACAAGGGCCCTCGCTTTGGCAAGCCGGTGTACTCACGATAGAGTACGGGTCATGAGTGAAGACGGGCCGCAGGCCTGTGTCCGCCCGAAGTCTCGCTGATACGAGAAAGGTTCCGGCCTTCGGGCGTCCGCGGCTCGCAGAAGTCGAGATGGACGGTCTGAGTGATCCGGGGAATCGATTCTTCGAAAGGAGTGAACGCAATGAGGCTAGGATGGGAAGCGTGCGCGACGACTCTGTTTGTCGCATGGGTCGTCCTTGGCGGTTGTCATCGGCCGCCCCTCGATTCGGATGCCGTCGATCATCATCTCCTGGGCGAGGTGATGATGCACGGCGAGCTGGCTGAGAACCTCAGGGCGCTATGCATGCCCGGCGGTCGGTTGAGCGGCTCGGAGAACGGACACAAAGCCGAGCGATACGTGGCTCAGAAGCTGCGCGATTACGGTTTTGACAGCGTGCATTTCGAGCCGTTCAACATGACGACCTGGCGGGACCGCGAGACGGTGGTGACGGTTCTGGATGATCCGCCGCAGGTGCTCGAGGGCGCTTTGTCGCTGGGCAACTGTTTGAGCACACCGCCGGAGGGGATCACGGCTGAAGTCGTCTATGCGAAGCACGGAACGGAGGAACAGTTCGAGGAGGTGGCCGATCGCCTCGATGGGAAGTTTGCTCTGGTGAGGGAGGGAAACCTCCACCGGGCTGAGAAGATGAAGATTGCGCTTCGGCATGGCGCAGCCGGCGCCCTACAGGTGTCGAGTTTGGACGATCGAGCGCGGGTCGGGGTGTGTCATTCCGAACCGAGGACCGAGCCCGGTGTGGTGATCACCGGAGCGGACGGCGCAAGGCTGATCGAACGCATCGAAGCGGGTGAAACCGTAAGGCTCAATATCAGGATCGTGGCCGATGCGTGGGAGGCGATACCGAACAACGTCGTCGGTGAGATTCCGGGGACGGGTCCGTTGGCCGACGAGATTGTGATCCTCGGCGCGCATCTGGACAGCTGGCACCTGGCCGAAGGCGCCATCGACAACGGTAACGGAGCGTCGAGCATACTCGAGACGGCACGAGCCCTGGCGACGGCGGTGGCGATGGGTTGGCAGCCGAAGCGCACCGTTCGCATTGTCTGGTTCATGGGGGAGGAGCATGGTCTGTTCGGCAGCAAGGCGTATGTCAAGGCTCACGCGGATGAGTTGGATGACATTGTAGCCGTCGTGAATATCGACATGCCCGGTGCTCCGCGCAAGTTCCACACGTTCGGCCATCCCGAGGTCATCGAGTTCCTGCAATCGGTGCGGGCGGACTTGGCGGCATTTGAGATTGATGAGAATATCGGCAACGCCACATGGACGGCGAGTGATCATGCGCCTTTCATGAAGCAGGGCGTGTGCGCGATCGGGCTCTCCGGTGATTTGGGTGACGGCGTGAAGTTCTACCACTCGAGCGGTGATATGTATGAGGTTGTCGACCGTCGTGGGACGATACAATCATCCGCTGTCCTCGCGGTGCTCGTCAGGCGGCTGGCCGACTGTCCGAGGCGTCCGACGGAGCGGTACGATCCAGCCAAGCTCGCGGAGGAAATGGGCTGGAAACTGGAGTGACACGCCCGTGGCCCACATGGTCGCGGAACCTGTGAAACAAGTCATCAGTGCCAACCTGCTGTCAATCCGGCGCTTGAGCATTGAGGGGATGTCTGCTTCAGCGGCCAAAGCGGACGTAGAGGAACAGAATCGAGAAACACGTAAGGAAGACCAGGCCCGCCCAACTCAGGACCTTCAGCCACGTGGGAGGGGCGGTCCCCTTTGGCAGCTTGGCGATCGCAATCACACGGCAGTTGAGGTAGGCGAACAGGGGAGCCGATAGGAACGCGAGCGTCGTGGTGAAGTCCACGAGGGTCAACATGCGGTTCAACAGGAACCTGTAGACGAGCAAGGCACCGACGATCATCACGAACATGACCACCCAATAGGTCGTCTTACCGAGTCTCTCCGCTTTCGGCCAAACCAGCGGGAATCCAACAGCCAGGACCCTCGGGTACGCGTCGAGCACGGTCAGCGTAGTGCTGAGCATCGCGATAAAAGCAGCCGTGACGACGATGGGGCGGCTCCATCCGCCCAGGGCGGTCGTGTACATGCCGACGAGTTGGGCGGCGAAGGGAACGGCGCCGTCGGCGATGGCCTCACCCGTACCGAACATGACCAACGCGCCCAGGCTCAAGAACATGATCGCGGTGATGAGTGAGCCGAAGTAGCCGAGGTTGAAATCGAAGAGTGCTTCTCGAAGCGTGGGGTTATGGCCGGTCTGCTTGGCACGCTCCCGCATCCACAGGGGAGGCCAGGCGGAGGCATCCACGGGCGTGGGCATCCACCCCATCAATGCAACAAGAAAGCAGATGCCGGCTACGCTCCAGAGTTCGTCCGGGACGTATTCAGGTGAGCGGGCCGGGCCCTGCGATGCGGCGACGGCGACGGCTATCACCGTGCAGACAACCAGGAAAGCCATCAGCACCTTCATCAACCTGTCCAGAAGCGGATACCCGCCCGAGGCAAGAACGATTACGCAGCACACGAGCAGGATGACCGCCCACGTCATGGCGGATAGGTCCGTGCCGAACATCTGCGCAGCCATGCCCGCCGTTACAACGGTCAGCACGGCGGTGGTCGGAATGCTCAGACCGAGGGCAATCAGCAGGAAGCCCACGAGCGCCCAGCGTCCGACGCGCCGATAGCCCATCAGCAGATTCTCGCCCGTGGCCGCTGCATAGCGATGGCCGTACTCGAAGAAGGGATACTTGAGCAGGTGGACAAGCACGACAGCCCAGATGAGCGTGAAACCGTAGTTGGCGCCCGCGCGCGTGGATTGCACGAGGTGGGACACGCCGATGGCCGCCCCGGCGTACATGATTCCGGGCCCGATGGCTTGGAGGAGCCCGGACCCCGGCGACGTTCGTTTTGTCATGGCGTTCTTCACGTTCTCGATACCATTCGATGCTACTCGTGGCCCCGGTTCCACGCCACCTGGCGGATGTGTCAGGGTCGAAGGGGCCCCCGGATGAGAAGATAGTGAATCTCCGCGCTGTTGCCGGGGCGGGGAACTCGGGATGCGGTTCCGGGCGGTTTCCCACCACGATGATCTTGTGTATACTGCCCGAACAGCGCGGCGGCGAAGGTGGCGCGGATGGCCGGAGGCACGCTGATCCTCAGCAGGATGCCGGGCGAATCGCCGCGTTGTTGACCTGGTTCCGTTGACTGAGCGCTTAGGACCGAAGATGCCGGTGTCGGTACGTGGCACTTTTGTTTACCAGATGCCGAAGGCGGTTCTCCGGCGGCTTGTCGAGGGAGATGATTTGTCTTCCGGTTTCCGAGGACAGTAAAGGGCGGTAGGATATGATTGCAGAGCCTTCCAAGACCAAGCAAGACGAGTGGATTTATACGTCCTGCGGCGGTTGTTATGCCCAGTGCGGTATCCAAGTCCATGTGGTCGACGGTGTCGTGGTCGAGCTTGAGGGGAACCCCAATACGCCGGCCGGTAGCGGCAGAATCTGTGCGAAGGGGACGGCCCAACTGATGACACTCTATGACCGGCATCGCGTCAACTATCCGGTCAAGCGAACGAATCCCGAGAAGGGCGTGGGCGTCGATCCCAAGTGGGAGCGAATCTCCTGGGACGAGGCGCTCGATACGATCATCTCGAAGCTCAAGAACATGAAGGACCACCGGGGCTGCTATTTCCAGGCGACGACCGTGCAGACCAGCGAGATTCGCTTTGCGGTTCCTGCGTTCATGCGCGCGTGGGGTTTCAAGAATTACTGGGTGTCCGGAGGTGGGTTGTGGTGCGGAAACGGTGCGCACTTCATGAACGGAATCATGCACGCCGCATGGTCGATCATCCCCGACTGGAACTACAATAACTACACGATCTACTTCGGTTGCTCCAAGGGGCACGGCGCGGGGCACGCCGCCCTCCAGAGCGCTCAGTGGGTGGCGGATGCGCGGGCGAGGGGCATGAAGGCCGTGGTCTTTGACCCGTTCCTCTCGACGCAGGCGTCGAAGGCCCACGAGTGGGTTCCGTGCCGCGTGGGAACGGACGGCGCGATCGCTCTGGGGATGCTCAACGTCATCCTCAACGAGATCGGCGTGTGGGATGCCCAATACCTCAAGTTGAAGACGAACGCCCCTTATCTGATCAAGCCCGACCAGCACTACATGCGGGACCCGGCCACGAACAAGCCGCTCGTCTGGGACTCGGAGGAGGGCAAGGCCAAGACTTTTGACGATGAGTCCATCAAGGACTACGCCCTCGAGGGGATGTTCGAGGTTGAGGGCACGACTTGCCGGCCGTCCTTCGCGCTTCTGAAGGAGCATGTGAAGAAGGAGTACCCGCTCGACAAGGTGGAGAAGATCAGCAGCGTGCCCGAGGCGACGATTCGACGAATCGCCAAGGAGTTCGTCGAGAATGCCCAGATCGGCAGCACGATCATGATTGACGGTAAATCGCTTCCGCTACGACCGGTGGCGGCGATTTTCTTCCGCGGCAGCCAGGGGCACGTGAACTCCGGATGGAACTGCCTCGAGATCGACTTGCTCAATCACGTCGTGGGAGCGTCCGACGTCCCGGGTGGTGCGATGGGACACGGCCCACCGGTCTCACACGGGCATCCCGACACCGGCAAGCCCAACACCATTCCGTATGCTTGCCCCGACGGTCTGATGGTCGTGAAAGGCTGGGTCTACGACCACAAGCCCTATCCACTCCGCGAGCCCGCACCACCGCAGAGGCTTGACCTTCAGGATATGTTCCCCTGCTCGGTCTACAACGCGTTCACGATCTGTACGCCCGAGTGGCAGAAGTACATGGACGACTTCAAGATCGACTACAAGCCGGAGATCATGATCAACTTCGGCTCCAACTCCGTAATGACAATGGCCAATGCCGAGGACGTCACGGAAAACTTCTTGAAGAAGTTCAACTTCATCTTCTCTTTCAACATCTATCAAAACGAGTTCACCGAGGCGGTGGCGGACATCGTCCTTCCCGATGCCTGCTTCCTCGAGCGGTACACACCGTGCGTTACGTTCCCGTCCACCTTCTGCCATCCCACCGGGATGGATCACTGGGTCTGGCAGATACGACAACCGGTGGTGGATTCGCTCTACGAACGTCGCGATTTCAACGAGGTCATGCTCGATATCGCCAAGCGCTTGGGCGTGGCGGACAAGTACTTCCAGGCCATCAACGATCTCATACCCGTTCGGTACGGTGGCGAGATGGATCCGAAGTACAAGCTCGATCCGAACGGTGACTACACGTGGCAGGATGTCGTTGACCGGGTTCTCAAGGATCGTCTGGGGCCCGACAAGGGTCTCGAAGCGCTCAAGAAGACGGGGCTTGAGAAGTGGCCGAGCAAGGTCGAGGAGATGTACTGGCGATGGTTCGTGCCCGTCCGCGTTCCCATCTACTTCGAGTTCTTCCTCGAAGGGGGAAAGAAGCTTCAGAAGCTGCTCGCTTCGTACGGGCGGGAGGACCTGGCTGACATCCGCTTCTACACGCCGCTGGCTGAGTGGTTTCCCTGCCCGTCACACGAGGAGAAGAATCCGGAGTTCGATTTGTGGGCCTTTAGTTGGCGACCTTCCTTCCACACACAATCATCCACGCAGAACAACCCGTGGCTGGATGAAGTATCCATCAACGACCCCTTCGTATATCTGATACAGATCAACGCCGGGATGGGCAAGAAGAAGGGTCTGAAGGATCATGATGTCGTTTGGGTCGAGAATCCGGACGGCAGAAGGATCAAGGGGCCGGTAAAGTTGGTCGAGGGAATGCACCCCGAGCAGTTAGGCATCGCCGGTTGCCACGGTCACTGGGCCAGGGGCACACCGTTATCGAAGGGTAAGGGTCAGTTTTTCGACGACCTGATTAACCCGGATATTCGGCACACCGACTCACTGACCCAGGGCACGGACGCCTGTGTGAAGGTGAAGATCTACAAGGCGAATGGGAGGTAAATCCAAGTGGCGCGCTACGGTTTCGTCATTGATCTGAAAAGATGCTACGGCTGCTACTCTTGCCAGGTGGCGTGCAAGGCCGCCAACCATACACCCAAGGGCATCGACTGGGCCAGGTGCGTTCCGTCGGAGACGGGTTCGTTTCCGGTCGCCTTGAGGCAGATGGTCCCTCTTGTCTGTCAGCAATGCGCAGAGCCCGCCTGTAAAACCGTCTGCCCGACCGGAGCCACGACGCAGGACGAGAACGGAATCGTCCATGTGGACAAGGACCTGTGCATGGGCTGCAAGTACTGCATCATGGCCTGTCCCTATGGGGCAAGACAGACGGTGGATGAATGGAGCACCTACTTCCCGGATGCGGAAGGGGCTCTCGATTCCTACGAGGCGTACGCCAAGGCGAAGTGGGAGGAGAAGCAGGGTTACGGCGTGGCCACGAAGTGTGACTATTGCATGGACCGTGTGAAGGATGGACGTCAGCCCGCCTGCGTGGAGGCGTGTCCGGCCAAGGCCCGCACTTTCGGTGACATCGAGGACCCCGAGAGCGAAGTTTCGATTCTGATCAGGCGCGAGCGCGGTTTCCAACTCAATCCCGAGTTCGGGACCGATCCGTCTTGCTACTATTTGCCGCCGAGGTAGAGAAAAAATGATCCTGAAAGCACAATCCAAGTGGAGATGGCTGGTCGCTCTGTATCTGTTCCTGGCCGGGCTCGGCGGAGGTGCTTATGTGACCGGTGCCGTGGCCGGCTTCTTCGTGGACCAGGCCTGGGCTACCGTTGCCAAGATCGGGATATGCCTGGGGTTTCCTTGTGTTGCGCTGGGGTGCTTGTTCCTGCTGGCGGATCTCGGCTCACCCGGGAAGTTCTGGCGGGCCGGGATGCGCCCGAACACATCGTGGATCGCCCGAGGGACGATCATCATAACGATTTTCATGGCCCTCGGCGTCATCCATATTCTGCTTGGCGTTTGGCCGTCCGATCAGCTCGCCGAATCGACATCCGCCCGTCATCTGGTCAGTGTTCTGGGGATCATCTTTGCCTTCGGCACGATGGTCTACACGGGAATTCTTCTGGCGGCTTCCCGGCCTATTGCATTCTGGAGCACGGCGTTGCTGCCCGTACTTTTCCTCCTGTCCGCACTGTCGACGGGGCTCATGGCCGTCGTCCTGATCGGGTCGCTGACGGAGGGGGTCACCGCGCAGCAGATCCACGTTCTGGCGAGGATCGACGTCTTGCTCATCGTCCTGGAGATTCTCGTGCTCGCCTTCTTCCTCCAGGGTACGCATCGTGTGGATGAGTCGCGGGCGTCCGCGCGGCTTGTGCTCACGGGTGAGGTCGCGCCGCTGTTTTGGTTGGGCGTGGCGGTTCTCGGTCTGCTGGCTCCGCTCGTGTTTGATCTGCTGAATATCGCCGTATTGGCATCGATTTGCGGGATCATCGGCGGGCTTATCTTACGGCAAGTGGTTCTTGCCGGTGGCATTCACGCGCCGCTTCGCGCCGGTCGATTCGAGGTCGGTTTGCCGATTGTGTGATCGAAGTTGTACGGCATGATCGGTCGCGGTGCTTAGAGCGGTTCTGGTGGTGACGTAGCGAGCCGCGGACTTGAAGTTCGCGCGGACATCCGAGCGCCGTTTGCGCCTACGATTCCCGGTGCTCCGATGCCACTCCCATTGCATATCGCTGACGTGTTACAAAAGGGGAAAGAGGGGCGTTGTGCCTACACGTTTTCGGGAGACAATTGTAGAGTCGTGTGTATCTTCCTGTGGCATTGCCGTTTGCCCGTTGTCGCATTGCCCTGAAGTGTGCAAGACGACCGGAAGATAACGGCCGATGCAACTGGGCGAGGTGGGAATCGAACCCACACGTCCGTTAAGGACAGGGGATTTTAAGTCTGCCAAGCCCCCCCCGTTTTCGACATACCAGAGGGGGTCACCCCCATTTAAGTATGCGTTAGAGCGGTTTGGCGCGAGTTGGCGTGTGTTCAGATGGGGTTCCGTGGTACTCATTCTTGCGCTAATCTTGCGCACTTTTTACCCTGTGAGTTTCTTGAAGGTGTTGGCGCCCCCCAAACGTACACGGATCGATCGCAGTAGGCCGTAAGTGAGTCAGGGCTCCGCAGGACAGGGCGAGATAGCTTCTGCCGACGAACCTTCGTCGCTTCGCTCGCGTGCGCGCGGGCGTGGAGAACCGCCCTCCTTGGCGTGTACGCGTTTCGAGGGTACCAG
>CBDUZO010000077.1:0-20343 GCA_965371725.1 uncultured Phycisphaerales bacterium
GTTCGCACGGTGGTGTGGGAGGACGGCGGGGGCAACCCCGCCTCCTACCCGATCGTTTCACTGACGCCGACGCTTCGGCCTTGGCAACCGGATCTCGCGTCTTGCGATTCGCGGTCAACTCCTCGTCGTCAAAGAGAACCGAACCCAACGCACGGCGCATGTGCCACTCGACATAATAGGCCAGCAAACACAGAAACACATGTGCCCAAACGCGCGGATCGCGGCTGTGGTGAATCGGACGAACACGAATGTCGATCCCCTTGAAACACCGAAACACCTGCTCGACTTGCGCTAGGTTCTTGTAAGATCGCACCGTGTCTTGGGCCGAGAGCCGTTTCTTCGGCTCGGACGTGCGGATTACATAGACGCCGTCCAGAGCCGCTTCCTGCTCAATGGACGCCCCATCGCGTTCCCATCGAAACGCACCGTCTTGAATGTGCAGGATGAAGTGTTTCCCTACCTTGTGCCGGTTGATGACTTTCCCGACTTTTAGAGCGATCTCGTCCTTCAGTAATGGCGTCTTCGTTCGCCGAGCCACTTCGCTGCCAATCCTCTGCAGCTTCTCCTCCGTGGCTGCGAGCAATTCCTTGCGTTTGCGAGCCCGCTCGTCGGCCAACAACGTGTTGAAGCAGGCAACCAACCGCTCACCAGGGAATTCATCCGACCTGCTCGCACATAGAGCGTATAACGATCATCTGTAGCGGCTACGCGTCTGGCATCCCCCCTTGCCAAAGGGGGAAAGAGGGGGGGCGCACGGTCTGAGCAGCACGCGCGTAGAAACGGCACGGCCTCATCATCGCATGAGACAGTGCCATCTCCTGTCACGTCTTCTCAATTGCAGCGTGTGAAACCGGCGCTGCGCTGCGCCACCCCCTGCCTGGCTGATAGTCAACACACTGCTCAAGAGCAGTGGCACACCACCGACGTTGCCGAGAGGTCAACAGTGCCATCCCGTCACGTCACGTGGTCGGAGGTCGCGTCGGCGGTAGGGGGGTGAAGCCTACGCCACTTGCCGCCTACGCGCGAACACAAGCGTACCTGCCGTCAACACGAGCAGCGCCATTGCGACGACACCCCATTCGGAGAGGGCTGGGATCGGGTCGCCTTTCACGTCGAGGGCAAGTCCGGCCGGGTTAGACAAGTCGTCCACAAGTTCGACAACGCCGGAGCCGTCGAGATTGGCCCGAAAGAGCTTGCCCATGTTAGCGTCGGTCCAGTAGAGGTAGCCACCAACACCGTCAACCTCGATTCCGCCGGCGTTGTCTATTCCAGTCGTTAAGATATCCGTCTGGTCCGTACCGTCCAGCTTCGCCCGGCGAATTCCCTCAACTGATGTGCCGTTGTCCGTCCAGTAGAGCCTATTGTTGACGAGATCAAGGGCGATGGCGACGGGTTGATGCCAAGGGTCCTCGTCGATGATGGTTTCGACGCCCGATCCGTCGAGGTTCGCACGCCGGATCCAGCGGTTGTCCGGATGCAGGTCGCACCAGTACATCTTGCCACCTGGAACATCCAACGCGAGCCCCATCGGCGTGCCGGGGTCAATCTCAACGAGTGTCTCGACGCCCGTGCCGTCGAGGTTCGCGCGCTGGACACTGGCCAATTCGCCGAAGTGGCCCCACGCGGTCCAGTAGACCTTGCCAACGTCGAGATCGAGAGCCACATAGGCCGGCGCCCCGAGCCCGGAGACCAGCGTCTCAAGCCCCGTGCCGTCGAGATTGGCGCGCAGGATGCGTCCATCGAGGTCAGCCTCAATATCCGTGAAGTACATCTTCCCGGCGTCCACATCGAGCGCGACATCGAGCGGCATCTCCAAGTCCGCATCAACGAGGACCTCGGTGTCCGACCCGTCGATGCGGGCGCGCTGGATCCAGTTATCGTCTGGGTGGGAGGCGTTTCCCGAGTTCGCCCAGTAGATCTCGCCCGCGCCCACAGCCTCAACGCCGATGAGTAAGGCCACGAGTGACATCAGGATTCTGCCGTGTGACATGATGGAGACTCCTTATCTAAACGGATCTGCGGAGGATCAATAGTACCTTCAGTCTAACAGATTGGCAACGTCGTCACAACCGAAATCTCAGGCGGAGCCCAGAAAGGCGTGCAGATTCTTTGGCACCTGCCGGCGTGTGAAGAACCTCCACAACGGCTGGGATCGCATGATATCGTCCCTGAAAGCACCATCCGCGTGGAAACGGGCGAGTCGCGTGGGGAGTTGGCGCACGCACGCGGAGCCAGCAGCAACGGATGTTGGCGGAATGAAGGCTTCTTGGCGCGCGAGTCGCCCGATTCGAGAGGCACGCGCGTAGAAACGGCACGGCCTCATCGTCGCGTGAGGCAGTACCGTCCCTTGTCACGTCTTCTCAATTGCACCGAGTGAAACCGGCGCTGCGTTCTACCCCGCCCCATCGTATGGTCCGGCACAGATGCTGCCACGGATTCGGCTCTCGATACGTCCGCGGAGTTCTGCCGGGTCGTCCCATTGGATGGTGTTTATCTGCTTGATGTCGAAGTGTGCCTTGTCGAAGTCCTCGCGTCGACAGCAGTGAATCACGGGGATTCCAAAGCCGAAGCCCATCCCGGCCTCGTAGTACACACCGTTCCGGTTGGCTGTGAAGTCCGCCACCACAAGCGGGGCTTCGCGAACCGCGGCCTTTATCCGGTCCATGATGTCGTTGTTGTGCTCTTGCACGTCGATGCGCTCGGCGCACTTGAAACCGGCAGCCTCGATCCCGTCACGGATCGCTGCGAACGCGTCGCGCATGAGCTTCTCGGAGTTGGGTTGCTCTTCGTCGTTGCCGAACCACATGGCGACAAAGGCGGGATTACGCGGCGAGGTGCGCTCCTGCTGTTCGATCTTGTCCCAGCCTTCGGGTGTGACCCTCACTATCTCGCGCACATTCTGCGGGTTGCCAGCTATGTACCCAAGCCTCATCAAGAAGCCAAGAACGCTTCCACCCTCATCCGGACTCCGCGCGAAAAGGATACTGTAATCATCCCGGGGGACCGTGAACGGCTCCCCAAGGTACGTTGACCTACGACACAAATTGGCCAGAGCCCTGGTCAGCCGCTCGCTGGTAGTACGCGGCCACCGTGTTCGCAATAGATCGTCAACCTGAGCGGAGTACATCTCTGGCGGGGCGTTCCGTCCGGATTGGCTGAAGTCGAGGAATAGCGGAGGGCGTCCCGAGTGCGTTTGTTCGCGCGCGAGCGATGAGAGCTTCCAGAAGCGTTGCCCTTTGTCCTCCTTGCCCTCCAGGAAGTCGTCATAGTCGCATCGGTCCACACCGTACTTGCCGCAGTGGCAGTCGCTCGCGATGTAATACTCGCGCATCATGTCGTGCGATCGCGTCATATTGCCCTGGCACAACGGGCACTTGAGTTGCTCTGGCTCACCTGTCACGTTCCACCTCCAAGACGACCCCTAGGACGATCCGGTCGACCACGGCGCTACTCCCCGGATCAGTAGAGCCCAAGAAAGAGCCTGGCAAGGTAGTAAGCCGCGAGGAGCATGAACCCCCACGACACGTAGTTCCATATTCGGAAACGCTTCTTGGCTTTCTCGAACGCTTCGGCTTCCCTGTATGGCCGTTCGAGGGCTTCTTGTGTCAAAGGGTGGCGGCACGATGGGCACGTGTCGATGAGCGGTGAGCACTTCTGCTCGCATATTGGACAGACGGTAGGAATCAGGTGGTCGGGTTTTCTCAGTCGATGCCCACAATAGTGGCAGAGTTCCGAGCCCTCCCCGTTGACTGCTTGGCATTTGGGGCACTTGACGTACACGGCTAGTCTCCCGTGGAAACCACGTCCCAAGCGTACCGGCTGGGCGGCGGACGGCAAGGGGGGCAGAATCGGCGACGCTTGCCCCTGGCGAGCAGGCATCGAGGCCGTGAGAGAAGTTTTTTTGACAGCCGCGCCCACCGTAGCGCCGATGTAGCACCGGGGCTCACGACGCCCGGTTGAGTTTTTCGGGCTGCTGTAAGTCGTTGTCTCACAGTCACTTACGATTCGTGGCGACTGGATTCGAACCAGCGACCTCTTGACCCCGTCAAGCGTGCTAACCGGACTGCGCTACGCCCCGCTGTTGACGCCGACCAAAGGCCGGCACGACTCCACGCATTGTACGGCGGTGGACTGCCTCGTCAGAACCCCCAAACCCAAAGCCGATCAGACCTGCTCGCACATAACCAGAGCACGGATCGGTTTCCATTCGAGATTGCGGGATGACCGGAGGCGGTTTAAGGGTCGCGCGGTAATCCGTTCCTGCGTTTGACGCGAGTTCCGCCGGGGACATCCTCGACCACGTATCCGCGCTTGGCCAGGTCATCCCGGATTCTGTCGGCGAGGGTGAAGTCCTTTTTCTCGCGGGCTTTGTCGCGTTGATGCACGAGATCACGGATATCGTCGGGGAGTTCTTCCGCCTCCTCCTGGAGCGGGAGAATCCCGAGCACTTCCTCCACCATGCAGAAGGCGGCCTGTACGTCCTCCGCGTCGTAGCGGCAAAGCCTGCCCTGATTCATCAGGTAGTTCACCTTCCGGACCAGGCTGAACAGGGCAGCCAGGGCGGCGGAGATGTTGATGTCATCGAAGATGGCGGTGTGGAACCCCTCCTTCATCTCCCCGATCCAGCCCTCGACGTCCATGGATCGCGGTCCCTCATTCGTCACCTTCGCAAGATTGGCTATGGAGTCGTCCAGTCTTTGCAGTGATGTTCGGGCGGCATCGAGCCTCTCGTCGGTAAGGTGCACCGGTTGACGATAGTGGGTCTGCAATAGGAAGAAGCGAACCTCCCGGGCCGAGTACCCGCGATCGAGCAGGTCCGGGAGTGTCACGCGCGTGCCCTCCGCGTAGGTCATCTTCTTTCCGCCCGCGAGCACGAGTTCCGAGTGGAGCCAGAAGCGGGCCTGCGGCTTACCGGAAAGTGCGCGGCTTTGTGCGAGCTCGTTTTCATGGTGCGGGAAGATCAGGTCGACCGAGCCCGTGTGAATATCGAACGAGTCGCCCAGATGAGCACGGGCCATGGCTGAGCACTGCACGTGCCAGCTTGGTCGCACGTTTCCCCACTCGGTCTTGTGGCCCAGGCCCTTGCGCATCTCGCTAAGTGTCGAGCGTCTTAGCAACGTGAAATCGCGCGGGTCCTCCTTGTCGTAGCGTTCCAGGTCCACGGTAGCGCCGATTCTGATCTTGCCGAGGTCCTTGCCGGAGACCTCACCGTAGGTTTTCACGCGGCCAATGTTGAAGTAGACGGAGTTCAGCTTCTCGTAGGCGTATCCCTTCTCGACGAGCGTCCGAGCGAGGCCGATCATCTCGTCGACACATTCCGACGATCGTGCGTACACGTGCGCCGGCTTGACGTTGAGCGCCTTGAGGTCCTCGTGAAACTCGGCTTCGTGCCGCGCGCAAAGATCGGTCATGGGTTCGCCGGTCTGCTCAGCCTCCTGGATCGTGTTGTCATCCATGTCGGTGATGCTCACGACGTGCTTGACCTCGTATCCGGCGAACTCGAGCGTGCGGCGGATCAGGTCGTCGGCCAACATGCGGCGCAACAGGCCGAGGTGCGGACGGCGATGGACCGTGGGGCCGCAGGAATAGATCGTGGCTTCGTTGTCCTTCGAGATTGGCTCGAACGGTTCGTATCGCCGCGTCAGCGAGTTGAAAAAATGGAGTTTGGTGGCGACGGCTTCGGGCTCGGCTACCTGGAACAGAGGCGTGGAGAGGTATCGATCACCGCCGTCTGCTAGGATTGTCACAATGACGCCCGACTCGATACCGGCTGCGAGCTCACAGGCCACGTGCATCGCGGCCCCGGAACTCATGCCCACGAGCAACCCTTCCTCCCGTGCCAACCGGCGAGCCATCTCATAGGCGGCTTCGTCCTCGATGTTGACTTTCTCATCGTGACCCGCCGCGTCGTAGATACCGGGGATGTAGGCTTCCTTCAGGTTCTTGAGACCCTGGATGCGGTGCCCCAGAAACGGCTCGACGCCGATCGTGCGGATCTTGGGGTTCAACTCCCGGAAGCGCTTCGAGCAACCCATCAGCGTACCCGTCGTGCCCATCGTGGCCACGAAGTGCGTGATGCGCCCCTGCGTTTGCTCCCAGATTTCCGGAGCGGTTGTGTGATAGTGCGCCAGCACGTTGGCAGGGTTGTTGAACTGATCCGGCATGAAGAACCTGTCGGGCTGCTCGGCGACGAGTTCATAGGCCCTTTCGATGGCCCCGTCCGTCCCACGGTCGGCCGGTGTTAGCAGAAACTCCGCGCCCAGCGCGGCCAGGATCTTCCGTCGCTCGACCGATACGCCCTCGCTCATGGCCAGAAGGATCGGATAACCCTTCACCGCCGCCACTATCGCCAGACCGATACCCGTGTTGCCGGAAGTGGCTTCGAGAATCGTCTTCCCCTCGGTCAGCTCGCCGCTGCGCTCGCCTTCCTCGATCATCCACAACCCGATGCGGTCCTTGACCGAACCGCCCGGGCTCGACTTCTCGATCTTGGCGTAGATTTCGACATTCGGGTTAGGGTTGATTTTGAGGATGGGGACCAGCGGTGTACGACCGATGAGCGAGAGCATGCCACGCCTGTCGCCCTCACGATTGTTGCCTTCGCGGTGGTTGTCTGGTGGTGATGCGCTCATGTTCGCCTCACGCTCTCCATCTCGAAACGGCGGATCATACAGCGGTCTTGACCGGCAGACAACGTGCGCCTGCAGGCCAGGCGTGTGTCTACATGGGGTCTATCGGCTGATAGCACGGGGTGTTCCAAGCGCAGAACACTTGGGCTCTTACGCACCGTAGCCGTGTCTTATAGGGCGAGACGACCTATTTCGGTTTCGTGTCGTCGGCGGAAGAGGATGCGACGGTTGCCTTCGGTCCGCTCTCGAAACGCCGCAGGTACTCCGGCTTGAAGCGTTGCCGCTCGAACCCGAGCTTGTCGTAGGGAACGCCCTGGGCGAATGCCAGGAGCTGGAAGAAGTAGATCGGCGGTGTGTGGAAGTCCTCGCCGAACCGCTTACTTACCTTCATCTGACCGTGGTCGAACTGGCCGAAACAGGTGGGGCAGATCATGCATAGGATGTCCGCCTCCTCATCCTGCACCGTGCTAAGCAGGTCCCGCATCATGTTGGCGGGGAGGTCTTCCTCCTGGCATGCTTTTCCGCAACAGAGGTACCAGTTTCGATGGCGCACGGGGATCGCCCCCAGCGCGTTTACGAGGTTCTCCATGACGCTGGGGTTGTTGGGATCATCCACCTGCATGATCTTGCTGGGTTTGAGCAGGTGGCAGCCGTAATGAATCGCCGCCCTCATCCCTTCGAGGGGACGAATGACCGATTCGCGCACGGCGTCATAACCGGCCACGTCGCGCACCATCGCGACGATGTGTCGCACCCGGCTGGTTCCGCGATACTCCCGGCCGATCTTCTTGAGTCGCTTGTTGACCCTGGCCTTGAGTTCCTCATCTTTGAGTAGGTGGTATGCCTCCGACAAAGTGGCAGTACAGCCGGAGCAGTTTGTGAAGATGTCAAGCCCCAAGTCCTCTGCGAGGGTCAGGTTGCGAGCAGCCACCGAGAGCCACGCGATCTTGTCTTTTGACTTGAAGTAGATCGGGTCGGGGCAGCACGAAGCGCCTTCGAGGTCGACAATCTCGATACCGAGCTTGGGCAACGTGTGACGAATGGCAAACTCCATCGCCGGATGTCGCGCGGGGATCAGACAGCCGGGGAAAAAGGCAAAGCGGTTCACTTCGTTCCTCCTTCCTCGTCAGCCGGTTCGATCAGCAACCGTACCTCCTCCATCGGTACGGGCAAGAGCGGTGGTAGCCCGAAGCGCTCGCGCTGTCGATCGACCGCGGGGCTCATCGGCGTGGTGCGCCCGGTTGTCTCGAACGTCTCAATGATCTTCTTCACCGGCTCCGGGTAGATCCCCCTATCCGCCAGCATGTTCTTCAACGAGATAATCACCTCGACCGGCTTGACCTCCTGCGGGCAACGCTCATGGCAGTTGTAGCAGTTTGTGCAATCCCAGACGATCGAGTTCTCGGTCAACAGCTCCTCCCCAAGCCCATACAGCACCTTGAGCATGATCTCGCGAGGGTTGAACCCGGTGCCATACGTTGTAGCCGGACAGTCGCCCACGCACGCCCCGCACTGATAGCAGAAACTGGCGAGGTTGCCCTCGAGCTTCTCGGCCAGTTCCCGCCGGAAGCGGAAATCGACGTGAACGACGTCACCCTTATCGGCGGATGCTTTGGCCATCCCTTCAACTCCTAAGGCGGAAGAGTAATCAGTGATCAGTAGTCAGTTATCAGTTATCAGTTATCAGTATTCCTATTCGGTCCGACCACTGAGAACTGATGACTGACAACTATTCCTACTCCTTCGCCGGTGCTTTCCTCTTCATGTGTCGGATACTGTTGGAGCGGCATTTGGGACAGGAACGCTCCTTGTCCTCTCCCTTTTCCACAAGCTCCTGATACTCGTGCCCGCACGCCATGCATCGAAACGTCTCAGTCGTTGTCGTTGCCATTGTAGATCCTCGGTAGTCAGTTATCAGTAGTCAGTGATCAGTGATCAGTGATCAGTTGTCAGTATTCCTATTCCGTCCGACCACTGACTACTGAGGACTGACAACTGATCACTGACAACTCTTCCTAACTTGCCGTTGCGGCCGCTTCCACCTTCTTTGCCTTTTTCGGCTTTGGTTTCAGCGCCTCGCGAGCGTGGTTGATCTCCTCCATCGTGATGGTTTGGCGAAGCTCTTCCATTCGCTTCATGACAGCCGCGAACTTCTGCCCCTCGGCTGCACTGATCCACTCCAGTTGCAGCCGCTCGGGCCGCACGCCCGCCTTGTCCAGCTTGTCCCAAACGCGCTGTACACGCTTGACCGTCTGGCGGTTCGCGTTGATGTAGTGGCAGTCGGCATAGTGACAGCCCGAGACCAGAACGACCGGAGCGCCGCAGCGGAACGCCTCGAGCACCATGTCCTCCGAAACGCGAGCCGAACACATCGTCCGGACAACGCGGTTGGTCGACGGGTACTGGATGCGCGAGATACCGGCCATGTCGCCGCCGGCATAGGAACACCAGTTGCAGGCGAAGGCGAAGACCTTGTCCTGCGGCTTGTCCGCGAGTGTGGCCCTTATCTGTGCCATCAACTGATCGTCGGTGAAGTGTCGCATCGTGATCGCACCGAACTGGCACGTGGCACCACACGATCCACAACCCGCGCAGGCGGCCTCGATTACGACGGCCACATCGCCCTTCTTCCACTGGATTGCACCGTAGGGACAAATCGCCGCGCACAGCCCGCACTTCTTGCAAGCCACTTCATCGATTCGACTGGTGATCGCCTCGATCTGGATCTTTCCGGCGTTGAGCAGGGCACCCACCCGCGAGGCGGCTGCCCCCGCCTGACAGACCGAGTCCTTGATGTCCTTCGGTGCTTCGCAGAAACCCGCGAAGTGAACGCCGCGTGTCGGCGCGTCGACCGGTTTGAGCTTCGGGTGGGATTCCATGAAGAAGCCGTCGGACGTTGTCGACAGCGTCAACATCCCGGAAATCTTGGCGAGATCCTTCGGCGGCACGACGCCCACCGACAACACAAGCATGTCGAGCTCGTGCCGCTCCAGCCCGTTCCTGCTCGTCGTGTTCTCGACGGTGACGACGAGGTTACGCGTCTCGGGGTCCTCCTCGACATCGCCGGGCAGGCCTCGGATGTAACGCGTGCCCGCCTCCTTGGATCGCTGGAACATGTCCTCGAACGACTTTCCGGACGCCCGGATGTCCTGGTAGAAGACGACGTTCTCGACATCCGGGTAGTGATCGGCAAGCAGCAGAGTGTCCTTGATCGTGTTCATGCAGCAGATGTTTGAGCAGTAAGGCCGACCGATCTTCGGGTTCCTCGATCCGACACACTGGATAAAGCCGATGCGCTTCGGGTGCTTCTGATCGCTGGGACGCACAAAGTGACCGGCGGTCGGCCCGCCGGCGCAGATCAGACGCTCGAACTCCATCGACGTGATCACATTGTCATAGCGCGTGTACCCGTACTCGTCCATCTCCGTCGGGTCATACACGTCCAACCCGATCGCCACGATGATCGCCCCGATCTCGCGCGTGATGATTTCGTCACGGTCGTCGTAGTTGATAGCCTGCTTCTCGCAGACTTCGGCGCACTTCCCGCACGCGATCGGGTTGTTGCCCAGGCATTCCGACATATCGAGGATGTAGGAGCACGGAACCGCCTGAGGGAACGGAATGTAGACTGCCTTGCGCGACGACAGGCCCATCTGGTACTCGTCGGGGCGTATGACCGGACAAACCTTGGCGCATTCGCCACACGAGTTGCACTCTGTCGGGTCGACGTACCGGGCCTTCTTGCGAATCGTCGCCGTGAAATTCCCGATGTAGCCCGAGACGTTCTCGACCTCGGAGAACGTGAGCAGTTCGATGTTTGGATGCCGACCGGCATCGATGGCCTTAGGCCCGAGAATTCATATCGAACAGTCCATGGTGGGATACGTCTTGTCCAGTTGGGCCATGATCCCACCGATGGTCGGTTCCTTCTCGACCAGAACCACCTTATGCCCGGCATCACCCAACTCGATGGCGGCTTCAATCCCCGCAACCCCGCCGCCGATGACCAGGGCGGCCTTGGTCACCGGGACCGTCAGCTCCTCCTGCGGTTGCAGGAAGCGAGCCCGTGCCACGGCACTGGCCACCAAGTCCTTGGCCTTCTGCGTTGCGCCGTCCCAATCGTTCGGGTGTACCCAGGAACAGTGCTCGCGGAGGTTGGCCATTTCCATGAGGTATGGATTCAGGCCGGCCTCCTTCACGCACTGCCGGAACGTGGGCTCGTGCTGCCGCGGCGTACAGGACGCGATGACGACCCGGTTCAACCGGTGTTCATGAATCGCATTCTTGATCTCGTTTTGACCGGGGTCCGCACACGTGTATTTGTTCCGGACGGCACATGCCACGTCCGCAAGCGTCTCGGCGTACTCCGTCACCGCGCCGCAGTCTACAGCGCCGGCAATGTTGAGCCCGCAATCACAGACAAACACACCAATGCGGAGTTCGTCACTCTCAGGCTTACCCGCAACCATTGGATGGCCTCTCCAGAAACAGACGTACAGTTCTCAGTTCTCAGTTCTCAGTTCTCAGTCGTCAGTCGTCAGTTATCAGTTCTTGCCATGAACAACATGGCTTCGTTTACGCCATTCCCTCCGAGATCAGCTCCGCGATGTCGCGCATCTCGATCTCGATTTCCTTGCCCAGGTTAGGGTCCTTCATCGTACAGCGGAAGTGCACCTGACACTTCGGACAGGCTGTCACCAGAAGCTCCGCACCCGTTGACCGCGCTTCGCGCAGGCGCTCCACCTGGAGCTTCTTGGCATACCGATCGCAGTTCGACCAGGTACCTCCTGCACAGCACATGGCCGAGGCCTTCGATCGTCGCATATCGACCAGCTCGATCCCAGGCAGCGCCTCCAGGACCTGCCTGGGGGGATCATAGATACCCAGGTGCCGGCCCAGGCGACACGGGTCCTGAAACGTCACCTTTTGCGACTCGCCGCTCGCTTTGTACTTCAGCTCTTTCGCATGTTCAGCCACGAACTCGGTCAGGTGCACGACGCGAGGCATCGGGCCCTCGAAGAACGGCGCATAATCAATCTTCCAGGTGCGCAGGCATTCCGCACAGGATACGACCAGAAGACCCGCCCCCGAATCAGCCACCAGCTTCGTGTTGTGCCTCGCCAACGCCTCGAAGCTCTTGCGATCGCCGTTCCACAGCAGATCATGCCCGCAACATCGCTCCAACGGCGACACGACCGGCGTGACACCCAGCTTGTTCAGCACGCGAACAGCCGAACGCGTTCCTTCCAGCGTCGTGACGTTGAAGTCGGGGAAGAACGCGTCGTAATACATGGTGCAGCCGGTCCAGTAGAAAACCGTGCCCGTCTCGGGTTCGGTCTTCAGATCCTCGGTCAGCCAGCCCATGCGGTCCTGCTGCGGTCCGCCCGAAGCCATGATGCGCATCATCGACTGCAGCGCGCCGCCGTGCGGACATTCGGGCTCGACGCCTTCCGTGAAGGAAACCTCCCGGAGCCTCTGCACCAGGTCGGTATACCTGACCTCGACCGGGCAGCGCTGATCGCACAGGCCGCATGTCAGGCACGTGTATACGGCGCCGTTGCCGATGATAGCATCCGTCTGTCCCAAGTTGGTGGCAAGCACATGTCGCCGAGGGCTGTAGTCGGCGCCCGCCCGCGTGATGGGGCAGGTCGCCGTGCATTTGCCGCAATCATAACAGGCCCAGGCTCTGGTTTTCTGGGCCGCCTCGATAAGTCCCGGCATCGCCGTTTGCTCCGTCCGTCGTCAGTCCTTCTGACGCTTCCCGTTGTTCAGCGGGCTCGGCCCCAGGTTGCGGACCTGGTCTGTGAACTCATTGATGACCTGGGCGAAACGCCCGCCTTCGGCTGCACTGATCCACTCCAACCGCAACCGCTGCTCCTCGATACCCAGAAGCTTGATGACGTTCATCGTTTTCTCGAACTGCTCGACGGCTCGCTCGTTTCCGTTGACATAGTGGCAGTCGCCGAAGTGGCATCCCGACACGAGCACGCCGTCGGCGCCCTTCTCGAATGCGCGCAGGACGAACCCCGGTTGAATGCGCCCGCTGCACATCACCCGGATCATCCTGAAGTGCGGTTGGTGTTGAAGGCGCGATACGCCCGCGGTGTCCGCGCCCGCATAGGAGCACCAGTTGCAGGCAAACACCACGATGCTCGGGTTCCACGACGCCACCGGTCCGGACGGTTCAGCGGGAGTCTTCTTCCGTGTGGGTCTCTTTCTCTGTGAGGATGTTGTCATGCTGTCACCTCTTCACCGAAGAAGGCATCGATCATGGCGTGCATCTGGCGGTCGGTGAAGTGCTTGCAGATGATGGCGCCGGATGGGCACCAGCTTGCACAAGTGCCACAGCCCTTGCACAGCGAAGCATTGATCCTCGCTACGAAGACGCCCGGTTCGATCTCCTCGAGCTTCGGGGCATGGAACGGGCAGATGTCGACGCAGGCGCCGCAGCCGCGGCACTTCCTCTCGTCCGTCGTGGCGACCACCGGGTCAAGCTTCACTTCGTCGTAGGCGAGGAACACCGAGGCCTTGGCCGCCGCCGCCGATGCCTGGGCCACCGTATCTACGATATCCTTCGGTCCTTGAACCGTACCGGCCAGCAGTACACCCTCGATCGCCGTCTCAACCGGCGCCAGCTCCGGATGACGCTCGAGGAAGAAGCCGTCGAGCCCGACACTGACCTTGAGAATGCCGTGGTATTTGTCGGTCTCCGGCTGGCGAGGCCTCATCCCGACGCTCAGCACGACCATGTCCGTCGGCACTTCCACCTCTCTGCCGAGCAGATCATCGTGGCAGCGCACGGCCTTCGCCTTGGTCTCACCCACGACCTCCGCCTGACGGCCGGGAGGGATGCGGATGAAAAGTATGCCCATTCCTCTGGCCTTACGATACATCTCCTCGGCACCGGTCGAGACCGTTCGGATGTCCCGATAGAAGATCGACGTGTCGATCCCACGCTCGCAAAGCTGGATTGCCTGTTTGATGGCGGTGGGGCAGCAGTAGCGCGAGCACCCGGTGAACCCCTCGTCACAGCGCGAGCCCACGCAGAGTATAAACGACACGCTTTCGGGCTTCTTCCCGTCGACCGTCGGGCCGGCTTCATTCTCGCAGAACAATCGCTCCAGTTCCGCGCTCGTGACGACGTTCGGCAGCTTGCCGTATCCGTACTCGCCCTGGGGCTCATACAAATCCGCGCCGAAGGCCAGGATGATGGCACCCACCTGCATCGTCTCGTCGACTGCGCCCGCCAGGCGTGCCTCGAAGTTACCCACAAACCCCGTGATCTCCTCCACCGTGGTGTTCAGGAGAATGCGGGCGTCGGTTGTTTCGAGACGGGAGATCTTCTGCTTCAGCACCTCGGCCGCGGGGCGCATGGTCGGGTAGAGGCATTTCACGTTCGGCTCGGCCAGTCGCCCGCCCAACCGGTCCGTCTTCTCGACCAGCGTGACCGGGAAGCCCTGGTTGGCCAGATCGGTGGCCGCCTGGATTCCACCAATCCCGCCGCCGATGACCAACGCCGCGTGGGTCATTGCCACCTTCCCCCCGACAAGCGGGCTGAGATGACGGGCTTTGGCGATGCCCATTCGGATCAACGCGCGGGCCTTGTCCTGTGCCTCGATCGCCTGCTTCGCGTGGACCCATGAGCACTGGTCACGGATGTTGACCATCTCGAACAGGTACGGGTTGAACCCGATACTCGCCACGGCCTCGCGGAAGACCGGTTCGTGCGTCCGCGGCGTGCAGGCGGCGACCACAACCCGGTTGAGATTGTGCTCCTTGATGAGCTCGATGAGTTCATCCTGTCCGGCCGATGAGCAGGCGAACAGATGCGTCGTCGCCACCACGACATCGGGAATCGCGGCTGCATATTCCGCCAGCTCCTCCACGTCCAGAACGCTGGCGATGTTGGCCCCACAGTGACAAACCATGACACCCACCCGCGGCGGACCGGAAAGGTCCATCGGCTCGACCGTCTCCTCTTCCTCCTCGACCCGATGTCCCGTCAGGAACAACTGGGCCCGAGCGGCGGCCGCCGAGGCTTGCGCGACGCAGTCCGGGATCACTTGAGGCCCCACGGCACTGCCCGCTACGTAGACGCCGTCTCGCGTCGTCTCGACCGCGGAAACTGCCGGGTCACGCCGGGCGATAAAGCCGTAGGCGTCGGATTCGATCCCAAGAGTCTTGGCCAGCTTGATCGCCCCGTCATTCGGAGCGGCTGCCACCGACAAGACCACGAGGTCGGCGGGGATACGCTTCTGCTTGTGCTCCAACGTGTCCTCCACGAAGACCTCGAGCGTGTCATCCTCGGGAACGATGTCTACCTTGGCCGGGCGACCGCGCACGTAGTCCGCACTCTTCTCATCACGCGACCGCTGCACGAAATCGTCGAACCCCTTGCCGAACGCTCGAAGATCCGTATAGAGGATCGTGACGTCCTCGACCTCGGGGTCGTGCTGTCTGACCAGCATCGAGTCCTTCACCGCGTTCATGCAGCAAAAGCGGCTGCAGTAGGCTCGCCCGCCCTCGCCACGGGCACCGACACACTGGATGAACACGATCCGCTTGGGCGTCGTCATGTCCGACGGTCGCACCACGTGCCCCTGCGTCACACCCGAGGCGTTGAGCATACGCTCGAACTCGAGACTGGTGACGACGTTGGGGAACCGGCCATACCCGTAGTTGCCCAGCTTTCGTGCGTCGAACTCCTTAAACCCGACCGCGACGAGAACCGATCCAACATCCAGCTCGAACTCCTCCGGCCTCATGTCGAAGTCGATCGCGTCCACGTCACACGACTTGGTGCAGTGGCCGCAGATCATCATCGTGGGGTGGTAGTCCTCGTTCCTTTTCTCCTTGAGGTTCTGGACCTTCTTGAGGCGATCGCGTTGCTTTTCGCTGAGGAAGCCGTGAAGGTTCAGGCACGCGTCCGGGTCAATCACGTAAGCCGCCGGGACCGACTGCGGGAACGGTCGATAGATCGCCTTGCGAGACATGAGTCCCACGTCGAACTCGTTGCCTCCGACCACCGGACACGTGTCCACGCACAACCCGCAGGCGACGCACTTGTCCTCGCGGACGTAACGAGGGTTCTTGCGCACCTGGACCCTGAAGTTGCCCGGTTCGCCCCTGCAACCGATGACCTCCGCGTTCGTTACGACCTCGATCAGGGGATGCCGACCGGCATCCATGGCCCTAGGCCCGAGGATTCATATCGAACAGTCCATGGTGGGGAACGTCTTGTCGAGCTGGGCCATGCGACCACCCAGCGACGGCGATTCCTCCACCAAGGTCACGCGGATGCGGGCGTTGGCCAGATCGAGGGCCGCCTGAATCCCGGCAATCCCTCCGCCAATGACCAGCGCCCGTTTGCCCGTCGTCTGTTGTCCTGTCTTGTCCTTTTCCACGTGTTGATCGCTCACGCTCTTAGAATTCCGGGGGTTCCCGAACTCGCACCACGGATCACCCCTGGATCAAACCTCATTACGTCCCCCAATGCCCGCCGGTCCGCTACGCGTCGGCGGTTGCCTCCTCCTTCTTCTTTCCTTTTTTCTTGCCGTATTCCTGATCAAAGTGCTCACAGCCGGCGTCAAACGCCCTCAGGTTCAGGTCCTCCGTCCCGGGGGGAACCGAGGTCCTCACCGCCTCCCGCATGTGCTCGCGGGAGACGATCTCGGTGGCGGCGGCGAAGAAGCCCAACATCACGATGTTCTGGACGATGATCCGCCCGAGCGATTCCGCGATGCGGGTCGAGGGCACGCCATAGGCCTTCTGTCCCTTCTTGAAGGTTGGATGCACCAGGTCCTTCTCGTAGATCAAGATGCCCTTATCCTTGAGCTCATCCTTGTAATTGTCATACCCCTCGCCGGACATGACCGCGAAGATGTCCGGCCTGCTGATGTAGGGGTAGAGGATCTCCGTCTCCGAGACGGCCATCGTAGCGCTGCACGCCGAACCGCGCGCCTCGGGACCGAAGCTCTGAATCATCGTGGCGTGCATGTCGGCTTGAATGGCGCAGGCACGTCCAATGATGTACCCGGACAACACCACGCCCTGACCGCCCATACCGGTGATTCGAATCTCCGTTCTACTCATGGATCCAACCTCCCTCCGGTGGCATCGGTACGTATTTGTCGCCGAGGACCTTCTCATAATGGGCTGTCATCATCTCGTGGAACGGAGGCCGTTCCTCGTCAACGAACTTCCCGCAGATGATCCTCTCCTGGAAGCCAATACCTAACTCACGGGTGTCCGCTCCGTGACGGATCTCCGCGCTGTCGTGGTAGAACTGCATGAGGTCGAACCCCGTGCCCAGCTTGTTCAACCGGGCGTACAACGTCGAGCAGGGGGCAATGACCTCGATGAACCTGAAGCCCTTCCGGTCGATGGCCTCCCTGAACGACTTCGTCAACCGCCGCGTGTGCAGGCAGGTCCATCGCGCTACGTAAGGCGCCCCACAGCTCGCCGCGAGATGCGGCAGGTTGAAGGGTTCCTCGTAGTTGCCGAACGGCATCGTTGACGACTTCGCCGACAGGGGCGTCGTCGGAGCGTTCTGCCCACCCGTCATACCGTAAATGAAGTTGTTCACGAGAATGACCAGGAGGTCCATGTTCCGGCGGGCGGCGTGGATGAAGTGGTTGCCGCCGATCCCGGACAAATCCCCATCGCCGGAAAACACGGTCACAAGCAGCTCCGGCCGCCCGAGCTTGATCCCCGTGGCAAACGGGATCGCCCGGCCGTGCGTCGAGTGGAAGGCGTCAAGGTTCATGTAACCCGCCACGCGGCCCGTGCAGCCGATCCCCGAGACAATGGACGCCTTGTCCAGGTCGATCCCGGAGTCATCCAGCGCTTGCGCGTAACACTTCATCACCGTGCCGATTCCGCAGGTGGGACACCAGATGTGCGGCATCCGGTCCATGCGGAGGAACGGAGCAACTGGGTGCGCTCTTGCGGCGATGTCGGTTTCTTCCATCGTGACACTCATTTTGCTGCCCTCAGTATCGCGTCGCAAATATCCTGTGGGTCGTGTACGCCGCCGCCGGGATGGGGCACCAACGTCGTCCCCGCCTGCCCACCGGCACAGCGCTCCACCTCGAGAACCATCTGACCGAAGTTGATCTCCGGTACGACAAATGCCTTAACCTTCTTCGCCAGCTCGCGGATGCGCTTCTCCGGGAAGGGCCAGACCACGATCAGTCGAATCACGCCGACCTTTACGCCCTTCTTTCGCGCCATATCGATACCCATCCGGGCCACTCGGGCCGTGATCCCATAGCATAGCACGACCACGTCGGCGCCGTCCGTGTTCTCTTCCTCGAAACGGACGATCTCGTCGACGTGATTCCTGATCTTGTTCACCAACCGCGTGACGTTGACCGCCTGGCACTCGGCGCTCATCACCGGATAGCCTTTTTCGTCGTGCGTCAGACCCGTCGTGTGGAAGCGGTATCCGTCGCCCACCCGTGCGAACTCCGGGACGTCGTCGCCGTTCGCCTGGTAGGGAAGATACTCCCCCGGCGGTTTGGACGTGAGTTTGCGCGGCGTGATTTCAATCTTGTCAGCCGGAGGGATCACCACCTTCTCGGTCATGTGCCCCACGCATTCATCCATCATGAACATGACCGGTACGCGGTAGACCTCGGACAGATTGAACGAGTCGATCATCAGATCGAACGCTTCCTGTGGCGATTGCGGGCTCAGGGCGATCAGCTCGTAATCGCCGTGCGATCCCCACCGGGCCTGCATCATGTCCGCCTGACCGGTCATGGTCGGAAGACCCGTCGACGGGCCGCCACGCTGGACGTTCACCACCACCAGCGGCGTCTCCATCATGGCGCCGAGACCGATGTTCTCCATCATCAGGCTGAAGCCCGGCCCACTGGTGACCGTCAGGCTCTTCGTCCCCGTCCAGGACCCGCCCACGATAGCCGCCATACTGGCCAACTCGTCCTCCATCTGGATGAACGTGCCGCCCATCATGGGGAATCGCCGCGCGATGCGCTCGACAACCTCGGTGGAGGGTGTGATCGGATACCCGGCGACGAACCGGCAACCCGCAGCCATGGCGCCCTCACCGCAGGCGAAGTCACCGTCAAGATAATGGGCGCCGGTCAAGACGCCCGCAGGATCAGCTTTCAATTGTGGACCTCCCTTGCTGCCAAGTCGCACGAAAGAGTCCCCGGCCACAACCAGGGAGCCAAACGCCCGCGAAAAGACATTTACGAGACCTTCTGCTCGGCTGTCGTCTCAGCCTCATCGTCGGGCAACGCCACGCTGTATATCGCGAAATCGGGGCATATCATCTCACAGAGGTTGCAGTTGACGCACTCTCCCTCCTTGACCACCTCGGGCGGATGATACCCCTTGCGGTTGAACTCCTTCGACATCGCCAACACGTCTTTCGGGCAGTACTCGACGCAGAAGCCACATCCCTTGCAGCGCTCGACAATAATGCGTACCTCGCCGCGCGGGATCTTGACGCTTCCGATGTCCAAAGGTTTCCGCCAGTACTTCATCTAATACTCCCGTCTGAGCTTCCGGTCACTCGCAACCGGCCATCAGTCTCGTGCTCCGATCGAGCCGCTGGTGCTCTCCGTGCACGTCGCAAACGACGCCTCACGGCACGCTTTCCATCATCCTCGCCGGTCCGGCGCGAGTTGCGGACCTTCTGGTAGCGGCAGCCACCGTGAACCTCACGCATCGGACAATCGTCCTCGATGTAGCCGGCGCATCGTAGGCATAGTCGATTGCTGGACGGCTCCAGCGTAAGCAAAGATACCGAGAAACGCTCAATAAGTCGAGTCAACTGCTCGATCTCAGCCGGCTGAAAGGCATCCATGGCCGGAGCCAGCCGCGTCGCCCGAAGTTCGTCATAACGCCGCACGAGGCGACGGCCCTTCCGGCTGACCGACAGCAGCGTCGCCCGCCGGTCCCCCTCTGACGGGCAGCGGGTCACGAGCCCGAGTCGTTCGAGCTTGTCGATGTTCTTCGTCGCCGCCGGGGCGCTGACACCGAGGAAACCGGCCACGTCCCCGATCTGGTGATCGCCGTTGAGCGACATCAGCTTGAGGATCTGAAATTGTGACGACGTGAGCGGGCTCGGGCTGACCTCGCGCAGAAGCCTGACGTCCAGGATTTCGCGTATGGCTGAAGTGAAAATGTGGCTGCCCCGCAGAAGGCGTAGGCGTTCGTGCCCGGGGTCAGGCGTCATACCGTCTTCATCGCCGTTTTCCGAAGCACAACGGCCATCGCTGCAGGGCATTTACTTAACTCGGTTCGTATTTAACTTGGTTAAAGAGACGGCACACTACCAGCTAAGGGGATGTCCCGTCAACCCCGCAAACCGAGAAAACGCCTCCCGCGACGTGCTGAATCCTTGTCCTCCCGAGCGGGCGCAGATTCCCTTTGACACCTTCGACCGAACGCTCGCGTCGGACGCTCTCGACCTGCGCCGGTCCGAATCCTTTAGCGAGAATGTTCCCTTCCACCCCCAGAGGGGCAGCCGGTAATAGAGCCCAGCGATTCGTACGTGTTTAGCGTGCGGTGCGGCCATACAACCTGAAAGCGCTCGCACAGGCTCATAGCACCCGTCGGGTAGTACCTCCCCAGCCTGAAAACTTTCAGCCGGTCTTATGGCATACATCGGATAGGCCTTTTCAGCCTGTAAGGACCCGCAATGAAATAACTGTATCAAGTCACCTTCTCCGTCTTGGCCGAA
>CBDUZO010000078.1:0-20326 GCA_965371725.1 uncultured Phycisphaerales bacterium
GATTCACAGGCGTCTGCCGAACACACACCTGGTCATGCACGGTTCGTCCAGCGTGCCGCAGGAACTCCTCGAGATCATTCGCCGGTACGGCGGAGAGATGAGACCGACCTACGGTGTCCCGATCGAGGAGATTCAGCGCGGTATCCAGAACGGCGTTCGGAAGATCAACGTCGATACCGATAACCGACTGGCGATCACAGGTGCCATCCGCAAGGTCTTCGCGACCGACAAGGGAGAGTTCGATCCGCGCAAATACATGAGCGTGGCTCGCGATGCGATGAAGCAGGTCTGCATTGATCGGATGGTCGCCTTCGGCCAGGCCGGTCATGCCGGGAAGATCAAGACCGTCTCGTGCGAGGAGATGGCCTGCTGTTGTTGAGCCTCCGCGGGAGCTTCGGGATTCGGACGCCACAGCAAAATAGAACTTGTTCCAGCGTCATGATGTTGCACCGTTTCGCGCACCTGGTGCGATAACCGTCGGGGCGAGGTTGTGCCGTCGACGGCCATGCTTCATCGGCCTGCGCCCGGCAGGGTGTGAGGGCCTAAACCCCATCTGCCACGGAGCCGATGAAACGGGTGTGCGTGCATGACGCGGTCATTTCAGTCAGCTTTCGGGGGTACCTATGAGCGTTCAGACAACCGATAACGTCAAGACCATTGTTACACGGGCCCTCGATTCAGTAGGGGACATCGCGACACTCCCGGAGGTGACGGTCAGGATCATCGAGGTGGTCGAAGACCAAAATGCCACCAGCCGTGAGCTTCACGCCGTGATCAAACATGACCCCGCGCTGTCCGCCAAAGTGCTGAAAGTCGTGAACTCGGCGTTCTACGGCCTGCCCGGGCAGGTGGCCAGCGTGGAGCGAGCGATCATTCTGCTCGGTCTGTCGGCGGTCAAGAACATTGCCGTGGCCGCGTCGCTGGCCCGGATGTTCAAAGGGAGCAGCGATCCTGATCTCTTCGATGCCGCGGAGCTGTGGAAGCACTGCGTTGCGGTCGCCGTGGCCGCCAAGAGAATCGCCCGGGTGGCAGGGGGAGCCGCAGCTGCCGACGAGGTCTTCCTGGCAGGGTTGATCCACGATCTAGGCTTGATCGTCGAGCGGCAGGTGTTCCCCAAGGAGCTGGGCGAAGTATGTCGACGCTGCCGCGCGGGCGAGGGTCGCCTACTCGATCTCGAGGAGAAGATCGTCGGAGCTACGCATCAGGACTTCGGTTACGCGCTGAGTGCGAAATGGCGATTCCCAGCCGGCCTGCGGGCGTGCGTCGGCGGGCATCACACCCCCGAAGCGGTCGATGAGGAACACCAAGGGCTGGCCATGATCCTCCACTGTGCCGACATCCTGTGCTGCCGCGAGGGGTTCGGGCTTGATCTACCGGCGCGCGGCGAGGAGATCGAACAAGGCTTGCTTGACGCCCTCGGCATTACCGCTGATCAGTTGGCTGATATGCGGGATGAGCTGGTGTCCGACATCGAGGAGGCCGAAGCCGTTCTCGGTTCCGTTCGCTAGAGCAAAACTCGTTATTGTGTTCCGGCGCTTCATTCGCCGGGGACCTTCCGGCGCACGTGAATCCGCGCGGGCGCGGCAAAGCCGCCTTGCGGCAGCCCGCGGCTCGGCACACAGAAACGGGAAATGCTCTAGAGCACTTTCACTCAACATGTAGCGTCGGGGCTTGTCCCCGGCGCCGGACGTCAAGGGCCATCGGACGCCGCGGCGTCGTTGTCAATGTCTGTCTACGGGGTATGCAATTATGACTTTGCTCGATGCCGGAACATCCATGATCGCCGAGCGTGATGCGCGTCGCGGGCTCGATGTCGAATCCCTCAAGCAGTCACTGCTCAACCATGTGGCGTTCACGCAGGGCAAGGTGCCCGGTTTCGCGAGCAAGAGGGACTTGTACATGGCACTTGCCATGACCGTGCGTGACCGCCTCATCGAGCGCTGGATCGCGACACGGCGGGCCTACTACAACCATCCGGACACCAAGCGTGTCTTCTACCTGTCACTCGAGTTCCTCATGGGGCGTACGCTCGGAAACAGCCTGATCAACCTTCAGCTTTACGATGAGTGCTACCAGGCCTTGTACGAACTGGGATATGACCTCGAGGACATCCGGGAGATCGAGGAAGAGGCGGGGCTCGGCAACGGTGGGTTGGGACGTTTGGCCGCCTGTTTCCTTGATTCGATGGCATCGCTGGAACTGCCGGGATATGGGTATGGTATCCGCTATGAGCATGGCATGTTCAATCAGCGCATCCGTGATGGTCAGCAGTTCGAGGAACCGGATGACTGGCTCAGGCTCGGAAGCCCGTGGGAGATTGCCCGTCCGGAGCACACCCTCAAGGTGCACTTCTACGGTAGGGTCGAACATTATAGGGACGAGCGAGGACACGAGCGGTGTCGCTGGACCGACACGCATGACGTACAGGCACTGCCGTATGACGTTCCGGTTCCCGGCTATCGCAACAACACGGTCAACACGCTGCGCCTTTTCGCCGCCAAGACCACGAACGAGTTCGACCTCAGCTACTTCAATCACGGCGACTATATGCGCGCCTGCGAAGAGAAGGTGCTTACGGAAAACATCACGAAGGTCCTGTATCCCGTGGATGATTTCTCGCAGGGCAGGGAGCTTCGGCTGAAGCAGGAGTATCTGCTGGTCTCGGCTTCGCTTCAGGACATCCTGGCGCGCTTTGCCTCGCAGCATGATGATTGGCATCTGCTGCCGGAGCGGACGGCCATTCAGCTCAACGACACCCATCCCGCGCTGGCGGTCCCCGAGCTGATGCGGTTGTTGATGGACCAAGAGGGGCTTGAGTGGAACGAGGCCTGGGACATCACCTCCCGCACCTTTGCCTACACCAATCACACGGTGCTCCCGGAGGCGTTGGAGAAGTGGCGCATCTCCCTGCTCGGGAACCTGCTTCCCAGGCATCTGGAGATCATCTACGAAATCAACCATCGCTTCCTGGACCAGGTGGCCCGGCGCTATCCGGGTGACAATGATCGCTTGGCGCGCATGTCCCTGATCGAGGAAGGCAACGATCCGAAGGTGCGGATGGCCCATCTGGCGATCGTGGGCAGCCATTCGGTCAACGGTGTCTCAGCCCTTCATACGCAGATTCTAAAGGACAGTGTGCTGCGGGACTTCCATGAGTTCTACCCCACACGGTTCAACAACAAGACCAACGGTGTCACCCCGCGACGCTGGCTCAAGAAGGCAAACTCACCGCTCGCCTATCTCATCACGGACGCCATCGGCGATGGCTGGGTCAAAGACCTGGACCAGCTTCGCCAACTGGTCCCTCTTGCCGATGATTCTCAGTTTCAGGAGCAGTGGCGGGAGATCAAGCGCCTGAACAAGGAGCGCCTGGCGTCCTACATCGGCAGGAAGCAGAACCTCGTGCTCAATCCCGACAACATGCTCGACTGCCAGGTGAAGCGCATCCACGAGTACAAGCGTCAACTGCTGAACATTCTCCACGTCATCACGATGTACAACCGAATCAAGAGTGGAAACGAGGGTGACTTCGTACCAAGGACGGTCCTGCTGGCGGGCAAGGCGGCGCCGGGGTATTACGTCGCCAAGCTGATCATTCAACTCGCCAACGCCGTCGGCCGAGTGGTCAACGACGATCCGGACGTCGCCGGTCGACTTCAAGTCGTTTTCCCCGAGAACTACAGCGTCGGGCTCGCGGAATTCATCATGCCCGCGGCGGAACTCTCCGAGCAAATCTCCACCGCCGGGATGGAGGCGTCGGGCACGGGCAACATGAAGTTCGCGATGAACGGTGCCTTGACGATCGGTACACTCGACGGCGCCAATGTCGAGATCCGCGAGGAGGTCGGCGATGAGAACATCTTCATCTTCGGTCTAACCACTGAACAGGTCGAAATGCGTTGGGTGGCTGGACACAACCCGTGGGATTACTACCACGACAACCCGGAACTGAGGACGGCACTCGACCAGATCAGAGACAACGTCTACTCACCGGATTCCCCCGGGGTGTTTCAGCACCTGGTTGACTGCCTGCTTCATCACGGCGACTACTTCATGGTCCTGGCTGACTACGCGTCCTACGTACAGTGCCAGGATCGCGTCAACCGCACGTACCGCAACCCAGGCCTGTGGACGCGTATGTCCATCCTCAACACGGCGAGCATGGGCAAGTTCTCGAGCGATCGCACCATCAGTGAGTACGCCCAAGAGATCTGGGGCGTCGACCCCATACCGGTGAAGCTGTAAACGCTCCGTCGCGTAGCGAGGTCCGCTGTCGCAGGCTAGAGCCGATCGACGGCGAAGTCGAAATCCTCTGGATACCGCTCAGCGGCTCCCGCCGTCACGTTTCGCGCATTGCAGGCTGAAGGCCTGCTCGAAAGTAGCCGGTGGCAAGCGCAGCGCCGCCACCGGACCAGGTCGACGTGAACCGCCACGACCCTGAAGGGGGCGTCTACTCCCCAGGCGCATGCGACCCCTTCAGGGTCGAATCAATCGTTGGGGTTCCGTATTCCGTGGGCGGTGCCCACGGCTACTGTCGGCCAGCCTTTCAGGCTGGGAAATGCGGGTCACTCCAGCCCACCGAGCCCCCTCCTGATCGCCGGCAACGGGACGTCTTGGTATGCTCCCGACGCCCCGGCCGGGCCTACCTGCCGCCAGTTCCCCCTGCCACCCGCCAGCCCCCCGATGGCGACGGGTCTTGCCTGATGGCGACGGGCATTGCCCGGTGGCGACGGACGTTGCCCGATGGCACCCCGGAACCTCTCATCAGGTGGTTGGCGGCGATGGCGAAACCGTGTATCCTCCCGACCTGCTTGGTGGCCCAAACACCGACGGTGACCGTTCGGGGACGTGTGGCTGGTGCTTCGCCGGCCAACCGGCGGTCTGAGGACGGCTTCACCTGGGTTCGAGCCGGCCAATCCGAACCGCTGTTCGCACCGCCGTTCGGGCTGTGTTATGTTACGCGCGTTGGGACCCCGCTGGTAGCGGATTAGATAAGGAGATTCGACTGATGGCAGATATCGAGAAGCTGAAGATCAAGATCGATCGTGATGAGTGCATCGGTGACGGCGCCTGCGTGAATGAGGCACCTGAGACTTTCGAGCTCGACGACGACTCCATTGCCGTGATCAAGGACGGCTCGACCGATTCGCGCGAGTGTATCCTCGAGGCCGCCCGCGCGTGCCCCACCGAGTGCATCTTCGTGGAAGACAAGGACACGGGTGAGAAGCTCGTGCCCGAAGAGTAGACGAACGATTCCGACGATCGCACCGCCCGGACCGATCGCTGGTCGATCACGGCTGGGCAGCGGAAACTGAAATGCAAGCTCGGGGCGCCGGACTGCGGTTCGGCGTCCCTTCTTCTGTGGCGATCCGGTTGCTCGCCCCGGCCTCACGCGTCCCGGCGGGCAAGGTAACTGATGTACCAGTCGCTCTCCGTGATCGGCTCGCCGGGGTTGCCCTTCGAGAATTCATCAAGCAGCGTCAGCCCCGCAAGCTCCAGGAGATGCCGGTATTGCAGCGGCGTGAGAAACCGTAGCACATGGACCGACTCGAACTCCACCACGTTCCCGCCCTTGCCGCGATCCAACGATAGAACGTGGTAACGAAGCATGCATCGCTGGTTCAACCGGTCCAGCTCGGGCACGGTGACGCGTACGACCTCCCGTTGGGATTGGCCGTTCAGGGGGAAGTGCTTCACGCTTGACTGTGGGTTGTTGGCAAAGACAGCCGCCCCGTTCCAAACATCCATGAGGAAACGCGCGCCTACGGCAAGCTTGCTTCGGATGAGTTTCAGGTGGGCCAACATTGATGCAGCAGAGTCCAGGCAGTTCAACACGTAGAAGATGCTGATCGCCCCGTCCAGACTCCCTGGAGCAAGCGTTCCACAGAACTCCGCGAACGCACCGGTTTCAAAGCGGATCGCGGCTGAACCCGGCGCCGCGCGTTTGTCTCCGGCGAGCCTGATCATGGCAGGCGACGTGTCGAATCCCGTCGCCTCGATGCCCAACCGGGCGAGTTCCAGAACGTGGGACCCCGTACCACACCCGAAATCCAGCACGTGTGCCTCGCCGCGCGGCCGATCCCTCAGGCCGAGGAGATCGACCGTGTACTGCGTGTCCGCCTCCACGTCGCGTTCCGAATAGAACGTGTCGTAGACCGCGGCAAACTGCTCGTGATAGTCCGTCAACGACATTTGAAGACCCACGTCGCCCGTATCGCCATCCTCGCCAACATCCAACCGTGCCGGAAGAAGCGCGACTTGGTCCGGCCATAGGCGCGCTTCGCGTAGCGGGTCGGCACCTCGCAAATCTTCAGGCCCAACCGCGCCGCACCGAAGATCAACTCAAAATCACCGAACGGATCAGCCAGGCCCAGAAAGCCCCAGCGTCTCTGAAGTCGTTGAAACTGGACCCGATCGATGGCCTTCAGGCCGCACAGAACGTCCGAGCTCCGCTGTCCCAGGAACCACGTGAACCAGACGGCGAACGACCAGTTGCCGACGGTGTTGAGCCGCGGCATCGAGTCTTTCTCCCTGGGGTAGATGAACCGGCTACCGTTCACGTACTCGGCCCGACCGGACGCGATGATGTCAAACGCCTTCAAGGCATCCTCGGGAGGCGAGGTTCGGTCGGCCTCGACGAGAATGATCACATCTCCGGTGGCGTGGCGGAAACCCTGTAGGATCGCATCCCCGACCCTGCCTTCAGTCTGCACGAGAAGGCGAATGTTCTTCCGGGGATACGCCCTGGCGACGCGCTCGATCTCTTCGCGCGTCCCATCGCGCGAGTACCCATCAACAAAGATGATCTCCGTGTCGGCGCCGATCTTCGGGATGGCACGAACCGTCGGCTCGACGTTGTCCCGTTCGTCGCGTGTGGTCAGAACAATCGTCGCCGTCTTACGCGACGGGTCGGCGGAGCGAAAAACCGGTCGAGCGACGAGCATCTCCGTACTCGCAAGTCGGCGCACGAACGGAAGCAGACCGCTCAGGAAGTTGATGACAGGACCAAGCCCGAAAAGCCTCTTCGGGCAAAACAGCTTCGACCTCAGGTCAATCGTCTCGAACCCCGCCCCATCGAGGAACGTTCTCAAATCCCCGGCGCTAAGCCAGTTCTGCCTGGGTTCCGGGCGTTTGAGATGCAGCCGTGACGCCAGCCGCAGGATCGGCCGCCAAAGGTAATTGTGCTGCACGAGGATGACGCGCGACGTCGGCGTGCATAGCTTCCCCAGTCGCTGAAGGAAGGTGAACAGGTCCTCCACCTCCCCCATCATGTCGTTGAGCACCACGTACTCAAACGTGCCGCCAGGCTCGCAAGCATAATCCCGCGACGCCACGTACGTGTGTTGTGGATTCCTCTCTCGCGCACACGCGACCTTGACCGGACACGCGTCCATCCCGACGCCCCTCGAAGGTCGCAAGGCCGACAACAGCTCCCCGTCCTCGCATCCGATCAGGAGCACCGACTCGCCCTCGGGAACCGCGAAGCGCAGATACTCGGTGATCCGCTCGTGGTAGAACCGGTTGCGAGCTCGCCACTTGTCGAGCTCGGCAGCAACCTCGCGTATCCGCTTCGCGTCGACGAGCACGGTAGGCGGATGGCCGGTCGTCGACCGAGCAAGGCTGCTCACATCACCGACCCTCGGGCGCTCGACGGACGTACCTACGGCGTCGGACTCGGGTCGATTCCGGGCTATGGCCGCATTCGCCACGACTGGGAAGTCTCCTCCCTCCGAACTCCTGCACATGCACGGCCGCCCCCCTACCCGCCAGGCACGGCGGACTTGCATTCGGGGCGCGGCAGAACTCCTCGTGTTTATCGGTACTTCAACCGTCCCGCTGAACCTGCCTCGCCGATGGGACGCCGGACACGGAGTCAGGGGCGGCGATCAGATGGGCTTGTTCAGGGCAGCTGGGCCCGCTTGTCGTCCGCGGCGATGGACCATGGAAGCGAGCACGTGGGGCATCGATGCCAGGACGAGTTGGACGCCAGGTGCCACGATCACGGCGACCAGCGCCGTGTCGATTGCCAGCCAGACATACTGGTAGCGCGTGTTGGCAAGATCGGTCGAACCAATAGCGCCGATCAGCATCGCCTCAAACACGTAGGCCACAGCCAGGAACATGCACGTCCGGCGGTTCAGTCCCAACGCGCCGCAAAGGATGAGGGCAAAGCCAGGCCAAAGCCCGGCCACCGCCCGCAGGACGTCGAATGTGTCAACAACCGGCGGTAGCATGCTCCAGTATCGAAGCGGGGCCAGGACCTCAGCCCGGCCGAACGGTGCCCGCTCCCCGGCAGCGGACCGCATACGGGAGACAAGGTCCACCGATTCCTCAACGGATCGATGAGGCAAAAACCAGTAGGCGTACCAGTAGTCCTGGCTATCCATGGATTCGGTTGCCTGCGGATGAACGATAATCGGCCTTCGCCGGGCGGGTGGCAGACGTTCCAGCGGCGGGTCTCCACTCCGACGGAGCAGATGTCGGACGAAAACGTCAAGACACGCGCTGACGTACACCCTCGGATTGGCTGCAATCGCCTCCAGGCCCGCGCGACCGATCAGGCGGCTGAACGTCCACTCATCCATGCCGTGCTCACGAATCGCGTGGGCCCGCGCGACGCACCCGTCAAGCTTGTTCACGAGATACGCGTCCTCCGGTCGCCGCTCGGGCAGAAGCTCAAGAAGCCTGCGCCTGGAATCCGTGTCGGCAAACGTAACACCCTGGAAGTAGCGCGCTCGAGTCGTCAGAATCACCCCAAGGGATCCTGTCGAAGTGCGGAAACTTCCGCTGAAGGCGCGATTCAAACCGCACTCGAGCAGCACGGCCGCCGTCACCGGAAACAGAAGACACAAACAAGACACCAACGCTCGACGCGGCGCGGATCGCAATTCCCAAACGACGCAGACGACACCGGCTGCGATCACCGTCACCGCAACCGCTCGGGTCAACCACGCCGCCCCCAGAAACAGCCCCGCCAGAAACATCCATCGACCACGCGCCCCGCGCGATAGCCCCACCGCCAGGAACAGCACACCGAAGGAAAGGAGGAAGACGTAGAAATCCTCCGACATCAACCGCTCCGCCCACGGTGCCGCCTGTACCCGGGCCATCACCAGAATCGCCGCGACCCATCCGGCGGTCCGGGAGCGAAGATTCAGCCCGAGTCCGTAAGCCGCCAGGCCGGCAAACACAAGGAAGACGTGGTTGGCGGAGACCGCCGACCAGCTCATATTCCCCGTCCACGAACCCAGGCCCGCCAGAAGGAGCGTGTAGCCCGATTTGCGAAACGCGAGGTTGGGCGTTTTCCCTTCGGTCAACAGGGCTTCCGCCCCGTCCACGTACTGGGCCGCGTCGCCCGAGATGACGGCCTGCCCCTGCTTGATCGAGAAATGCGCAGCCGCCCCGACCAGGCTGATCAGCAGGATCAAAGCCACATCCACAAGGACCCACCGTCCCAGGTGAGCTGTTCTATTGGAGCGAGTCATCACTGCTCGTAACCTAGTGCATAGGATCGGCGATCCGATCATCGCCGTGTAGCCGACCGCCTTTGGGGCGATTGCCCGGTTGCACACCGACATTCCGCACATCGGCCGTTCGCACGGTTTTCTCCCCGCGCGACCGCTCGGCGCGGACGAACGCTCGACGCGCATCGATCCATTCGTCCGCCTTCTCGCGGACGGTCCGTGCAAGGAACGCAACGAGCATTCCCTCGCCGACACCGTCGAGCTTGAAGTGGCAGATATCCCGCATCAGCGTCGCGTCGCCCGGAATCGCCTCGACCGCGTCAACGACTGTCACATGGTCGTATTGGCCCCGGAACGAACGGGTAATACCGTTAACCTCGCGCACGGCCGCAATGAGGCGTTTCTCGGGCACGTCCTTGTTCCATACTTGCGTTGAAAGCAAGACCTGCACACCGTGAGCGCCAGCCACCGCGACCAGGCTCTTGATATTACGGCGATACGTCTCCACTCCATGATACGGATCGTTGTAGAAATCCGGGATATAGTGCATCATGCAGTTGACCCACTTCTGCGTATTCGCCTGCGATTCGAGCCGCTCCCGCACGTATACGTACAGCGCGGAGTGATCCGCGATACGCGGCATGTAATCCAACGGCATGGGCCTGTTCTCGATCAGCCGCTTGCGCCAGTGCGCGTAATCGTGACGCCAGGTCACACCGAACGCCGGCCACGCATCGTTCTGAGCGTGATAGACGATGATCGCATCGGGCTCGTAATACAGACATCGCACGGAGAAGTTGATGAACGTTTCCACCGTGGTCCACGACAGATCCGCCGCGTTGACCACCTCGAGACGAAGGCCGCGTTCGGCGAAGAACGGCGTCAACTCCTCCTCGAGTATCACCGGGTAACCGCCGTACGTGGTCGAGCCGCCGAGGCAGAAGATCCGAAACACGTCGGGCGGTTTCACCTGTTCCCAAGAGGTCAGGCGTAACCCCAGCATGTCAACATCGGGGTGCTTCGTTTGCGGGGCATACGGGAGGTAGGGGTAGTCACGATTCTGAAACGCCCACGTGCGATTGAGGCGTTTGGTTCTTCTCCAGTCGTAGTAGTACCGCATCTCGTCGAGATCGTGCCCGCTCGACGCCACCCACAACCTGACCGCCCCCTCGGCGACCGCGAACAGCCCACCCCACACGATCACAAGGAACAACAGCTTCCTGCGAAGAGGAAGCCTTGGACGTTGCCGCAAGCCTGGTCTGTTCTCATCCATTGGCGCGCGCATACCCTGCCGATCTCGAAATCCACCGGTTTATCGGTCGATCGCACGCTCATCTCGACCCGTTTTCACGCGCCGCCGCCGCGTGGCTGCCACCGATCCGCTTTTTACGTAGCACCGGCCCCGACCGACCGTGTCCCCGGGCAAGCGCGTAGCCGACGTCGCGACATGGTGCTACAATCCGCCCGGCGCCGGTCCACGGGCGCGCGTGGCCGGAAGCGCGCCCGCGATCACTCGACGACGGCCGATGGATGGGTCCCGCGAACGGACCGGGCACCCGAAGGTAGGTCAGTACGGATGGGCCCATCAGGCCCGATCACGTCAAAAAGGGAGAACGGTTATGGCTGAGAGCGTCTACAAAGTTATCGAACTGGTCGGATCGAGCAAAACATCCTGGGAGGACGCCGCGAAGAACGCCGTCCAGGCCGCTAGCAAGAGCCTCAAGAACCTGAGGATCGCCGAGATCAACAAGCTCGACCTGAAAATCGAGGACGGGAAGGTCACCGGCTACCGCGCGAGGGTGAGCCTTTCGTTTAAGTACGAAAGCTAGAGCCGCTTCCAGACAAGGTTAATGGCGCCTCTTCCTCCCCTCCTTGACAAGGAGGGGTTGGGGGAGGTTCTTCTTCGTTTGCACGGACCCCCCTCTATCCCCCCTTGATAAGGGGGGAAGAAAGCAGGCCTGCCTTCGCCCAACGGACGCTACGCGTCACAAACCCAATCAGGCTGCAGGACGGGTTCGACGTCGACTCCGATCCCGCATGGCCGCAAGACCGGCGAAGATGACGACCAAGGGGATCATCCCGAAGATCCCGCACACGCGCCTCGAAGTCCCGGATGAGGTTTCCTCGCCATCGCCCACGACCTCGGGCAGGAGTGCCTCCGCGAGTTCGTCGACGACCGGGGCGAGTTGGGCGAGGGAACAGCCGTCATCATCAACATCCACGCCCAGCGGCGTTCCGGAACACTGATCGAGGTCGTTCGCCACACCATCGCCGTCGTCATCCAACTCCGACAGTGCACAGCCGTTGGCGTTGACGTCCGCTTCCTCCGGTGAGCTTGGACAGCGGTCAACGTCGTTGCTGACACCGTCCCCATCGTCGTCAAGCTGCGAGTCGGCGCATCCCGCCTCGTCGACCGGCGTCACCGCCGGGCTGCTTGCGCACAGGTCGTCACTGTTGGGCACGCCGTCGTCGTCGTCATCGAGCTGCGTGTCCGCGCACCCGGCGTCATCGACTTCCTCATCAGCCGCCGTATCGGGGCAATCGTCATCGCAGTTGTCGACACCGTCAGCGTCATCGTCAAGCTGGCTGCACGAGCAACCCGTATCGTCTGCCTGCTCGCCCGCGGGTGTATCCGAACATGCGTCAATGCAGTCGTCGACGTCATCATCATCGCTATCGAGCTGGCTGCACGAACACCCATTCGCATCCACTTCCTGACCGCTTGGTGTGGAAGCGCAGTCGTCATCCCGGTTGATGACGCCGTCGTCGTCATCGTCCTCACATGCGGGCAACAGCACGTGCGAGCAGGTTCCACCGGGGCACGTATCCACCGTGCACGAGTCGTCATCATCGCAATCACCGCCGCTGAGACACTCCACGCACGCTCGCCTCTGCTCGTCACAGTACTTGTCCGCCGGGCAAGGTGAACCACTCGATACACACGCGCCGCCCGAGCAGCTTTCCGAACCGTTGCAGTAGGCCGAATCACCACACGAGTTCGTGTCATCGGCTACGTTCTGACACCCGCTCGCCGCGTCACAGCTATCGTCCGTGCACGGGTTGCTGTCATCGCACAGGCTGTCGTTCGGCGTGTTCAAGCAGCCGAGGACACCCATACAGACATCGACAGTACACGCGTTCGCATCATCGCAGTCGGCGTTGTCGTTGCAGTAGCACCAATCGTTCTCTTCATCACACGCAAGATCGGGCCCACACGGGTCACTGCCCGCTTGGCACTGATTGTCCACACAGCTCTCCACGCCCGTGCAAAACAACCCATCGTCACAATCCGTGCCCACGAGACAGTCCACGCAGATCTGTTGATCTTCCACGCATATCTGGCCCGGACAGGGAAGATCAGTGTGGATGCACAACTCATCCACGCACCGCTCCACGCCGGTGCAGAACAGACCATCGTCGCACTCACTATCATCCGTACACAGACACTCGTCCGGGATTCCATCGGTATCGTCGTCAAGTGACGTGCCGGCAGTGATGTCGCAGTCGTCGGGAACGCTGTTGCGGTTACAGTCCCTGCTAATCGCGGGGAACAGCGACAGATCATCGAAGTAGAACCCGCTCGAATCGGGACTGAACAAGTCGATCGCGCTGAGGTTCAACGACCCGCCCTGGTGCGTCCACTCATGCCGCGCAAGGAACACGCCGCCGTAGTGGATCGTGACGAGATCACTCTCGAAATCGATCTCGCAGCGAATCTCCGCCCACGCATCCACCATCAGAGGCAGCGACTCGATACCATAGTCGTTTGCCACCGTACCGCTTGCAACATTCATAACCATCTGGACGGCCCACGTGTCCCCCTGGGGTCCGGCATAATCGGGATTGAGGATAAAGTAGGCATCCCCCGACATCGACGACGGAACGTACACGAAAGCGCTAAGCACCCACGTCGGCGATCTCGTCACATCGTAGCCGTAGAACATCCGGACCGTGTCATCGTCTTGAATCCTGAGTGACTGCAGCCCGCCCGGTGTGTGGTTCTGCTCGTCGGTGACGCTTCCCACGACGTTGGGGTCATCGCCCCACCCGTCCCAGCCGTTGTTGCCCTCAATCGAGCCGAGCGCATATCCCTCGAAATCCTCGCACCAGGGCGTTCCGCCATTCGCCGACGCGGAGCATGAAGAAGCACCGGACGGAACAACCAACCCCATGACCTGACACTCATCCGGTGTGCCATCAGGCTGACAGTCGACGCTGTGGCCGCAATCCGGCGCGGACGCGCAGTTGCCGTCGCAGCTTACGTCGCACTCGTCGGGAACACCGTTACCGTTGCAGTCCGGCTCGCACTCATCCGGTATGCCGTTGCCGTTGTGATCCGTGCTCATACCGGAACCGATATCACACTCGTCGGGGATCCGGTTGCCGTTGCAATCCGGGCTCCCGCCGCAACCGGCCACGTCGCACTCGCCGCCCGGCTCCTCACAGTCAACATCACATCGATCGGGAATACCGTTGCTATTGCAGTCCTGAGGGAAGTAGTTCACGTAACAGGTGGCATAACCGATCTCCGAGCAGCCATACTCGATGTACATGTAACCACTCTCGCCCCACCAGGAACTCCACGAGTTACGCAGAATCCACACGCCGGCGGTCCCCATGTTGTCGTTCCACCCAACCAGGTCCACAGCGTGATTGATCTCCCCTTCCTCGCAGACGTTGAATACGCCTCCCGTGTACGCTTGGAATGCGTCGGTCACGCGGACACACGTGGACACAGGGCCGTAGTCCATAATTGCCTGCTTGATCTGCTCGACACCGGGCGTGCCGCCGTCGGGACCGACAACAACCCAGGAATAGATGGAATAGGGATGGGTATACGGACAACCGCAGGCACTGTCACTCTCCGTGTAGGGGAACGCCACCTCCAACACGGCCCCACTGTCACCGCAGAAATCCAGTAGGCCATCCAGCATGAGATACTCATAGGCCCTCGTATGCCATCCACCACCACAACCGCCCGCGCCGGTGCAACTGATCAACCACTGCTCGGAAAGGTCCACGGAGACTCCCAGGCCGTCGGGAAACTTGTTGATCAGGAGCGTGCTCTCCACGGTCCCGATCGCGGCGAACGCCCAACAACTGCCGCAGGTGCCCTGGTTCCTGACCGGCGAACAGTAGCTCCTCCCGTTGTGATTGCGCCAATCGAACGTAGCCGGCAGCTCATCACGCAGCGTGGAGGCGTCAAAACGCGCAGTAGCGCGCCAGTTAGGAGGCTCGACCAGGCCATGCAACTGATGTCGCGGCCGGTTCGTGGCCTCATTCTCACCAACGGTGAACGTCCAGCCCTCCGCTTGTCCCCGCTCCTCCAGCGCGGCGATGTCCGACGCCGAAAGCTGCCCGTACGCCGTGCCGGACATTGTCACAAGCATCAGACCCACCCACAGACCGCGCCGGGGCGGCCGCAGCGCAACCCTTCGCCCAACAGGCCGTGCCGCCTCGCCGACCTCCCGCAATGAAGGATGACCCGTAACGATCACCGCACCGTCAACCGCACGATCACTGGCGGGAATAAGCATCATCCAGTCCTTTCAGAACCCTTGACCCCGAGGCGCAAGTTGAGGAGGCCGATATGGAAGAGCCCCGCCTCACTCCGAAGAAGAGGGTCCACACAGATTGCGGGCCACGCGTTCGAACGGACTAACCGGAGTTCCCATCTTCGTACCGCGCGAACGTCCCGCGTAACGTCGATCCCAATAACAAAATGGTAGCAAAAACGGACAAGTGCGCCTACGGGCGTGTGCCAACCGGGCAAGTACGGCTGCGCGTTCAGACAACTTGGTCCGATAACCTGGGCAGCCCGGAGCAAATGGCCGTAACCACTCGATTGACCGCCTCACACAGGAACGGCGGTTCGCGCGAGAAGAAGGTGCGTCACTGACCGGTCGCCCGTCTCAGGGCGGCTATCTCGGCACGTTCCTCGTCGTCGAAGACATCCTCAGCGCGATCGATCTCCATCGCCCGGTCAAGCCATGAACGCACCGCGGTCCGGTCATCCTGACGGGCAAAGTGCCGCGCGAGGTGAAGCATGGCACGCGCTCGCGTGGCCGGCAGCTTCCCGGCTGTCTCGACACATCTCTCCAGGTCTCTGCGAGCCTCATCCGGACGATCGAGCTTCAGAAGGATGACTCCGCGCGTATCCAGCAGGTGCGGATCATCAGGGTATCGTGCCAGACCGGTGTCAGCAAGCTCCAGCGCCTCTTCCGCCCGCCGCAGATCCACGGCGAGAATCCAGGCGAGATCATTCAGGCCTTGACGATGATAGGGCTCAAGCGCCAGGGCACGGCGATAGACGCGCACCGCCGCCTCAACATCGCCGATCTGATAGACGGCGTGCGCGAGCCCAAGGTGGGCATCGACATGATCACGGTCGACCGCAACCACGTGCTCGAACAACGACTTTGCCTCGGCCACGTACTCCCTCTCACCCGAGGACAGCAGTATCCAGGCCCCACGAACCAGTCCCGGAACATCACCGGGATGCTCAGCCCGGCGTTCGGTGACACGGGCATGGACCTCGGCATGCAATCCTTGAGCATGAAACCACCGCAGGCGTTCGAGGAAGACCTGCGAGTTTCCAGGAGAAAGACGTTCCGCCTCGTCCACGCGCTCCCGGGCCTGAACCATGTCCCCTTGCCCACGATGCAGCTCCGCCAGCGCCAGCAAGGCCCGAAGGCTGCCCGCACCTTCGTCAGTAACGCAATAGGCTTCGAGGGACTCGACAGCCTGATCCAATCGGCCCTCCGCTGCATGGATCGAGGCTTTCGTCACGTGTGCGACGTCATGGGACGGGTCACGCCTGAGCACCTCCTCGATAAGGTCTCGTGCCGCGTCGATCTCGCCGTCACGAAGCGCCATCGCCGCGAGCAGGTTCCGCGCCGGAAGGTTGTCCGGATCAAGATCGAGCACGGAGCGGGCCAGCCGTCGCGCGAGCCCGGGGTTATCCATATCCGCTTCGAGCCCCGCGTACGTGAGCAGTAACTCCACGTTCCTTGGATCGTATGCAAGTGCCTGGATGATCCGCTCGCGCGCCTCTTCCAGCTTCCCCTCCCGACGGGCGAGATTCACGAGCTGCAGGTGGGCTGTCACACGCCTGGGATCGATCTGCACGATGCGTTGAAGGATCGCTTTCGCCTGCTCCCTCCCTTCCCCAGCGCCCTCCCTGAGCAGCGAGCCCGCCTGAACGGACAACAACTGCGCATCCTCGGGGAAACGCTCCAGCAACCCATCCAACATCTCCCGGCCGCGCCAGCGTGACGGCGCTTCCGCGTGGGACAGCAGCACTTGCGACAGGTGACGCTTAATGCCCACGTGATCTTCATCAACGGTCAGACCGCGTTCCCACGCCTCCATTGCTTCGCCAACTCTGCCCTGCGATTGATAGAATGCTCCCAGGGCCATAAAACCGTCAGCCGCCGAATCTGCGAACTGCGTCAGTCGAACATAATCCGGCTCCGCCAGGTCGGGCTGGCGCGTGGCGGCATAGTAGGCCGCGCGGAGCTGGTGTGACGCGAAGTCCCCGCGACGATCCACTTCGGCATCGAGCAAGGCCACCGCCTCATCACCTCGGCCTTCGGCGTGAAGAATGGATGCGCGGCTCGACAGCACAGCCGACAGATCGGGATCCAGTGCCGCCGCCTCCTCCAACAGCTCAAGGGCCTGTTTCGCGTCGCGTCTGGACCTGTAGATCAGCCTTGCCAGCACGACCCGCGATGTCGCGTCGCCGCCGTCGACCGCGATACGTTCCCCAAACCCCTCCACCGCGAATTCAGGCTCGCCACGATCGATGGCGGCTTGGGCCTCATACGTCCTCACGCCCGAAAGGTTGTCCGGCAATCGGTTGAGGGTCGCCTCGGTCTCCGCAAAGCGGCGTTGTCGTTCGAGCAGGGCCAGCAAGCGCCCAGCCACCTGCAATTGCCCGGGCGAGGACTCGAACGTGCGCCGATACACGCGTTCCGCATCGCCCTCCCGCCCGAGCATCTCGTACATACGTCCCAGCGCGAGCACCGGTCCCGACCCATCCGGATCCGCTTCGACGCATCGCTGTAGCAGTCCCTCCGCCTCACTCGAAACCTCTCGCCAGTCGTCACGGCGAAGCAGATGCCTGGCCTGCTCAAACCGCCATCGCAAACCCCGCTCGCCCTCGATGCTCCGAAGTTCGCTGATCAGTTGCTGCACCCTCTGAGCGTCCGGCGTCACGGAGGGTTGGGCAAGAAGCAACAAGCGAGGACGAACGTCACCGGGCCGGTCAGCGGCCAATTCCTCCAACAAGGCAACTCCGGCACGCGGGTCACCGTGCGAGAGCATGTACGACGCCAGCGGATACGTCGCATCCACGCGCTCATTACCAACGAGCTCCTCTCTCGCCCCGGCCAATGTCTCGTGCGCCCTATCCGCCTGACCTGCGCCGAGCAGAAGCCTGGCCAGCGCGATCCGCGGCGCCGCCCGGTCCGGATGCTCCTCCACGATCGCAACACATGTATCGATAGCCTTCTGCACGTCTTGGTTTAGGGCGTGGAGCCTTACGATCTGCAACCGGACCGACGACGGATCGGAAGAGATCGCAACCGCCGCTTCGAGCCGGGCAAAGGCCTCGGACGTGCGCCCCTGCTTATGGGCCACACCCGCCAAGAGAAGATGGATGTCGGCGCTGTCCTGATGGCGATCCAAAAGCATCCTGAGCTCGGTTTCCAACTCGGTCCCCAACGCGGCGCTCAACAGGCCCGTGCCACCGTACAGCCGTGCCTCGATCCCGAGCAACCTGGCTTCCAGATCATCCGGTCGAAGGGCTTGGGCTCGTTCGGCACACTGCCACGTCTTCCTCCAATCACGGTTTCGGTAGGACGTGGCAAGTGCCAACAACGCCACCCTATCGCTGGATCGGCGGGACACGTACTCTTCGAGCGCCCGGATCGCCCGGTGTGGTTGACCGGTCGCGTCGTAGGCCAGCCACAGCCTCCGCCAGACCTCGGCCCGCTCCGGATCCGTCACGACAAGGTCCTCGAGAGCGCCGATCACGGCATAGTGGCGTCCTTCGGCATCGGCCACAGCCGCATCGACCAACGCGAAGTCCACCTTCGTTTGAGGTCCCGGATCACCGCGAAGCGCAAGCGCCTCTCGGTACGCCTCGACAACCTCCCGCGCGCCATCCACATCGCCGCCGGCCAGAAGAAGACTTGCGGCCATCGGTAGGAACCCATCCCGCCGCCGCCCGGACAATTGGTCCAGCGTTTCACGCGCGAGCCTGGCACCGTTTTGTGCGTCGCCGCGCAGAAGGGCCAGCCTCCCCGCCACGAGCGCTCTTGCCAGCGCAAAGGCACCGGGGTTGACATCGAAATCGGCCAGCTTGTCGGGATCAATCGCCTCCGTCGCCGCCAGGACATCATGGGCCCGGTCAAGCTCGCCCAGGGCCATCCACTCCTCCGCCAGCGCGAGCAGGGTACCGGGGTCGGAAGGGTTCAGGGCGTCGGCGGCTTGAAGGTCCTCCCGCGAGCCGGTGGAATCGGCCGACTCCATTCTCAGGAAACGCGCACGGTGCACGCGGGCCAGGGCTGACTGCGGGTTGGCCTCGACCGCCTGGTCGAGCCATCGTCTGGCCTCGTTCCCGGCATCCAGGGTATCCGCCTCCGCCGCTATCTCGCTCAGCAGCCTGTATGCGTCCACTTGATCGGGGCAATCCGTCACAAGTTGGCGCAGAACCCCGTGGGCTTTTTCCTGCTTGTGCTGAGCCACAAGCGTTCGCCCGAGCCAGAGCTTCGCCTCGGCATCACTCGGGTCCACCGCAAGACGCTGCCGGGCGATGTACGCAGCCTCGTCGAAGTCCCTGAGGCCGTAGTAGAGCTTGATGAGTTCCCGACAGACGTGTTGATCGCCCGGTTTGAATCGAAGAAGAGCACGGTATGCGCCAAGCGCGCCTCCGATATTGCCCGCCTCGAGCGGCCGGACCGACAGATGCGCCCGCGCATACTTCTCGAGCACGTCCACGTCGCGCGGATACTTGGAGAGGTAGAGCTTGAGCTGCTTGCACGCCTCCGTCCAATCCTCCCGCTCAAACGCGGTTGTGCCCGCAGCCAAGGCCTCGCGGGCGATGATGCGCTTGCGGACATGGTGCCCGACCACGACGCCGACACCGATTACGCCCACAACCACGACGAGGATGATGAGCGCCTTGACATTGACCCGCGCCGGTTGTCGCATCCTGTTCACGGTAAGAACCCTTTCCTTGGGACACAGATCCGTGCTCCCGTTCAGGATGAGCCACGAGAGATTCGGGAGCATCCCGCATCGCCCGGCCAACCTTTTACCAGTAGCTCGCCGCAGCGTACAGGGCCGCCGGGTGCTCCGTCTATCGGTAATCCGGCCGCCGTCATTCCCACCGAATCGACGTCGGACTCTCCACCGCTGCCGTGGCCGTCGCAGAGCCCCACGCGCCTATCCGCCATCGCGGGCGTAACGGTCCGAGACCGCGGCACGCTGACAGCAACACGACTCATGTCCGTCCCCCACTGGAATCGGGTAGGAGGCGGGGTTGCCCCCGCCGTCCTCCCACACCACCGTGCGAACGGTTCCGTACACGGCGGTTCAGTTTGAGCGTGCCAATTGTAGTCGTTTCTGGATGAGGCTTACGAGGCCTAATTGGCTCAGGTAGCGAGTCGGGACCGCCCGGTTCATGTGGCTGGCGCCAGCATTCCACCAGGGACCTCGGCCGTTTGTCGCTGAGGTCCACGCCTGCTCGTGGCTCAGACCTCGCCGGATGAGTTCTTTCGCACGGGTCCAGTTTCGCTTCCACTGCCGCCATAAAATGACACGCAGTTTCCGGCGAATCCACTGGTCCAATTGCTCAA
>CBDUZO010000079.1:0-20255 GCA_965371725.1 uncultured Phycisphaerales bacterium
GTCTCGTAGCGTTCGACGGCCAAGAATCTCCGGGGAAACTTCGGGATTCGGACGCAACATCAAAATGGAACTTGTTCCAGCCGGGGCTCGCCTTCGGCGCATGTCAGACCGGCCGACATCCCCCTTTTAGTGCGGTCCGGTGATACTGGCAACGCTGATCGGGATGCACTTCGGACCGTACCGGTGAACACCCGCACGGCGTCGCCGGAGCATCAAACGCAGTCCTGGCGGCCCCTCCCCGCGTTCACTCGTGAATTATCGACGTGATTTACCGGTCCAAGCCGAACCCACATCGTGTTCCGAGGCCGCCCGAGGGGGCGGACGATCGCCTTTGCGGAAACGAGGACGCGAATTGTCGCCACCCGGCGCGCTCGCCGATAAATGAACGGAAACTAGTGCCGCTTCCAGATGAGGCAGTGGTGTTTCTTCCTCCCCTCCTTAACAAGGAGGGGCTGGGGGAGGTTCTTCTCCGCCTGCGCGAACCCCCCTCAATCCCCCCTTCGTAAGGGGGGAAGAAAGCGGAACGACCTTCGTTGAAACGGTACCAGCGCGAAAGATAGGGAGCCACGCATAGTGTCGACCACCATGGGTATCATCGTCAGCGGCGGTCCAGCCCCCGGCATCAACGGGGTTATCGGAGCGGCCGCGATCGAGGCCATCAACAACGGGCTGAAGGTCATCGGCTTTTACGACGGCTTTCTACACCTGGCCGCCGACCGCTTCGACCCGACAGCACATGTGACCGAGCTTTCGATCAAAGAAATGACGCGGATCCACTTTGACGGAGGATCCGTATTGCACACCTCGCGTGAAAGCCTGCTCGACACGAGCAAGCTCAGGGCATCGACAATTGTGCAACCGGACGCCGAGAAGGTCGCCCGCGTGTGCGAACGCCTTTCCGCCCTTGGTGTCACGCACCTGCTGACCATCGGCGGGGATGACACCGCGCTGAGCGCTCGCTTCATTGCAGAGCACACGCGTGGACGAATCCGGATCGTGCACGTCCCCAAGACCATCGACAACGACCTGCCTCTGCCGGGTGACATTCCCACGTTCGGTTTTCTCACCGCCCGGCACCTCGGTTCGGATATCGTCGCCAATCTGATGGAGGATTCCAGAACGACCCGACGGTGGTACATCGTCGTCACCATGGGGCGCAACGCCGGCTTTTTGGCACTGGGAATCGGCAAGTCAGCCGGGGCGACGCTCACGATCATTCCCGAGGAGTTCCCCGGATCGACCACCATCAAGCACATCGCCGACGTCATCGAAGGCGCGATGCTCAAACGCCGGGCGATGGGTCGCAGCGACGGTGTGGCGGTCTTGGCTGAGGGTCTTGCCCACAAGCTCGGCGACATTGACGAACTCTCCCACCTGCTCGGCAAGGAGGTCCCCGTCGACGCTGCCGGACACGCGCGGCTTTCCGAAGTTCCCCTGGCACGCTTCCTCAAGGATGAGCTGAAGCAACGCTTCGCCAATCGTGGCGACACGATGAGGATCGTCAGCCACACGCTCGGATACGAGTTGCGGTGCGCACGCCCGACGACCACCGACATGGGGTACACCCGGGACCTGGGGCACGGCGGGGTGCGTCTGCTGCTCGAATCGACCGTCGACCTACCGCCCGGGGTCATGGCCACCATGCAGAATGGCAACCTGATCCCGGTACCATTCGAGGACATGATTGACCCGGAGACAAACCGGACCCGAATCCGGCGGGTCGACCTGGAGAGCTATTCCTACACCGTCGCCAGGGCCTACATGATCCGGTTGGAGAGGGAGGACTTCGAGTCGCCGACTCTGTTGGCGGCGGTGGCGGCCGAGGCCAAGATGACGCCCCATCAGTTCCGCAAGCGCTTCGAGCACGTTGTCGGTGGAACACGGCCCCCGAGGTTTGAGGTTCACGCACCGGCAAGCGGCCTGCCGGGCGACCACACGGCACCATAACGTCCGCTACCTGATCGCTCTGTTCAACAAGTGGAGACAGGGTCCGGTGGAGAAGGAGCGTACCCGGACCGCTGAAGGTCAATCGTGCGACCGTGACCGTGCCTCGTGCTCGTTGACGCGCGATTCCAGATCGAGGAACAGCTCGACCTCCGAATCGGTCATGTCAATCTGACGCCGAACCATCATCCTGGTCGCCGCGTCGAGAAGGCGCGGAGCATCACCGACCCGCGTGGCGTCGTCGGTCACCCATCCAAACGACGGGATGTATTTAGGGAGCACGCGTGTCGCAGCCGCCAAAGCCGCAAACCCCACGACCGCCCCGGTCGGAAGCGTCGCATTGATCCCGAGCTTCGCGTGATCACCGATTACGGCGCCGAAGAACATCTGTCGGGAATCGACGTTCACGCCGTTGATCGGCACGCGGACCGAGCCATACGTGTTCTTCAGATCGGAGTTCGTCGCCCCGGCGCCGATGTTCACCCAACTGCCGACCACCGCGTGGCCGAGGAAACCGGAATGTTGCTTGTTCGTGTAGCCATGAATGATGCATCCGTCGATCTCGCCGCCAAGCCGACAGACGGGCCCGATCGCGCTGGCACCGTGCAACCACGCGTGCGGGTTGATGCGGCTTCCCGGGCCCATATACAAGGGCCCCTCGATCACGCTGTGCGCACCGATTTCCACGTCATGGCTGATAAAGATCGGTCCCGCCGTCGCGTCGATGACGGCCGTCGGGTGAATCCGCGCCCGCTCACCGACGTGAACCTGTTCCCGGCCCCCCAGCATCACTCGCGGGTCGAGCTCGGTCTCAATCGTGGCGTCACTCGCTTCCCACTCCTCGGCCAGGCTATCGGGCAGCAAAGTCAAGAGGTCCCACGGATACCGGATCAGGTGTCCGGATGCCTCCTTGCGCGGTACGCCATCAAGCGCCGACCATCGACGACCGTGGTCAAGCAGGTCGGCAGGCTTCAGTTGGTTGGCCAGCCTGGCGTCGCAGACGATGTAGGCAATCTCATCCTCGATCGTACCGACGCACGCCTGCTCAGGCAGGTTCGGCGTCAGACCGCACACCCAGCGTCCGTTGGCCAGAACCGTTGACGCACTGATCGATTGGTTGGCCGGCGCACCACAGCGCAACGCCGCCACCTCCGTGATCCAATCTCGCGTCCATACTCCGGAGACCGGGAGACCAAGGCATTGTGGAATGCGATCCAGCACAATCCTGCGGCCGAGGCGTAGCTCGAACACCGTTCGCCACCAGAGCAACGGCAACAGGTTGACGAAGCCCTCATCTTCAAACAGAACGAGTGACTGCATGGCGGAAAGTATAATGCAAACGATGTAAGCCGCCACCGCCTGCATCGAAAGCGCCCGTGGCAAGAAAGGCTAACCGCGAGGCGTATCGGCGTGTGAAAGTGGGCATACAAAAAGGGGCCTGCGTCAGCAACGCAAACCCCTGAGTGAGTCCGAAGGCGCGACCGCCGCAATGCCGATGGGGGCGGGTGGACGGAACCCTTACCAGAAGGTGGGGCATCTTCAAGAGCCCGGACCGCCAACCTCAAGTGGGGTCGGTACGTCGTTTGGCCCTACATAAGTACGCCCCGAGGTTCCTCTATCGGTTCTGCCAACAAAGGCCCCCTGTCGAACATGAAAGCCACGCCGACCAGACGCGTTATAGTATACCACCCGCCGGTGGCCTGGACAAAGAAAACAACAGGTGAATCCGCATCGATCGCGTACGACAGGGTGCTGAAATCGGGCGCTCACCCGGCCGTCCGAACCGGCGACATCGAGTCGCGGGCCGGGCTACTCCGATCGTGCAAGGTCGCGCCTGCATAAACCATGAAGAATACGAAGCTTGTGGTATGCTGCACCCACGAACCGGCGGATCGAGGCTCTTCTCGATCTGAGACTATCGGACCATGAGCGTCCTACATGGGGTGAACTGAGACAATGCCTGGTGAACGAATTCGACAGCTTTTCCAACAACGTGAGTCAACCGGGCGCCAACCGCTCCTGCCGTATCTGACGGCCGGTTTCCCGAGCCGGGACGCTACGGCTGAGCTGATTCGGCGTGCCGACGAAATGGGCGTCATGACCGTCGAGATCGGATTCCCCTACTCCGACTCGATTGCCGACGGGCCGGTAATCCAGAACTCCTTCCACTACGTGCTCGAGCAAGGGCACGACCTGAACGACACATTCGGCCTGGTATCCGACGTTCGCTCGAAGGTCGAATGCGGTCTGGTAGCGATGGTCTCCTACTCCATCGTCCACCGGATCGGCGTCGAGGAGTTCATGGGCAAAGCCGCAAAGGCCGGGTTCGACGGCGTGATCCTGCCCGATGTTCCCGTGGAGGAAATGGCCTACGCAGCAGGCGTAGTGAGCGGTGCCGACCTGTGTCACATAGGGCTCGTGGCCCCCACCACGTCGCCGCAACGTCGGGAAGCCATCGCACGGGCGTCCACGGGGTTTCTGTATCGGATCACGGTCGCCGGAACGACGGGCGAACGCACTTCCCTTCCGGAAGGACTCCCGGACGAGGTGGCGGAGCTGCGGCGTGTCAGCGGTCTGCCGGTCTGCCTCGGATTCGGCATCAGCCGGCCCGACCAGGTGCGAGAGATATGCCGGTTCGCCGATGGGGCGATCGTCGGTAGCGCGCTGATTCGCCGAATCGCCGACGCGTTGGGCAAAGGCGCGAAACCGTCCACCATTGTCGATGAGGCGTCACGGTTTCTGTCGGAACTGCTCACCGGCACCGCACCGGACGATGCGCAGCGGGTTTCGTGAAACCCGATAGCTTCCACTATGCTCGTTGCCCGCTTCCAGCGGGCGATTATAATGCCGGCGCCGGCTGCGACCGGATGCGTGCACCGCGCTTGCCTTGTCAGAGAGGGAAGCTCCGTTGTGGCGCGGCGCTGAGCAGGCACGCGACCGGGACCGTTGGCGCGGTCATCAAAGCCCGGCGAACCGGCATGGCCGGTATGGGTATCTTTGCTCTCGGCGATCCACTCGTGTGACGCCGCCGTTCAACCACGGTTCGTGGCTGCCGGGACCGGCCGTCACTACGCCGCATCGTGGAAACGGCGTTCTCGTGCAGCGAGCGAAAAGGAGCATCTCATGACGCAGGAACCGCAAGCGACGAACCGAACCGGATGGGTAGAGGCCATTGGCCTACCGCACATTGCCCGCACGCTTGGCTTTGCGGTCGATCCCGGCAAGCTCGGGATCGCAGCCGCCGCGATCATCGCAACGATCGTATGGGGCGGAGCCCTCGACTGGGCGTGGAAAACGGCCGGCGCCGGTGTCCAGGTGGATGCGATCACCCGCATGGCGATCGCCTGCCAGTTCAACGCGCCCCACGAAGAGCAGGCGGGCGAGGAGGGCATCTTCGCCGTCTGGCAGTTTCACCAGACGCGTTGTGTCCGTGGCTTGATGAGACTGCCCGTTTGGGGCTCACCCGTCACGGCGCTCCCACTTTCCGTTGAGACTCCCGGTGGAGAAGTCATGACACGAACCGGGAACCTCACGCGCATGGGCTCGCTGAGGGGCATGGGTTACGGCGCGTGGTGGTCGTTTCGCTATCATACGCTCTATTTCCTTCTCTTCGGGATCGGAGCGCTGCTAATCTGGTCGTGGGCGGGCGGAGCCCTATGTCGAATGGCAGCCGTCCAATTCGCCCGCGACGAGAAGCTCACGCTTGGACAGGGGCTTGCATCCGCCAAAGGCAAGTTCCTCGGCGGTTATTTCCTCGCGCCGCTCATCCCGTTAATCTTCGCGCTGGTCGTGGTCGTTGTCATGGTCATCGGCGGCGCGGTTCTGCGTATCCCGGTCCTGGGCGATATTCTGTGCGGCGCGGCGTTCTTCCTGGCGATCATCGGCGGATTCATCGTCGCGGTACTGATGATCGGTTTGGTCGTCGGCGGAAGCCTGCTCTGGCCCACCGTCGCAGCCGAGGGGTCCGACGCCTTTGATGTCTTCTCGCGCAGCCTCTCCTATGTCTTCTCCAAACCGTGGAAGACGGTTGTCTACGCCGTTCTCACCGGCGTCTATGCTTCCATTTGCTGGTGGGTCGTCAGATGGGTCACATTCCTCGGTCTGAAGGCAACGCATTGTGCCGTCAGCTTCGGGACCTCGCCTTTCGGGGTATGGAGTCGCGGCGACGAAGCATCACCCGTCAGCAAGCTCGATTTGATCTGGCCGTTCGCCGGACTGGAGGCCATGCACACCTGGCCTGACTGGTCCGCTCTTGCCTGGTACGAGTGCATCTCAGCCGCGTTTGTGGGGTTCTTCGTGCTCCTGGCGCTTGCGCTGATGTGGTCATTCCTCTGCTCGTTCTACTTCAGTGGCAGCACGGTGATCTACATGCTCCTGCGGCGCGACGTCGACGGGACGGACCTCGAGGACATCTATTTCGACGAGGAGGCGGACGAGCCCGAACCCGCTCCGGCAACGGCGGAACCGGCTACCGAAGCCGCACCACCGATCGAGTCACCGCCGCAGGCAGACGAGGACAACGACACGAGCACGTAAGGACCGGTCCGTCCAATCTCGACGACCGGGCAAGGTCGCTTCAACCCTAACGCTGCGCGCAGCCGATAAACCTCCAAGGGCAATCTCCGGAGGGAAGGATCCGTGTGCGCTCAACGCGAGCGCCCTTGGATGTGGATACCGGAGAAATCGAGGCGTAACCTGTGAGAATCGGTGTTTTTGAAGGCAGTTGGTGGAGGCCGGCGTGTGAGGCACTTGGCCATGAGATCGTCCCGTTGCCTCACCCCACGCACCCAAGCGGCAACATTTACTCGGCCGACCTGGCTGGACGCATTGCCAACGGCCAACGGGTTGCGGATATCCTGAAGGACCGGCCGGTCGACTTCCTGCTGGACAACAGTGGAGCCGGTTTGGGCTTCCTGCCCCGCGGCGGCGACTACGAGCTTCTTCACGAGGCGGTCGGGAAACCGCTCGTGTCGCACTTCATCGATCCCGTGATCACGGCCTTTCAGGGGCTTGCCTGGCCTGTGACGTGGCAGGCGTTGCAGTGGCGAAGCTGGGGCAAAGCCGTGTGGGACAAGGCCCAGGCGATCGAGCTTCAGCAGTTCGGCGTGCCCAACGTCATACACCTGCCAATGGCCGCGCCGAACCGCCCGTACCATACTGAACCACTCGATCCGAATAAATGCCGACCGGTCGTATCATTCGTGGGGGCCCAGAACACCAGCTACTTCGGGCCTGACCGGTCGAACCCCTCAAGCGCTCAATTTGCCGGTGTTCTTACCCAGGCTGTCCAGACCGACTTTCGTGATTGCACGTTCCACGACGTGTACTACAACTACGAATTGGAAAAACCGCTCACGCAGGATGATTCACTGGAAGAGAAAACGCGCAAGACCTTCAACTATTTCAACGCGAAGATCTTCCATCACGCGGCGCTGTGCGTGCGCAATCGGGACCGGTTCGTAATCTTCCTTTCCAGGAAAATGGGTGACAAGTTCGATCTGATCGGGCGCCGCTGGGATGAGGCTTACGGTCTGAAGACGCAACCGCCGCTCCCGACGACCGACACGTACTTCGACGTGTTTCGCGACGTGGCCATCAACTTGAACTTGGTCAACGGCAACGCCGAGACCGGGCTGAACATGCGACACTTCGAGATCACCGCCGCCGGCGGGTTCATGCTCTGCTATGACCAGCCCGAGCTCGCCGAGCACTTCGAAGTCGGAAAGGAATGCGCCGTTTTCAACAGCGAACAGGACCTTCTCGATAAGATCGCGTATTACCTCGAACACGCCGATGAGCGAATCGCCATCGCCCAAGCCGGGCAGATGCGGACCTTGTCACAGCATCTTTACAGCCACCGCCTGCAATCGCTCCTGAGAATCATCAATACCGAACCCCATCCGGAGGAGCGGACGAACGCAACGAAAGAGTGTGGCGCCGCCGCGCAGACGGTTGCGCCGACGGGCCAAGCCGAAACCGCAACCCAGTGCACATGACCACGCGAGGAGACTCCTGATGGTTCGTCGCCCGACTCGAATCGCCACGACCGTGCAGTTCGAGCGTTCCGTTCGCCAGGCGGGGTTCGACACGTACCTCCTGCCGGAGTTGCCCAGCCTCGATTTCAACCGCAGGCTCGAGCAGCGCATATCCGACGGGCAGGTCTACCGACCGTTCCTTGAAAAAAACGACATCGACCTTGTGCTCGACTTCAACACCGAAACGCTGACGCTCGTCCCGTCGGACGCGTGTCCGGGCGAATTCTCATTGACCACGGCCGCCCTGGGCATCCCGTATGTGGCGTGCTACGTCGATCCGATCACCTCGACGATGGCCAATGTCGACTGGGCTGACCATTGGCACCTGCTCGAGAGCAACACCTGGATCAAGTGGATTTTTGAACTCGCTCACGGTGAGGAACTCATTAAGCTCGGTGTCCCCAACGTCATTGTAATGCCGATGGCAATCGCAGATGGCGACTTCGACACAGGCCCGCTTCCGGAGCCCGACCCCGGTCCGGTGGTCGCCTTCATGGGCCATCCGGCGTCGTCCTGGTTCAAATCGCAGACGGCGATTCAACCGGCGCATCTCTTTGCCGGCCTGACCGCCGCGGCGGTTCGCGCGGACATGCCGGACATGCCCTTTCACAAGATCTACTACGATCTTTACGGTTTTGACGAACCACCCAGACCCGAGGAGGATCGACCGACGCGCGCCCGCAAGGCACAGGCCTACTACAGCCGGAAGTTCATCTACAATGCTTACCTGGCTATCAAGCAATGTGACCGCTTCGCCCATTTCCTCCAACGGCGGGTCGGCGACAATTTCGAGCTCATCGGAGACCTCTGGGGCACGAACTACGGTCTAAAGCACACCCCGCACATCTTGGACAAAAACCAGCTTCACGAGCGGATGCGACGCGTACCGATCTGCCTGAACCTGATGAAGGGCAACATCGAATCCGGCCTGACCAGCCGTCACTTCGAGGTGACCGCCTACGGCGGTTTCCTGCTGACCTACCCGACGCCCGAGCTGGACGAGTGCTTCAAGATCGGGGAGGAATGCGAGGTCTTTCGCGATGAGCAGGAGTTGCTCGAAAAGATCTCCTACTACCTGTCCCACCCCAAGGAACGGCTCGAGATCGCGGCCGCGGGGCAAAGACGCACGCTCAACGAACATCTTTACAGCCACCGCGTGGCGAAGCTCGTGGAGTTGCTCACAAGCACGGGCACCCTGCCGAAGGCCGGCGTTTCCGCCACGGAACCCCGCACGATGCCTGCCGACGCGGCACGGTGTCGGATCGCCGTGAACAGCGCACCTGACCCGAAGGTAACGGCGACGAACCCGTCCGACTCCAGCGCTTTCCGTGGTCTCGTAGCGTCCGACGGCCAAGAATCTCCTGGGGAACTTCGGGATTCGGGCACTGCGTCAAAATAGAATTTGTTCCAGGCCCGGTTGCCGTGGAGGTGACGACGTGACGACACTTAGTCTGAACCATCTGTATCGGGCCCAGTTCGGCGAGGACCGCGTCCTGTGGCAGGTCTTTCGCTATCGCCCGACGGGATACTTCATCGAGATCGGCGCCTACGACGGCGTCACGCTCAGCAACACCTACTTCCTCGAGCAGATGGGCTGGGCGGGCCTGCTCGTCGAGCCGATCCCACCGCTCTGCCAGAAGGCGGCGGACGCCAGACCGAAGAGCCGCGTCGTCCAGGCAGCCGTGAGCAAACGAGGCAGTAAGGGGACGGCCAAGTTCACCGTCACGCAGAACGTCCCCGTTCTCTCCTTCCTCCGCGCGGATCAGGAGCACATCGACCGGTGCATCAGGGAAGGGGCCCAGTTGATCGAGATCGAAGTGCCGCTGGTGACGGTTGATGATATTCTGTCGCACGAACGCAAGCATGCCCCGCCCCATCAGAACCCCTGGGCCAGGAACAGCGGATGGCGGATTGATCTGGTTTCGATCGACACGGAAGGCTGTGAAATGGACGTGCTCGATGGGTTCAACCTGACGCGTTTCCGCCCCCGGATCCTCGTCATCGAGAATGATCGCCCCGCCGGCAGCGAGATCGAGCCCTATCTGACGTCGCGAGGCTATCGCAAGTTCCATCGCCAGAAGATCAACGATTTCTACGTTCGCGCCGATGACCCGGCTGATGACCTGATGCTCAGCGGGTTCGGCATCCCTGAATAAAGCACGACCCCGCCCGAATAGGACGGAACCGGGCTGACCGCTTGCCCCCGTCGGAAATTGTCGCACTCTGTGCGTCGTGGTTCGCGGGATGATTGACGGGCCGATCCGGGCGGTTACGATGCCAACGGCTGACTGCGGGATACGTCGTGGCGCGGCGCAGGTCCCGCGGACTCCGGAGGAACCGGCGCGGGCGGTTCCAGTAACCCTTGGCCCTACCGCGATCGAGGTTGAACGTATCATGTTGCGTGTCAAGAAAACTCTCACGTGCTCGCCTGCCGTTTTGCTCACTGTGGGTATGGTCGCCAACGCGGTTTCGATGGCGTCACCGCCGCAAGCATCACCGCTTACCGGCGCGTTGATGAACGCAACGATGGCGACCCAGGAAGAGGACCGGCCGGTGACCGAATGGGCATGGCGAGAGGGCGAGGAAGTACATATCCCCGCCGACCGCCTGGACTGGCATCTCCCCGACCCCGAGGCGGATCGACCCAGAATTCAGGCCGAACTCGAGCAGGCCCGGCGCGACAATGACCGGATCAGGATCGCTTATCATGAACGGGTCCTCGAGCGCATCAACACGATCCGCCGGCCGAAGCAGATCCATCTCACGCTCGAAGAGGCGCTGCACCGGACGCTGGAGCACAGCTATGCGATCGAGACACAAAGCTACAACCCCGCGATCGAGACCACGCGCGTCGTAGAGGCCGAGGCCGTCTTCGACGCCCTCTTCTATACGAACATCACAAAGAACAACATCGACCGCCCGACCGGCTCGCAGCTTGCCGCCACCGACATCGACCAGTTCACCTCCCGCTACGGCATCCGCAAGCTTCTGCCGACCGGTGCCCAGGTCGGGGCCAGCTTCGGACTCAACCGCACGAAGATCGGTGCCTTCGCCTTCCAGGAGGTCAACCCGGAGTACACGGCCGATCTGCAGATCGAGGCGCGTCAGCCGCTGCTTCGCGGCTTTGGCATCGATTACAATCGGTCACAGATTCTCCTGTATCAAAACAGCCTGGAAATCAGTCGGTGGGCGTTTCAGCGTCATGTACGTGACACTCTCAGTCTCGTGGAGGAGCTCTACTGGCGGCTCGCGCAGGCGCGGCGGGACGTGATCATCACGGCGAAGTTGCTGGCCGACTTCGAGGCGATCTACACGTACCTCGAAGCCAGGAAGGAGTTCGACGTCATCCCGGTCCAACTCAATATGGTCAAGGCAAACCTCGAGCGCAGCCGGGCGGACTTCATCGGGCGGCGTGCGGGCGTGACGGATGCCGAGGACCGGCTCATCGCCGCCATGAACGACCCCGACATCCCGCTCGGTGCGAACATGGAGATCATCCCGGACGATTTCCCCCAGCTCGAACGCATCATCGTTGATCCGCTGGCGGAGGTGCAGACGGCGCTCGATAACCGCGCTGAGCTCAAGGAGCAGGAACTCGCCATCGCCAGCGCCAAGATCGCCGTCGGTCAGGCCAAGAACCTCGAGCTACCGCGGTTCGACCTGACCTTCCGCACAACGTTCGACGGACTTTCCGGCACTGCCGATCGCGCCTTCGACGAACTGAGCCGGCGCAAGTTCATCGAGTATTACATCGGTGTCGATTTCGAGATCCCGATCGGCAATCGCGGACCGTGCGCAGCCCACAGGCGCGCCCAACTGCAGCGTGCCCAGGCCCAGGCCGCGCTGAAAGTACTGTTCGAGGAGGTCATCCGCGATGTCCACCTGGCCATTCGTGAGTTGGACACATCCTACGACGTGATCGGGCCCAGTTTCGAGTCGGCTGAGGCCCGCCACCGCGAGGTCGAAGCCACCGTCGCCCGGGCCGAGCGAAAGGACCTCGCCACGCTCAACACGGAGCTCGCAGCCCGGCAGGGATTGGCAAGTGATCGTCGTGCCATGCTCAACGCCATGGTCAGCTACAACATCGCCATCATCCACCTGGAACAGGCGAAGGGAACGCTCCTGCACTACAACAACGTCGTAATCCCCACCGGGCCGGAGTAGCAGGGCACCCCGAGCCGCGGTTGAAACCTACACCGACCTTGGTGGGAACCCGCGAGGACGACCGGTCCGCGGCGGGTCCGGTTTCCACAGCCTTGACGTCCGCTCACCGCCGCGTAAAGTGAGTGGCGTGGTAACTAACTGAGAAGGTCGCCTGACGCGCGCAGGGATTCTCCGTTACCACGCGGTATTCGTTCGGGGCGATCCAGGAACGAACGATGAATGGACCTTACCACGTACCGCATCCGATCCCCTACCAGGGAAGCAAGCGGCTCATCGCGCCGACGATTCTCGCCTATTTCCCGCGGAGGGTTGCGCGACTCGTTGAACCGTTCGCCGGGTCTGCGGCGGTTTCTCTCGCGGCGGCGTTTCGTCGCAAGGCTGATTCGTTCTGGCTCAACGATGCTCACACACCACTTATCAGACTATGGCACGAGATTCTGAAGCGGCCCGAGGCGTTGACTGACACATACACCCACCTTTGGGAATCCCAGCGAGGGCGCGAACGGGCGTTCTTTGATGAGGTTCGCGCACGCTTTAACCAGAAACACAATCCCGGCGATTTCCTTTATTTGCTTGCTCGCTGTGTGAAGGCCGCAATCCGGTACAACTCCGCCGGCGAGTTCAACAATACGCCGGACAACCGGCGTTTGGGCGCACGGCCCGCCGAAATGCGGCGGCGAATCTTAGGCGCGGAGGACCTTCTAGCACGCCGTACGCGTTTGACCGCACAAGACTATAAGCGGGTGCTGGCCGATTGTGAACGCGGCGATTTGATCTATATGGACCCGCCGTATCAAGGGGTCTGCGGTGATCGCGACCAGCGCTACGCTCCGAAGATGATGCACGATCAGTTCTGTTGCCAGCTCGAATGCCTCAACCGGCGCGGCCTCATGTACATCGTTAGCTACGACGGTCGCACGGGTGAGAAGCAATACGGCAAGCCGCTGCCTGCGGACCTGGGGTTACTGCATCTCGAAATCCGCGCGGGACGTTCGACACAGGCTACGCTGCTGGGGCGAAACTCCGTGACCTTTGAGTCGCTCTATCTCTCCCCGTCGTTGCGGCGAAGGATTCCAAGGCATGTGGAATCTGCCGAGCAACTTGAACTCGCCTTTGGATAGCAGCACAGTGGCCAAGAGACTGACGAAGGTTTTTCTTGAACGGTTGAAAGCAGTCAAGGGAAAGCGCTCCCGGGTCGTCGTGGATCACATCCTCAAGTATGGCTACATCACCACCGAAGATCTGAAGGAAAGGTATGGTTACAGCCACGCGCCACGCGCTGTGCGCGATGTGCGTGAGCAGGGGATTCCCATCGAGACGTATAAGACCGTGGGCAAGGACGGCCGGCAGATTGCCGCCTATCGGTTCGCTGATCCAGCCGACATTCGTGGTGCTCGCCACGCTGGGCGGCGCGTGTTCTCCAAGATGTTCAAGGACGAGCTTATCTCGTTATACGGATCACGATGTGCGATCTGTTCGTGTATATACGAGAGTCGATACCTGCAGATCGACCATCGAGTGCCATATAAAGTCTTACCCGATGCAAAGGGCAAACATGCCCCAGCCAAGTTCATGTTGGTTTGCGGTTCCTGCAACCGCGCGAAATCATGGTCCTGCGAGCATTGCCGCAACTGGACGAACGATCACCTTCCAAGCGTGTGCAATACCTGCTACTGGGGCAGCCCGGGGAAGTACGCCCACATTGCACTCAGGGTGGTCCGTCGATTGGACGTCGTCTGGAGTGAGGGGGAAGTGCCGGACTACGACAGGCTTCTTCAAATGTCAAAGGACGCGAGCCAGGAACTGCCCAAGTTTGTCAAGGATGTCCTGCGAAGGCACACGAAGGAGGCATGACAATCTCCTCCCTGACATTCCCGCGTGGCGGCGTAGCGAAACGTGGAGCGACGATCATCACCGGCATGAGCGACAACGCACTTCCGCACTACCAGAGCCATTCTCGCAACTGGCGGGCAAACCACTTTGTCTACCCCGTCATCTCGCGGCGCGCCGGCGGCCTGAGCATCGGGGTCAACCTCAGCCCCAACGGCGTCTGCAATTTCAACTGCGTTTACTGCCAGGTGAACCGATCATCCAAACGCCCCGTTCAACGCGTGGACCCGGCCCGTCTGCGCGGCGAGCTGTCCATGATGATCGCTATGGCCAAGGACGGCTCGCTGTTTGACGATCCTGCTTTTCGCGGCGTTCCTACTGATAAGCGATCGATCAACGATATTGCGTTTTCCGGCGACGGCGAACCGACCGCCAACAGGGTCTTCCCGGATGTCGTCGAGCTGGCAGCCGCCCTGAAGCGTGAGGCCGGCCTTGACGACACCAGGATCGTCCTGATTACCAATGCGTGCTATCTGACCCGGCCAAGGGTCAAAGGCGCGCTGGCTGTCTTGGACGCCAATAACGGGGAGATATGGGCCAAGCTCGATGCCGGAACCGAAGCCCATTACCGGAAGGTCAATCGCCCAAACTTTCCGCTACAACACGTCGTGGATAACATCATCGCCACCGCGAAGGTCCGCCCCGTTGTGATCCAATCGCTGTTTATGCGCCTGGATGATGAACCGCCCGACGAGGCGGAATTGCGAGCCTACCTGGACCGGCTTGGCGAGATTACCAGCGCGGGTGGGCGCATCAAGCTTGTTCAGGTGTACACCGTTGCCCGTCGACCGGCGGAGCCCTTCGTGTCGCCCCTGAGTCGTGAGGAAGTCGACCTTATCACTGAGAGGGTCCGTCGCGACGCCGGTGTAAGCGCGGAAGCGTTCTACGGGATAAGTTGACGACTTCCACAACAACCTATCAACAACCACCAAAAGTAGTCCAGCAGTTTACTGCTTGGGGCGCTCCACGAGCCGCGGACTTTAGTCCGCGCGGACGTTCGAAGGTCGAAGCCGCGAAGTACCCGTTGTCCCGCAGGAACGACTGCGACCTGCAGGGCCATCAGCCGAACGGCAACGGACAAATATTGTCAAAACGGACGTTGACCAAGCATGTTTGCAGGGCCCATCGCGCTGTTCCAAGTCCGATAGCCGGGACCGGGGCAAGACCGCGCGCGCCGGTCTGACGAATCGTAAGCTATCCATAGTGTTCTATCTGTGCGCGGGGGTGGAACCGTGGGCATCAGCAACATATCAGCAATGATCGGGACGTTTGTCTCGGGGACGGCGTCGTCGCTGACAAGCCAACGGCGGGCGGGGAGCGCCGGCTCGGCGTTCGGTCCCGCCTATCTATTGGGCGGTTCGACCGCCAACTACGCACAAGGTATGTATTCCCTGCTCGGCCAGCAATTGCTCGGCAACACGTCACGGGCAACCGCCGCCGCATCCACATCCGATAAGGAACGGATCGAAGCGCTGAAGCAATCGGCTGCCCTGATCGACAGTGGCAATTCGAGCGCCGGACGTGAGATCGCCCAGAAGCTCGTTGAGAAGAACGGCAACGACTCGACGGCCATCCGGTTGATCGCGCACTCCTACCTGGCTGAGCAGGACTACGAAAATGCCGAGCGCAGTTATGCCCGTGCGGCGGCGCTCGTCCCTGACAACGCGCGCTTCCAAGCCGATGTAGCCAACGCCCGCGCCCTCCAGGGAACCGACGAGGAAGTCATCACTGAGGCCCGCCTGAAGCTGAAGAGTCCCGCCCATCGCGTCCACGCCCTGCGACTGCTGCTGTACCTCTCCAACCGCAGCCCGGACAACATCGACGTGTACCTTGCCATGGCCGACGGGTTCGCCGACGCCAGGAAACCGACACAGGTCCTGGGTGCGTTGCAGGAGGCGGTCAAGCTCGCTGACGAGGACAACGTTGACGAGGTGATCTCCCGCGCCAAGCAATTGGCGAAGGACCACCCGACTGTTGGAATGCCGCACAACATCCTCGGACGCGCCCTGCAAAAGGACGGCCAATTCAACGAGGCGCTTGCGGAGTTCAAGTGGGCTGTCGACGCTGCGCCGACCAACCTGGGGTATACGCAGGATCTTGCCGCAGCCTACGTCGCCCGCGCGGAGACGAAGCTGGCTGCCAATGATCCGATATCCGCGCAATCCGACCTGAACACCGCCCAGTCGATGTATCCCGATGCTACGGGACTGAGCGAGGCGAGAGCCCGGGTGGCTGCCTACCAGGCGAAAAGGGACGTGGCCGCCGGTCTGTATAGCAAATCACTCAGGAGCCTCAGCACCGCCGCCAGCAAGGCGCCGAATGACCCGCAGTTCAAGCGCATGGTCGCGGCCCTCTACACTCGTGTCGCCATCTACTTCCAGGACATCGACGGCGATGCCCAGGCCCTCTCAGCTTTCACCAAGGCGTGGGAGCTCGATCCGAACAACGTGGCCGCTCGTCGAAACGTCGGCGTCCTCAGCCACGAGAGGGGTCTCAATGCGCTGAGCCGATCCGACTACGACATCGCAATCGATCATCTCGATCGTGCTTACCAGGCGGATCGCTCGATCGACTCCTACCGGCAGGATTTGGCTGAAGCCTACAATCAGAGGGGACAATCCTACATCAGCAACGACAAACTCAACGAGGCCATCGCGGATTACAAGAAGGGATTCGCGCTCGACCCGACGAACTCCTCGCTGGAGGCCAACCTGACATCCGCAATCCATCAGAGCCTCGCCACGTAACCCCTACCCACGCTCCGTGGCCCACGCGCCTCCAGAGATCCACCCAGGTCAGTCAACGTCATCCAGTCATAGCGCACAGGGCGCCTCCGTTCGAGCCGATAGCGGGGTGCCCCATTCTTCGCGTAGCGAAGGGTGGGGGAAGAAAACCTCCCGGGATGGGACAATCCGCCCCAACCTCTTTCTGCGAGAAGGACGGGGCACCTTGGAGTGAAACCGACTATCGCGTGCTCCGTTACGATGCCCCGACAGGGACGCTCGTCGATACGTTCGTGAGCAGTGGCGACGTGCGCGGACCGACCGTGTTGATGTTCATTCCCGAGCCCGCCACGTTGATCCTGCTCACCGTCGGCGGTTTGTTCCTGGGCAGGCGGCGGCCGCGCAGTCTACAACCACAATAGCGGCAGCCCGACGCTCAGCACCCGCCTTCTTCACAGTTTCACTCCGTCTCTTCCACGGCAACACGGCCGCCTTCGCTCTTCTTGCCACTCTTGTCCCCGCAAGGTAACGTGATCCCGCTGTCTGACGGCCCGTTCCGCGGTTGTCGTGCGATCGCGTGAGGCGTCTCGTGGGTAATCCATCGCCCGTGGCGACAGGAAGCCATCTTGAGTGTCATAACAGCCAAGCAGTTAACGAAGCGTTACGGTCGTCGGATCGGCGTCGAGGGATTGAATCTCGAGGTGCCCGAGGGGGCGGTGTTCGGCTTCTTGGGCCCCAACGGCGCGGGTAAAACAACGACAATCCGCGTACTTGTGGGACTGCTCAAACCGACTGACGGCGCGGCGAGCATCTCGGGGCTCGACTGCTGGCGCGACAGCGCCAAAATCAAGGCCGAGGTCGGCTACCTGCCCGGTGACTTGCGGCTCTATCCCTGGATGACCTGCAACGACGGCCTTCGCATCTTCGGGCGGATTCGCGGTTGTGATCTGACCTTGCACGGGCACGAACTCGCGGATCTCCTTTGCCTCGATCCGGGCTTGCCGGTTCGGCGCATGTCGCGCGGAATGCGCCAGAAGCTGGGTCTGATCCTCGCCCTCGTACACCGCCCCAGGCTGCTCATCCTTGACGAGCCGACAGCCTCGCTCGACCCGATCATGCAGGAGCGGCTGTATGAGTATCTTCGTTCGCTGGCGCGCGCCGGGCACACGATCTTCTTCTCGAGCCACACGTTGAGCGAGGTCGAGCATTTGTGCGATCGGGTGGCGATCCTCAGGGAGGGAAAGGTGGTGGCGGATGAAGCACTGGATGAACTACGCCGACGGGCGAAACGCATGGTGACTTTGCGCTGGGGGAAGTCCGGCGCGCCAAGCGATATCAGCCCACCTGCGTTCCTCGAGGTGTACGACCGGGGTGATGAAGTCTGGCAGGCCCTGTTGGCCGGTCCCGCGATGGAGCTGGTTCGCTGGTGCGAGCGCCTGCCCCTGGAAGATGTTTCCGTCAGTCAGGCCGACCTGGCCAGTTTGTTCCAACAATACTACACCGGTGATGGACATTAGAACAAGTTCTATTTTGATGTAGCGTCCGAATCCCGAAGTCTCCCGGAGATTCTTTGCCGTCGGACGCTTGCGAGATCACTGAAAGCGATCTAGACCGTGAACCTGGGGTTGATAGCCAAGACGATCCGCGAGGTGTGGGTGGCCACACTGTTGTACGCGCTGGCTCTACTGGCGATCGAGGCCCTGTTTGCGCACATCATTCCTTCGTTCTACAGGGAGCTGTCCGACGAGTGGCTCGAGTTGGACTTCGTCAAGGACATGTTCAAGGGTCTGTTCGGGACCGAGGTGGGAAGTCTGGTCGGTCCCGGTGTGATAGGGGCGATCTCCTGGGTCCATCCGCTTGTCCTGGCGCTGATCTTGGCCTATGAGATCACGCATTGCACGCGCCTGCCCGTCGGAGAGATTGATCGAGGAACGATTGACGTGCTGCTCGGCCTTCCCGTTTCGCGCATGCGTGTTTACGTTTGCGAATCGGCCGTGTGGCTGATCTCCGGAGTGATGATCCTCGGCCTGGGGCTGGTGGGCAACCTGGTCGGAACATGGACCGCGTCCTCAGAGCATCAGTCCGATCTGCGCGCACTGATTGTCGTCGTGACCAATCTCTACTGCCTCTACATTGCAGTGGGAGGGATAGCCTATCTGGTGTCGTCGGTGTGTGATCGGCGCGGGCGGGCTATCGGTATCATCCTCACCGTGATGATCATTTCATTCCTATTGAACTTCCTTGCCCAATTCTCGGGTTTCGTCAAGAGCATATCCTTCCTCAGCGTGCTCAGCTATTACAAGCCCCTGTTCATCCTCCGCGAGCCGTCCTGGCCTTGGGCGGACATGCTCGTGCTGTTGGCCGTTGGCGTGATCGGATGGGCCCTTGGCGCCGCCGTCTTTTCCCGGCGTGACATTTGTACCGTGTGATGCGACTGCGCAGCTCATCGCCCGCATCCGAATGGGCACGGAACGAAGCGTAGCGTCAGGAACCGTGACCCAACGGAAGGAGAAGCGGACCGCGACAAGATGGAACCCGTGTGGTATACAGCAACACCATGAGTGATCGGAGCACCTTGAGGCGGCTCGTGATTCTATTCATCGTGGCCTTCGGGTTGCGCATGACGTATGTGATGGTCACCGTGGGCCCTGGGAAGACACTTCCCCGGCACTATCACGAGTACATCGTGGCCGGTCAGCGGTTGCTCGACAAGGGAACCCTCGTCAGCCCATTCATCATCGAGGACGTCACCAACACTCCGTCCAGCCTGATGCCACCGGCGTATGCGGCTGTCGTGGCGGTCGTCTATTGGGTTTTTGGCCCTGAGACCTTCATCGCTACACTCGTGCTTCATATCATCAACGCCGGCGCGACCTCGCTGGCAGCCATCTTCGCGTTTCTGGTCGCACGGTCGCTCGTGGGAGCCCCGGCCGGTTGGGTTGCCGGGATTCTGACCGCCGTCAACCCCGCCATCATTCGCTACACGGGGTTCATCTGGGACACCAGCCTGTTCACGCTTGGCGTGGCTGTGACCCTATGGGTTGCCCATCGTCTTTCCCTTCGTAAGCCGTCATGGAAAGCATGGTTGGGGTTCGGGCTGCTGCTCGGAGGACTTGCCCTGCTCAACCCGGCCTTGACGATTGCCTACCCCTTTCTCGTTCTTTGGCCTTTGACAAAAGTGTACGGGTGGCGGCCCGGGCCTGTGACCCGTCATCTGGCTGTCGTTCTGTGTGGCTGGGCGATCGCAATCACCCCGTGGACAATCCGAAATTACACCCATTTCGACAAACCGGTCTACATTCGCGGCGGTTTTGGGATGCAGTTGTGGCTGGGCGTTTGCCCCGAGGCGAGTGATCGGCGAAGTCGTGTTTTTCAGGCGGAGTTCCCACTGATGAGCCCCGAGCAGCAACATCGGATCATCGAGATGGGGGAGGATGCCTATATTAAAGGTTCTCCTCCGAATTAGTTACTGGAGAATCGCCCCGGTAATGCCTGTTTG
>CBDUZO010000080.1:0-19543 GCA_965371725.1 uncultured Phycisphaerales bacterium
AAAGAATCGGACTTCCGGCCTAAGTTGCATCACTTATTTGGTCGCGGGTCCTTAGTCTGGAAACGACCCTAGAACTGGGGCGTACACGAGTCGCCGTTGCCGTACAAGACCACACGCCATCTCGCCCCGGGCGGCGGCAAGCGGGACCGAAACCAGCCGGCGCTCGGATCAGCCTCCTGCCGAACCTCGCCGTTCGATAGCCGCCGGCGCCCCTCCCGCACGCACTCCTGATGAGTATCGGACCCCGCCGTTGACGCTGGGGCTGGGGCGATTATCATGCCGGTTCGTCGAGGTTTATCGGGTCTTGTGGTCCTGGTTTGACCGCACAGGGAAAGCCGGTGCAGCCTCGGTCCTCTCGCTGCAAATGGCATCCAAGCTGCCGCCGGCTGGGAGTGGCAGCGGGCCCGGTCATGAGGCGGGATGCACTAGAGCAGTTTCGGCGTTCGTGTAGCGGTTTCGGGCTGGAGAGTGACTATAGCGCACGGGATACCCGCGCGGACTGAAGTCCGCGGCTCGCTACGTCACCACCAGAACCGCTCTAATTTAGGAATGAATCGACTCACGGGCCGGTTGGTCGGGGCTCACATCGGCTTCACCGGCCCATCACCTGAAACTGGAGAGGTCTAGCCGCATGTTCGAGCATCTGACACCACCCGCGAACGGTTCCAAGATCACCATGGTTGACGGGAAGCTCAACGTCCCGGACGACCCGATCCTCCCGTGCATCGAAGGGGACGGTACCGGTCCTGACATCTGGCGGGCTTCCCAGGCCGTCTTCGATGCGGCCGTCCAAAAGGCCTACGGCGGGAAGCGCAAAATCGTCTGGTTCGAGGTCTTCGCCGGACAGAAATCCTACGATAAGTTCGGTACGTGGCTGCCCGAGGACACGGTCAAGGCGTTTCAGACCTATCTCGTCGGAATCAAGGGACCGTTGACCACGCCGATCGGCGGTGGGATTCGATCGCTCAACGTCGCCCTCCGTCAGCAGCTCGATCTCTACGTGTGCCTCCGTCCTGTCAAGTATTTCAACGGCGTGCCCTCTCCGGTGAAGCGGCCTGAGAACGTCGACATGGTGATCTTCCGTGAGAACACGGAGGACATCTACGCCGGTATCGAGTGGCAGTCGGGCACGCCCGAGGCCAAGAAGGTCATCGCCTTCCTTCAGGATGCGATGGGCGTTAAGACGATCCGTTTTCCGAAGACCAGCGGTATCGGGATCAAACCGATCAGCAGTGAAGGGACCAAGCGGCTCGTCCGTGCGGCGATCAACTATGCCCTGAAGTACGGTCGCAAGAGCATCACCTTTGTCCACAAGGGCAACATCATGAAGTTCACCGAGGGCGCCTTCCGCGACTGGGGCTACGAGGTCGCCGATCAGGAGTACGCGGATAAGACCTACTCATGGACGACGTGGGAGAAGACCAAGAAGGACAAGGGCGAGGCAGCTGCCAACGCCGAGCAGGAAGCCGAGCTGGCCTCCGGTAAGATTCTGGTCAAGGACGCCATCGCCGACATCACGCTGCAGCAGGTCCTGACGCGGGCCAGAGAGTTTGACATCATCGCCACGATGAACCTCAACGGCGACTATGTCTCCGACGCTTTGGCGGCCCAGGTCGGCGGGATCGGGATCGCTCCGGGCGGGAACATCAACTACGACACCGGCCATGCGATCTTCGAAGCTACTCACGGCACGGCGCCCAAGTATGCCAATCAGGACAAGGTCAACCCCGGCAGCATCGTTCTCTCCGGCGAGATGATGTTCCGATACATGGAGTGGACCGAGGCGGCTGATTTGATCATCAAGGGGATTGAGGGCGCAATCGGCGCGAAAGAGGTCACCTACGACTTCCACCGTCTGATGAAGGCCGAGGGCACCGACGCGAAGCTGCTCAAGTGCAGTGAGTTCGGCCAGGCAGTGATCAAGCACATGGGTTGATCGCGCCGGAGACGAGGAGACGGAGCGGGCGAGCTGCGGGTTGCCGCAAAGCGGCTTTGCCGCGCCCGCGCGGACCTGTAACGGCGAGCCCCCTTTGCGCCGCGGGGAAACGAGCCGCGGGCTGCCTCAAGGCGGCTTTGCCGCGCCCGCGCGGACATCCCGAACGAGCGGGGCATGTCGTGCGCCCATTTCCACGGTTTGACCCTTTCGCTCGCACGGAGGGGTTTTTGAGCATCCGTTTCCAACCGTTACCCGGTCTGGTAGAATGCCCTCGATGGTCACGCAACTTCCACAGTTTGATCGTGTGAGAATCGCCGACTTCTGTCGGCGACACCGCGTCAAGCGTCTTGCGCTGTTCGGTTCGGCTCTGCGCGACGACTTCACCGCGGACAGCGATGTGGATGTGCTGATCGTGTTTGAGCCGGAGGCCAGGACCGGACTCGCGTTTTTCGACATGGAGGACGAGCTGTCCGAGATCGTCGGGCGCAAGGTCGATCTCAACACGCCTGGTTTCCTGAATCACCGGTTCCGCGATCGCGTGCTCGAGGAAGCCCAGGACGTCTATGTCGCCACATGACGACGAAACCCGCTTGCAGGATATGCTGGACTGCGCTCGCAAAGCAGTCGTAGCGATCGAGGATCGATCGCGCGAAGACCTCGATACGAGCGCGGTTCTCGCCGCTGCTCTTGAGAGGTTTGTCGAAGTGGTCGGCGAGGCCGCACAGCGCGTGTCAGATGCGAAGAGGAAGTCGGTTCCGGGCATCCCGTGGCGGCAGATCATCGGTATGCGAAACCGCCTTATCCATGGTTACGCCGCCGTCGACCACGACATACTCTGGAACGTCGTTCACGATGACTTGCCTGCGCTAATCTCCCAGTTGGAGGCGGTCCTTGGAGATGAGTGAATCGTCGCGAGGGGGTTCCCCTTGCCGAGCGCGCCGGTGGTAGCTGCTAACGGAGATCATGTGGGGCCCGTTCTCCAACGCGTCTGTTGACCGATGGGAGAGTCGGTCCCACGGACTTCCTGCCACGTCCTTACGCTCCACAGACTTCGAACCACAGACTTCGTTGTGACCTCGACGCCCTTGTGCGGTACCATTGCGAGGGTGGCGTACCGATGATCGCCGAGCCGATTTTGCCATGAGCCGTTACCTGATTCCGAGAGGTCGTCATCGCATTGAGCTTCGCGTGTCGAACTCGCGGTTCATCGCGACGGTCGCGCCCGTGTTCTCGGTGAAGGAAGCCCAGGGTCTCATCCGTTCGATCCGGGCGGAAATGCCCGACGCCACTCATCATGTCTACGCGTTCAAGGTGGGGTATGGCGCGAGTGTGTCGGAAGGGATGAGTGACGACGGTGAGCCGTCGGGGACCGCCGGACCGCCGGCGCTCGCGGTGCTGAGGGGTGCGGACATCGGCGACGTCGCCCTCGTCATCACACGCTACTTCGGTGGGACGAAGCTCGGCACGGGCGGGCTGGTTGCAGCCTACACAAGCGCAGCCAAAGCCGCCTTCGACGCGATGGAAACGGAGGAGAAGGTCGAGCGTGCGCGTCTTGAATTGGCTGTCCCCTACAAGCTCCTGGAGCAGGTGCGGCTGCTCCTGCTGAAGTACGAGTGCATCCTCGAAAAGGAAGAGTTCGGCTCCGACGTGCGGTTGCGATTCGAGATTCCCATCGAACGGATAGAGGAGTTGACCGATTCGGTTCAAGACCTGACGTCCGGGCGCATCACACCGAAGCGGATCGAAGAGCCATAGCGCTGGTGGTCTCGTAGCGGGCCGCGGACTGCCGCAAGGCGGCTTTGCCGCGTCCGCGCGGGTATCCCGTGTGCTACAGTGACTCTCCACCCTGAAACCGCCGCGTGAGCACCCGATCAGCCGCGGTCCCCGCGTGCGGCCATGACGCGCTCGATCTCATCGACCGACATGCCCCGCTCAACCATCGTCCGCTTGAGCTCGTTCTCCGATCGCGCCTTCTGCGTCTCGTGCGACATCTTGGCGATGATCACAACGATCGGGACCAGACAGCCCATGATGATCGGGAGCTGTGGTATGCCAAATATGATGTGCCACGCGCTGTCAGCAAGCATGGGCAGTCCTCCTAAATCGACATCGGAGCAAAGTCTGTTTTCGTGTAGCGAGCCGCGGACTGCCGCAAGGCGGCTTTGCCGCGTCCGCGCGGATATCCCAAGGAGGGCACGCTGTTCGTACGCAAGACACCGCTGCACGAAAACGAAACCCGCTCTAGGTCTCGGTTGGACTCGACGGCCCGCCACGGACTGGAACAAGTTCCATTCTGCTGTAGCATCCGAATCCCAAGGTCTACCGGAGATTCTTCGCCGTCGGACGCTTGCGAAATCACTGGAAGCGTCTTATACAACAGAATTCGTCGAAACGGCACGGTTATTTCCAGGCATCGGCGTACCTTCGGTGGCAGGCGGCGATCAGGTCTTCGTGATGGACGTTCCGACGCGACCGGTCACGGCGTCGGAAGCCTGGTCGAGTGGGCCGATAATCACACGGGCGTGGGGTTTCGTGCTGGCCTGGAGGAACCCGATTGCACCCTCGATCTTCGGTCCCATCGAACCGGGCGGGAACTGCCCCTCGTCGAGCCAGGCGCGGGCCTCATCCACCGTCATCCGATCGATCGGGCGCTCGTCGGGCTGACCGTAATTGATGCTGACACGGTCGATGTTCGTGAGGATCATCATCGTGTCGACGTCGAGCCGCCTCGCCAAAAGCGCGCTGGCAAGGTCCTTGTCGATCACAGCCCGCGTGCCAATCAGGCCCTCATCCGGATCGTCTACGACGGGGATGCCCCCGCCGCCACACACCACCACCAGATCGCCCGCCCGGACGGCTCGGCGGATGTTATCGATCTCCATGATCCGCCGGGGAACGGGCGAGGGGACCACCCGCCGGAACCGGCCGGGCTTGACCTTCTTGATGGCCCACCCCTCCTCCGAAGCGAAGCGATCGGCTTCCTGCTTGCTGAGCTCGCGCCCGATCGGTTTGGTCGGGTCATCGAAGGAGGGATCATCGTGATCAACAAGGATCGTCGTGACAATGGCCACGACAGGCCGGCTCTCGCCTCGTTTGGCGAACTCGTTCCGGAGTGTCTGGGCGATCATGAAACCCATACCGCCCTGCACATGCGCGACAGCCACCTCCATAGGCAGCGGATAGATGGCGTCGGCGGCGGCTTCGTTGCGTAGGAGAAAGTTGCCGATCTGCGGACCGTTGCCGTGTGTGATGATGATCTGGTGGCCCTGTCCAACCAGATTCGCCAGCGCACGAGCGGTCACACGGGAGTTGACGAACTGCTGGTCGACGTTCCCCTCCTCGCTGGGCCCGGAGATGGCGTTGCCTCCAAGCGCTACAACGATGAGTTGTTTGTCAGGCGTTGTATTCATCGGAACGTAGTCCAATATCGGCGGTAGCGACGTCGTTCGTGCAGTCTTCCAGGCCGCCGAGCGGGTCGGCAGCGCCACCATACCGAGCATGGACGGAAGTCAGACAGTGGAACGCACCCGGACCGCCCCGCTTCCGGTGTCAGTCACCCCCGGTGTAGTACCAGGCCAACCAGCCGAGGACGCCGAAGACGAGGTCACATCCCTGGTTAAGCCCGTTTTCACCGAAGTGAGGCCAGAAGTGCGGCTCTACCAGCTCATATCCCACAAGCAGCGCGACGCTCTCCTGGAAACCATCCTCACCTTGCCTCCCACCGAGCAAGTATCCAGCGCCGAAGTGGACGGCCGTCCAGAAGTCGACGCAGCCCTTCTCCTCGATGATATAATCGTCGTCGGAGAACCAGGCCTCCAGCGAGGAACCCGGATCGCTCCGCTCGCCATCCCCGACCCCGCAACCGGTTGACGTTAGAATCACGCACGCCGTGACGAATAAGCGAAACAGAACCCGTGCGGTCGATCGCGTATCAGGTGGCATGTCTGAAACCTCTCCAGCCCTATCGGGGCACCTCAAACCCCCGATTGTAAAGCCAAGCGCCCGCAGCAACAGGGGGCTGCGGGGGGAGAGTCACGGACGTCTGGGGGTGAGCAGAGAGCGGCATCTGGCCAGTCCGTTCGCCCCTCGCCCTTCGCTCTGCGAAGAACGGGGCACCAGGCGTGTTGGGCGGGGCGTGCCTGCAAGTCCCGGAGGGACGATTGAGAATAGCCCAGCGATTCAGGGCCTGTCGATTTATTTGGAACGGGTTTTGATATCAATTCCAGACCAAGGAGCTACACTGGGCAGCGGTACGATAGACGCAGTTGTATGGAGACGGCCGGCATGAGTGGATGGAACCAAGCTCCGTTACCACGGGATCAGATATTCCTGTTCCCCGAGACGCTGGGCGACCGCATCCCAGAGAATCATTCGGTCCGGCTTTTCGCGGAAATCCTCGATAGCGTCGGTTGGTCGAGTTGGGAGCAACACTACGTCCTGGTCGCCGGGCAACCGCCCATTCATCCCAAAATCATGGCCGGGGCGATTCTCCAGTAACTAATTCGGAGGAGAACCAACGAAAAGGACGGGGCACCAGCAAGCCTGTTGACTCGCAGGGGGTGCCCCATTCTTCGCGCAGCGAAGGATGGGGGACAGACGGTTGTTCGAGACGTCTTCGCCTGCTCAATCCTTCCCCCACCCTTTTCTAACGAAAAGGACGGGGCACCAGCAAGCCTGTTGACTCGCTCCATGCATCCTGTTGCCCTGACTCACGAAGTGCGCACGAGTTCAGCCAACGTTCCGACGCCTGCGGCGGGAGAGAACGAGTCCGCCGAGCGTTAGGAAGGCCAGCGCGGTCGGTTCCGGGGTGATGGCGCCGGGAAGGGGAGTATAGTCAAACAGGAAGTCCGCACCGGCGGTCGTGGTCGCAGTGAAGACGCCACCGGCTGCTGATACCGCACTGTCGGGAAGCCAAACCGTTATGGGATCGTCGGTAAAATTGAAACCGAAATGGATCCACGCTTGGAAATTACTGTTGGGGTCATCCGCGTTCAACACGTCGAGCAGGTACTCACCAGGTTCCGTTGGCAGTGTCAGGTCGAACGAGCCAAGCGAAATGATCCCCTCAGCCGGAAGCCTGATCTGCAGGTTCGTGTCGTGCTCAAAGCCAAGATAGACGGTGACCACGATCGGGATGTACTCCGGGCCGGACGGGTCGTCGTACCAGAAGTCGGCGAACTCATAGTGCATGGCACCGCACATGGCCGGATTCTGCGCGCACGCGCTTTGGGCGGAGTAGTCGAACCGAAAGGGCTCGTGCAGCGTCAGGGCCGGGTCGGTGTCGGTGAAAGCAAGCTGAAGCCCGCGCAAGTAGCGATCCACGCCGCCCGGCTGTTGCTCGATATGAACCTGGGCCTCGATCCGCTGGCCCGGCTGATAGGGCCCCGGCGTGGTCGGGGCAACGTGAATGATAGCCCCCGCGTGTGCAAGGGACACCGATACAAGAACCGTACACAGTGTGAGCGTGTGCCTGAACATGAGTTGGGTCTCCTGAACTCCGGTCGATGGCTCGGATGTCGATGCGGCTGTACGCACCGGAAGCCGTCCCATCCAGTGTCTACCCCGTTTCGACGGCGCCGCTCCGGGATCGAGCGCTCCAACCGGACCCGCGCGACACCAGACTATAGGACCCTCAAGAGTGGCCGGTCAAGCGGGATGACGTTGCCGTTGCCCCTTTTGACGTGCACGAGAATCAAGTTCGCGCGGCGCAGGACGGCGTGTTGCTGAAAGGATGCGCACTTCCAGACGAGCACGAAGAGTGGTACAAGTCCCAGCACGTGATCACCCGGGCCTTTGGAGAAGGCGTTTGTGATGGAACCGATCTACCTTGATTACAACGCGACGACACCGCTTGACCCGGGTGTCGTCCAGGCCATGCGACCCTACCTCGATACTCACTTCGGTAATCCGTCGAGCAGCCACGTCTACGGCGCGCGTACCAAGAAGGCGGTTGAAGCCGCCCGGCGGCAGGTCGCAGAAATGCTGGGGGCACGCCCCGATGAGATCGTCTTTACGAGCGGCGGCTCTGAGTCGAACAACCTTGCCATCCGCGGCGTCGCACACGCGCTGCGAGACAAAGGCAATCACATTATCACGTCCGCTGTCGAGCATCCGGCCGTGATCGAGGTCTGCCGGCATCTCGAATCCCAGGGATTCCGCGTTTCCATCGTGCCGGTAGACGAAACCGGACTCGTGGACCCCGGCGACGTTGAAAAGGCTCTCACCCCGGCAACCATCCTTATCACCGTCATGCACGCCAACAATGAAGTTGGGACGATCCAGCCCATCCGAGAGATCGCCGATATCGCCCATCGAAACGGGGTCCTGATGCACACGGACGCCGCCCAGTCCGTCGGCAAGATCCGTGTGAAAGCCGACGAACTTGGCGTAGATCTTCTCTCCGTGGCCGGTCACAAGTTCTATGCTCCCAAAGGCGTCGGAGCGCTTTACCTACGCACCGGCGTCAAGCCCGAGAAGCTCATTTTCGGTGCCGACCACGAGCGGGGTTGGCGCGCCGGTACGGAAAACGTGCTCGAAATCGTGGGACTCGGAAAGGCCTGCGAGCTGGTGAATGAGCAGCTCGATCGGCGCGCGGAGCACATGAAGAAGCTGCGCGACCGGCTGCACGAGGGGATCGCGGCCGAGGTCCGCGACGTGCGCCTGAACGGCCACCCCGAGAAACGTCTTCCCAACACGTTGAGCCTGAGCTTTCCCGGTATCGAGGCGAATGCCATCCTCTCGGAATTGACGGGCGTCGCCGCTTCGGCGGGTGCGGCCTGCCACGCCGACGAGGTGGTGATGTCGGACACGCTCAAGGCCATGAGAGTGCCCGTGGATTACGCGATGGGCACCGTTCGGTTTTCCACCGGTGCGCTGCTCACCAAACCGGAGGTGGATCGGGCCATCGACGCGGTCACCGATGTGGTTGCAAGACTCAGACCGGAGGGCGCAGAAGTTGCTTGCGAGGTCGCGAGCGATGAAGTAGTGAAACTCACCCGCTTCACCAGCGGCCTGGGCTGTGCCTGCAAACTCCGGCCCCAAGCACTCGAAGAAGTCCTGGCTTCCCTGCCCCCACTCGGCGACTACCCCAATGTGTTGGTTGGGACCGACACCGTCGACGACGCGGCGGTGTACAGGCTCACGGACGATTCCGCCGTTGTCGAAACCGTCGATTTCTTTACGCCGGTCGTTGACGACCCCTTCAACTTCGGCGCTATCGCCGCAGCGAACTCGTTGAGCGACATCTATGCGATGGGGGCCAAACCGCTCTTCGCCCTCAGCATCGTGGGTTTTCCATCGAACCGACTGCCGCTGAGCGTTCTGAAGGATATTCTGCGTGGCGGCCGTGAGATCGCGGATCGGGCCGGTATCCCCATCCTCGGCGGCCACACCGTGGACGACCCCGAGCCCAAGTTCGGACTCGTTGTGACCGGCGTGGTTCACCCGGACAAGATGTGGACCAACGTCGGAGCCCGGCCCGGCGATGCGCTCATTCTTACCAAGCCGCTTGGCCTGGGTATCATGACCACCGCGCTCAAGGCGGGTCTGCTGGATAAAGCCGGCGAGGAGCGGATTCAGAACATCATGATGACACTGAACAAAACGGCAGCCGACGTTCTGCGCAATTTCGAGGTTCACGCCTGCACGGACGTTACCGGCTTCGGGCTGCTGGGCCATCTCCGCGAGATGTCGGCCGGAAGCAAGGTGGACGTCGAGATCGACCACCGGGCCCTGCCGATTATCGACGGCGCCGTGGACCTCGCCACTGGGGGAACGATCCCGGGCGGAACGCTGAACAACAAATCGTATGTTGAGCCCCACGTGAGTTGGGGCAGCGGTGTCTCGGAAACAGATCGGATTCTGGCTTGCGACGCCCAGACGTCGGGTGGTCTGCTAGCCGCGGTTGTACGTGAACAGGCGGACGACGCGGTTCGGGCGTTGCACGACGCCGGCGTCGAATCCGCCACGGTCATTGGCCGGTTCGTCCAGGAAGGATCGGGCCGGATTGAGGTTCGTTGATTAGAGCAAAGTCTGTTTTTGTGTAGCGACCGACCACCCTCTTTCCCCCCTTGTCAATGGGGGATGAAAGGGGTTCCGCTACACAATTCCCGAAAATGCTCCAGCCCCCAACAACGAGGAGATTCAAGATGAAGTACGGTGCCCAAAACGAGTTCGTCGGCGAAATCGTGGAGATCAAAAAGGGCCAACTCATGTGCCAGGTCACGCTGAAGGTCCCCGCCGAATCCAACGTTTGCTCGGTGATGACGCTCGATTCCCTAGCCTCCCTCGGCATCAAAGAAGGCGACAACGTCAGAGCCGTCATCAAGGCGGTGAACGTGCTTCTGACAACGGAGTAGAGTCCACACGTCGGGTGCCGAGCTGGGGAGACGGTAAATGGGGCGAACGAGGTGTTCGTTAGTATGTGCAGTGGTTGTGGCGTTCCTTGCGGCTTGCGGGTGTAGCAACATGAATCGAAATCCCGGACCTGGCGAAGTCATGATGATCGATGGCAAGGCGGTTCCTCTCGCGGTTCTGTACCCCGATGATGCGAAGCCCATCGTGATCAGACCCATCGGCTACGTCGTCAACGACAAGAGGCGCGGCCTGAGTGACTTCGGCATCACGGGCGGGGACATCTCAGAGATTCATCTGTATCCGGGCATGGCCAGATTCATGGAGGGCTTGGCGGACGAGGCGTCCCTGCTCATCTTGTGGCACTTTCACCAGGCCCGGCCGATGAGAAGCGTGTTTTCCCGTGGGTGGGACGGCAAGCAAGTCGGCCCGTTCGCCTCGCGGACGCCGGATCGGTTGACGCCGATTGGGGCTACGGAGGTGGAACTTGTGGAAGTCAAGGGAACGACGCTGGTCGTTCGCGGGCTCGACGCCTACAACGGAACGCCGGTGCTGGACATCAAGGTGAGTATGGCCAGCCTGGAACGGAGCAGGGAGCAACGCGAGCAAAGCGGCACCTCCGGCTGAGGGAGGCACCGACCGGGCGAGGGAGGAGAACCGTGATGGCAAGATGCGGCGGAATCGTACACATCTGCTTGGCGCCGATTGTGGTGGTCAATCTGATCGGCTGTTGCGGTGTTCCGATGAAGGATTCCGGTCGGTGGCACGACAAATACGCGTACGTGGACACGGTGCCCCCGATTACGTTTCACTGCGATCATGGTGTGTTGGCCGGCAGCTATCCCGGCAAACGGGAAACCACGCAGGTCCGGTTCGCGGACGTTTGCGCATGCCTGGGGCACGTGTGTCTCTGCGGTGCAGGCGGCTACAAGGTTGCCGAACTGGCCGTCGATACGATTCGCCGCGACCGCAAGCCCCTGGAGTGGGGTGACTTTATTCTCATCAGCGGCAAGGACCACACGGTCAGCGACGTGATCGCTACTGTCCTCGGGTGCGACAGAAGAGCCGATGCCGGCAAAAGCTGTTACTTCATCGACGAATCCATCAAATCTCCTAAGCGAGAATATCACTACTACGTTGGCTACCCTCCGTCGAAGGCCGCCGTACACATCGTTTATCGCAAGCATTTTCTGCTCGGCAACGGGAAGATGGACAGGCTGTGGAGAATCGAGTGCGCTTTCGAGGAGGATCGGGATTCCGTGGACACAGCCGAGATCGAGCTCTACCGCGGCGCGATGGGAACCACGGTCACCGATGTTCTTTTCGAGCGCGTAGACGGCCTGATCACCGCCCGCCTCATTCCCTACGATGAGTTCCAGGCACGCCTCGACTCAGCAAGCCGAGCGCAATCCGAGTTCCGCTAATACCAGATCCAGTTCCAGAATGCCGATTCCCCACCACCGAGCCGCGGGCTTCAGCCCGCGCGGACGCGAAACTGCAGGAAGACGCCGGCAAATCGGATGCGACGAATCGGCACTCTCAAACTGCCCTTGGTATTATTCAGCAAGCCGCGAAGGCATCTGCCCAGTGATTGAGGTATTCTAGCCCCTGCATCTTTGAGGACGAAATAAATGCGTCGGGATTGGGAAGTGACCGAACCGAGTTGTGGTATTCGTTGAATACTTGGCGGAGTTTCTTGGCTTCCGCAGCAAGCGTAGTCTTCCCGATGTGGTCAGCCTCCTCCCGCCGACTGTGCAGGAAGTGACGGCGAAGGAGATCTGGGCTATCGCTGTACACAATGATGTTGTCGGGATCGCCGGCAAGGTGCTGCTTGCAAACCGCGCAATTGCAAATCAGCTCCGGATGCTTGTGGATGATCAGATCGGTTTGAGACAGCGAGCGGAACTCATGGAAGGCAGGAATGTAGTACCGTTCTGGAGCGCCACCTGAACCAGGGACAAGATCGGTTGATTTATGTTGCGTGTACAAGATTCCGTGTGAGATCGCCGACATCCCATCGAACGCCGATAGGATCAGCAAGAACCCACCGTACAGAGCCTCGATCTCAACTTCCACTTGGCGCAAAGCCAAGAACAGCCCGCGCACCTTTCCGATATCCGCGGAAGGAACGCTGGTTTGGACATAACTGTCTATCCAAATAAACACTCGTTGGAAGTCGCCATAGTCCTTGGTAATCTTCTTAACAGCTACGTCGTCCAATGTTGCAGCAGCACAACAGATGACCGGTGCCACCTCAACCGTCTTAACCAAGTTCCGAGTCTTATTCGCACACTCTAGTGAGAGTTTGTACCAGTCATCATTTATAGACTCGAAGCGGAAGTAGGGAGGGATCACGGCACGGGGCGCCGTTACTTTCGTCGTTCCGTACCGCTCCAGATATTTGCTCGCGCCGCTCGTAGCCGACGCCTTCCCCACTTTTTCAAGCTGGAAGCCCGCAACCCTCTGGCAGAATCTGTTGCTTTGTGAGAACACGTTCGGCGAAAGGAACCCGCCAGGTCCCAACGCCGTGATTTGTTCGGCAAGTGTGTCGTGATACTCATCACAGAGTTTCTGGATGGATGGACGCATCCCACCAGCGTCATTGAAGTGCGTTTCCTTAGCGCTCTGGAAGACAAACGTCATGGGATCAATGACGTACGGCTTATCATGCATGGATGTCACGAAAACCGAAGTGGACGCCGACTGATGCGCGAGAATGTGCGCAGGGACCACAAGTCCGTCGATCCGATCCTTCTCAGCATGGATGAGCTGTACGTCGCGATGCATTCCGAACCTGAGGTGAACCTTCATCGACCCTTGACCTTTGCAATCTGTAACCTGATTCGATCCGTCGCTAGATGATTCGTATAGGGGCTGCGGGCGGCGTCCCTGAGGATCTCGACGTCCCCCCATCTCGTTCCGACGGCCATCAAGCCAACGCCGTGCTCGTCGAGGATTCCCAGTGGTACGCGATGCGCATGTTTGGAGTAAAGCGCAATATACGACCGTTCCGCCGCGGCCAAGTTCACGATAGCCTGCGACAGCGCTCTGGACCAATCAGTGGTCTTGGCTTCTATGGCCCAGAGCTCGTTCGTATCTGATCGTATCGTGGCCACGTCGATTCTTCGCTCGTAGTGTCCGATCTCACGCCCTGTTGCGTGTTGTTCCCGTAGATGACAGACAAGAACATCCACGAGCCGCCGTTCTGTCACACGTTTCGCCATGTCTATCTTGTTCTAGTACGAGCCAGCTCGCCCATCCAGTCCTCTGGCGCTCTGTATCGCTCTGCGGTTTCCTCGAACCACTGTTGGCAACTGTGAAAGCGAACCCACGCCATGATTCCGGTAACGAGTGTTCCCAGGCATACAAGCAAGAGACCCGCACTTGCTCGAAAGGCCCATTTTAGGTCGCAAAACAACCCAGGCATTGCGAGGAAAGCAAGAATCGCAGCGGCGGCGAATAGCCGGAATGTCCAGGCCTTCGTGCGGTAGAACGTACGCTCAGTCTTGTTGGCTTGGCCTGTTTTCTGGGCAATGAAGGTCAGCTTCCGTTCTGTTTCCCCTTCGAAACTGGCGAGCATCCCAGTAGGGTTGTCGCCTCCTTTCTTGTCGCATCCTTTCACGGCACCGGCCGACTGGCTTTCGGCAATTGCCAGGAGCTTCTCGACTTCATCGATGATGACCCCCGAAAAGGCGCGCTCAAGCCCCTTCCGATAGTGATCCCGGTCTGGCTCATTTGCGGTGGCGAGGGCACCCAGTTCTTGGCAAAGCTTGTCAAAAGCAGACGGTTGCGGATCGATCGAGTCGACTTGGCTGAGAGAGTATGGAAGGTGTGTTTGGACCAACCGGAATATCTTGCGGGACTCTTGAACAACCGTCTGCTTGAACATGCCGGCGAGGACGCTACGGACCCTTATCACAGCTTGGATCATTCGATCCGTCTTCATACAATGCAGCCACCATAAGATCGGGAGCACCACGGCGACCACGCCGATCAGCGCGCTCATCAGGCCCCATTCGTGGTAGAGCGAATTGGAATGTGTTGCGGTCTGCGCCAGAATCATGCTTCTCCCTGACAAAACAGACCGAGCTGCTTCTTGATCGTGCTCGCTTCGGTGAACTTCGGATACTTCTCGTAGGTAAAAATAAGCAACTGACGAAGCGACAGTGAATTGAAAAACGCTTTGAACGCTACAAGCTCCTCGCGATCTTTCGGAGGGAGGCTGTCCCAAAGATCCTTCCCAATCTTCCGACCCAAATCGGGCGACAGAGAGAATCGGTAGGACTCGACGCGTTTGGTTTCCCTGGTCGGCGAGTCGAAGTCCGCGCCTTTCTCGGAAACTCCGTCACCGTCATCCGGAAGCCAGTAATCCAGTCGCTCGGTGACGACGATGCCTGCGGATTCGAGCACTTCGAGGTCATTGCGAAGCTGCTCGGAATATGGGCCCATCTTGTACGGTTTGTATTGGTATGGTTTTGCCTCCTTGACCAACTGTTTGGGCCCGATGTCTTGCTGCAACAGGAACAACAGCTTCTGGAGTCGCGTGATCCCCTCGATAGGCTCCTCGTCCGTCCCGTTCTTGCCCCGGGCGTAAAGCAATATGAGGAGCAGATCCATCGCGTTTTCGACACGAAGCGGGTGCGACTGGCAATCTGGCTCTCCCATGACGGCTCCTCCCTAACAATGACCTAACGCTAGATCATAGCTCCGCGACACCACGAAGTCTAGTGGAAAACCAGGACAACACAACGGCCGGATGGGCGTCAGAATTGCAGGCAAGTTCTTAAGGCGGCCAGGGGCTGCGAGACGCAGAAGGCGTGCCAACTACCGTTGAGCCAAACCACTCGCAAGGAGGGGGTGGTCCCGCACCTTCCGCCGACCAACGCTTGCCGCCGCGTGGCGGGTGTTCGCCTCTGGAAAGGCCCCGCGGTTCTCTCGGTATAGCTTGTCGGCGGACGCTTCCTGGGTACCGATGGGGCTGGCTGAATCGAGGCGGCGATGGCCGAGGATGGCCATCGTACGATCGAATCCCGCGTCCTGTTCGGGGCGGCACAGCCGCTGTGCGGTCGAGCCGGGCTCCTGGGCAGCGGGCGCGATCTGCGGCACGGTCGCCCACGCAGAGGCAACCCGACGCCTAGCCGATCCTGCCGCATGCCGAGACCGCTCGCAATATCCATCGGGATTCGTTTGCCAGTTGCGTTACGCCCGAGCTGACTTACCATGGTGGTGCTGGAGGCGACAGCGGCACAGCCGCTTTGCGGTCGTGAGCACCCTGGCACCTGAGCGTACTCGGAGAAGGCGACATGGAGGATCTGGCCACTCGTAGCGGGCACACGTTTCACATCCCGATCATGGGCACGGGATTCACTATCGATACTCCGCTCCGGGTGGCGAAGTACGGCATCACGTCGGTGATCTCTCTGGTGGACGATGTTCTCATCGAGCAAATACGAAAGCTGCACTGCAGGAAGGCGGAGGAGACGTACGAGGAGATTGCCGGGCACGAAGAAGACGCCCGTGCCCGGCGTATTACGGCGTACTTGAATCTCGTGGACCGCCTGGTTCGGCAACAGGTTCAGGCGTTGCGGGCATCGCCGTTCGAGGCAGGCAGTGACATCACGCGATACTACGAGATGCTCCCGGAAACGCCGCTCAAACGTGCCTATCGCGAGATGCTGGCGACGGAGAATCCGACCGAAAGGGCCCGGAAGCAGGATGAACTCCGCCGCCTCGCCGTCCCGGGCGCGATTGACGTGAACATCATGACCAAGCTCGATCGAGACATCTACCGCGACGGGAAGAAGCTCGCGCCGGAGTTCGCCGACGCCATGGCGGCCCTCCGCGGATACGCCAAGAGCTCGCTGACCTCTTCCATCATCTTCTCGGCGGGCATGAACCAGCGTGTCTACACCTACGCGACTCAATTCGCCGACTTCTCCCCGGACCAGAACGGAGTCATCAAGAAAAGAATCACTCTGAAGGTCAGCGATTGGCGATCGGCGATGGTACAGGGCAAGTTCCTCGCCAGGCGCGGCCTGTGGGTCTCCGAGTTCCGCATCGAATCCGGGCTCAACTGCGGTGGCCACGCCTTCGCCACGAGGGGGCTCTTGATGGGCCCCATCCTGGAGGAGTTCAAGCGGCGGAAGGTGGAACTCCGCAAGACGTTGCACGCCATCTATAGCGAGACTCGTGCGGCCATCGGCGAGCCTGCCATCGACAGGCCTCTCGAGATGCGAATTACGGCCCAGGGCGGCATCGGCACGGCTGCCGAGAACGAACTTCTGCTGCAGCACTACCGTATCGACGGAACAGGCTGGGCCACTCCGTTCCTGCTGGTGCCCGAGGTGACGAACGTCGATGACGCGCACCTGCGGAAGCTATTGGACGCCACGGACCGCGACGTGCACCTCAGCGACGCCTCTCCCTTGGGCATTCCGTTCTGGACACTCCGAGACTCGGCCAGCGAGGAGGCACGTCGACAACGGATTCGCCACGGCAAGCCGGGCAGCCCGTGTCCGAAGGGGTTCCTTGCGTCCAATACCGAGTTCACCGATGTCCCAATCTGCCGTGCCTCTCACGTTTACCAGAAGCGCAAGCTGGAGCACGTCGCCGAAGAAGGCTTTTCGGCCAAGCAGCTTGCTGTGGTGCAGGAGGCCGTGCTTGCAAAGGCATGCGTTTGTCATGAGGTTGGCGGCACGGCGCTCGTCAAGAATGACATCGACCCTGAGGCCAAGCCTGCCGTCTGCTGTGGCCCCAACATCGTGAATTTCTCGAAGCTTGCCACTCTGCAGGAAATGGTGAGCCACATTTATGGACGGTTGTCACTCTTGACCAACCCTGATCGCCCGCACCTGTTCATTCGGGAACTTGCGATCTACGTGGACCATCTCCGCAAGGAGTTCGAGAAGTACTCGCTGGATTTGTCCTCTCGTGCTCCGAAGTACTTCCGGGAGTTTAAGGAGAATCTGCTCTGCGGGATCGAATACTACCGTTCCCGGGCCGAGCATTTCATTGACGAGAAACGAAACCGCTTCTTGGACGACCTCCGATCCTTACACGAAGCCCTCGAGCGAATGACCCTTGTGACAGGTGCTGAATGAACGACGGGCGTCGGGGGACAGTGATCGATCGGTTGAGTCGATCTTGAACGAACAGGAAGAGAATGCATGACGCGGAGAGACCCCTGCCCCAACCTGAATCACTCTCGCATGAACGTTCCCGTGCGGTGCTGCCCGTTGTACGGTGAACCCGTGAACGTGAATATCCCCGCCGCAAAGTGTAGTGAAGAGGAACATGTGAGAATGTGACGTGAGAGAAACAAGAACCGCGTGTGTTGTGGCGAGTAGCTAGAGCAAGCTCTTTTTTCGTGTGGCGGTGAAATATCTCTTTTCTCCCGGGTTTTTCGCCCGGTGCCCGCTACACAAATTCGGAGAGTGCTATAATCCAACAAACACGGAGCTGGTAAGGCCCGTGTGCACGGATCAGGGGATTGGACAGGGTAATCGCTGACCGGAGATAGTGGTACATATCTGAAAAGGAGAACTGCCGATGAAGACACGATTGGTTCATGGGGTTATTGGGTGCCTGGCTGTGGCGCTTGTGTTGACGACAACGCCGGGATGCCGCAAGGAGAAGCCGGTCCAGAAGGAGTCGGCGAAGGAAGAGGCCGAGGTCGAGAAGGACACCGACAAAACGGCGGCGGTCGAAGCTAAGCTTGCCGAGGCTGACGCGCTCGACGGCAAGACCGACAAGGTCGTGTCGAAGTGTGCAGGCTGTGCGTTGGGGATGGACGGCAAGAGCGAGCACGCGCTGGAAGTCTCGGGCTACACGCTTCACTTCTGCTCCGAAGACTGCAAGACAGGCTTCGAGAAAGACACGACGAAGGCGATCCTGGCTCTGAAGATCCCGAAAGACTGATCTCGTAGCGGACAACCACGGGCCCGCAATCTGCTGCGACGCGGCTTGGTTCAACCCTGGAAGCTCGGGGAGGGAATCAGGCTGTGAGACGGCCACAGTCTCATGTCGAAGCCCGGTCGGGAGGTGCAGTTCTGTTTCGTGTAGCGGGTGGACAGAGCCCGCCTTGCCCGCCTGTTGCACATACAGCCCGAAAGCGCCGTCAATCGGGATGTCACCGGATAGGCAGTAGGCATCAACCAGCCGCTGAAGCCCCTTCGGGGATCGGGGGATTGCGTGAGGAAAGGCGGACCTTAGAGCAAGCTCTTTTTTCGTGTAGCGGTGAAATATCTCTTTTCTCCCGGGGTTTTCGCCCGATGCCCGCTACACAAATTCGGAGAGTGCTATAAGACGCAGGGATTCCATACCAGGATGACTCAGGGCGTCTGTTGGACTTCCATGCCCTTCGTCACACGTTTGTCACCAACCTGGCACGCGGCGGCGTTCACACGAAACAGGCTCAAGATTCGGCTCGGCACTGCGACATCGGCTTGACCATGAGCCGATACAGCCATACGGTAGTTGCCGACCGGGCGGCGGTGTTGGAGACACTCTCCGACCTGAGTACCCGACCCGATCAGGAGCGGCGGCGTGCAACCGGAACCGACGGGGAAGAGCTTGGGGCCGGCATGTGCACCAGCATCTGGGAACGGCGTACATCGGAGGCGTCGCCACTGTCATTGGATGGCACTGAAACAGAGCCCAAGCAGAATGATCGGAGTCGCGTAAGCACCGCCGAATCCAGTATGTGGCATCGAATGACACGATGTGGCATCGAAGCCGACGATATGTGGAGGAGTGGCCGAGCGGCTGAAGGCGACGGTCTTGAAAACCGTTACACGGGAAACCGTGTCGGGGGTTCGAATCCCTCCTCCTCCGTTTGATTCCACGCGGGAATCAGCTTTTTCGCGGTTCCTGCGGGGTTTTTCCTGCACCTCGTTCGCTTCGTCATTCGGTGTCGCCTGTTCACCTGCGCCTACTTCAGCCGCCCCGCGATGACCGATGACTTCAGCCAAGCCCTATCGCTCGTCGAGCAGCGGCTCCGGGAAGCTGGCTGCAAGGTCGGCAGCGACGTTGTGCTTCGCCGCGACCGACGCGGCATCTTGATGTTTGATGCTGATCGGCGGCCCGTAGCCCGGCTGCGGAATCTCGGTAAGGACGGTTGGGAAGTCCTGTGGTGGAGCCACCGTGACAAGTGGGAGTCCATCGGCGATCTCGGTGGGGTCGTTTGCGATGACGTGGATGAGGCCCTAGTGCTTTGTCACAGCTAAGCATTCGGGTTATCCTGCCTTCTTGTTCTTG
>CBDUZO010000081.1:0-19370 GCA_965371725.1 uncultured Phycisphaerales bacterium
CAAGAACAAGAAGGCAGGATAACCCGAATGCTTAGCTGTGACAAAGCACTAGCTTTGGATACCGAGGTCCGCTTTGTTGAACAGTGAATCGAAGGCGAACCCGGCGCCTTCGATGTTCTCGCGGGCGCCCTCCTGTCGATCGATGACAGCCACGATACGTTCGACCTTGGCTCCGATTTCGTTGCAGAGCTTGGCGGCTTCGAGCACCTGCCCGCCGGTGGTGGCGATGTCCTCGACCAGAAGCACGCTATCGCCATCGGAGAGCTTGCCCTCATAGGGTTTGGACGTGCCGTAGTCCTTCTTGGCATTGCGGATAATGACGAACGGTTTTCCGCTGGCCATCGAGGTGGCGGCCGCCAACGCGACGCCGCCAAGCTCCGCCCCGGCGATCAACGTCGTCGAGTCCGACACGTACCCGGCGAACATTTCGCCGAGCGCTTTGAGGATGTCGGGCTGGGTTTCAAACAGATACTTATCCAGATAATATTTGCTCTTGCGACCCGAACGCAGTGTGAAGTCTCCTTCGAGGTAAGCAGCCTCCTTGACGCGCCTGGCCAATTCAGTTCTGTCCATGCTCGGTTTCCCTTTCCCATGCGGCTACACGGATAGCTCGCTGTCGCGCGATAGCACTTTTCGATAACGCCTTCGGATCGGCGTCACGTAGGCCTTGATAAACTCATCCACCTGTTGCGGCGCTCGACCGATGAAGTCTTTCGGGTTCGTGGCGGCCTTGACATCGACGGCCGCAAACGCCTCGTCTTTGCGGAGACGGTCGAGCAGGTCGTTCTCTTTGCCTTCCAGTTTGACGCGGGCGGCGGCGGCGTGCGCATGCTTGCGAATCCGCTCGTGAAGCTGCTGGCGATCACCGCCCGCGGCCGCGGCGGCCATCAGGATGTTCTCGGTGGCCATGAAGGGCAGCTCGGCGTTCAACCGGTTTGCGATCACTTTCGGATACACCACGAGTCCGCGCGTCACGTTCGCCATCAATCGCAGCATGGCGTCGGTGGCGAGGAACGCCTCGGGAATGCTCAGCCGCTTGTTGGCGGAGTCATCCAGGGTTCGCTCGAACCACTGCTCGGCCGCCGTCTGCAACGGTGATTGCACGAGCGACAGGACGAATCGCGCCAGCGCCGTCGCACGCTCGCATCGCATCGGGTTGCGCTTGTAAGGCATCGCGCTCGAGCCGACCTGCGTTTTCTCGAACGGCTCCTCGATCTCCTTGAGGTTGCAGAGCAGGCGGACGTCGTTGGCGAGCTTGTGAACGCTGGTTGCGATCCCGCCCAGGCTGCAGACAACCTGGGCGTCAACCTTGCGGGAGTAGGTTTGACCCGTCACCGGCTCGACCTCGGCGAAGTCAAGCTGCCTGGCGACGTCGGCTTCAAGTTTGACCACCTTGGCGTGGTTGCCGTCGAAGAGGGCGAGGAAGCTTGCCTGCGTGCCGGTTGTGCCCTTGACGCCGCGGAAACGGAGCGAGCCGAGCCGGTACTCGATCTCCTGCAGGTCACGCACGAAGTCGTAGCACCACAAGATTCCCCGTTTGCCGACGGTCGTGACCTGGGCGGGTTGATAGTGGGTCAGACCGAGCGTCGGCAGGGTCCGGTACCGTTTGGCGAAGGCGGCCAGGGAATCGGTAAGGTTCGCGAGCCATCCGGCGATGATCCGCAGGGCGTCTCGCATAATGATCAGGTCGGCGTTGTCCACGACATACGCGCTGGTGGCGCCGAGGTGCAGGATACCTCGGGCTTCCGGGGCGACGTCGCCCCACGCGTGCAGATGGGCCATGACATCGTGGCGGAGGCGTTTTTCGTGGCGGGCAGCCGCGGCGAAGTCGATCCGATCGATCGTCCGTTTCAGCAGGCTGATCTGCCGGGCGGATATGTTGAGCCCCGCCCGCCGCTGGGCCTCAGCCAGGGCGAGCCACAATCGCCGCCAGGTCAGAATCCGGTGCCTGGCCCCGAACAGCTCGCTCATCTCCCGCGACGCGTATCGCTGGGCCAGGGGTGATTCGTAAACATCGTGCTTCGACATGCATCCACCCGACGTTTCGGAGCGTTTGTGGGGCTGACCGCGAGCCCGGATGGCGTTATTCTATCCATTCCGTCCCGATGGGCCAGCGCCGAAGTCGGATGCGGCGATCGCGCCGGGGTGCCCCGTCAGTTGGACGCTTGTGAGACAATCGGTGTGAAAAGGACGACGACCCACGTTGGGTGGATATTGACCGTCGTGGGCGGGCTTTGCCTTTCCTGCGTGCCCGCCGCTCCGCCGGCGGTGGTCACGGGTCCGGAGGCCGGGAGCGATCTGACCGTCGCGGCCTCGGCTTTGGACCCGGTGGTGTTCGAGCTGACGGGCGTGGACCTGTCGGCTGTGGCGAGCGGAGGCAACCCGCCCTACCTCTACCGGTGGGATCAGAACGCCGGGCCGGAGACGCTAGAACTTGTCGATGTGACGGGGCCGGACCTGTCGATCGACGTCCTGCCCGGGCCGGGCCGGTACGTCTTCCGTGTCGTCGTGACCGACGGCGACGGTTTTCACGCAACCGACTACGTGGCTGTCGAGGCGGTCGCCGGTATCGAGCTGACAGCTTCGGCGCCGCGGCTTGTCGTGGTGGGTGAACCGGAGGCGTTGTCGGCTGCGGTCGAGACGGACGCCGAGGAAGTGACACGGCTGTGGGAGGTCCTTGAGGGTGACGCGGAGATCGACGATCCGACCGCCGACGAGCCGCTGTTAACCACAAACGCGGGCGAGACGGTCAAGGTGAGGGTGACCGCCACGGCTTCGTTCGGTGACGACAGGAGCTTCACGGAAACGCGTGACTTCGACGTTGTCTCGGTTTTCGATCTTGCGCCGCGCGTCCTGATCGGAACGAACTTTGGAGATATCACGATTGCGTTGGAAGGCGAGCTCGCCCCGCTTCATGTTGCCAATTTCCTCCAATACGTCGATGAAGGGTTTTACGACGGGTTGCTCTTTCATCGCAATGCGTGTGACGTTGACGAGGAATCGGGCGTGTGCGAGCCGTTCGTGCTTCAGGGCGGCGGATTCGAGCGCGTCGACGGTGAGCTTCAGGGACGCGACCCGACCCATAATCCCGTTGAATCGGAGGCGGACAACGGCCTGAGCAACGGCGAGCCCTACAGCATGGCGCTGGCGCTGACGGGCGGGGACCCGAACTCCGGGACGACGCAGTTTTACGTCAACTTGAGGGACAACAGCTTTCTCGACGATATGTACTTCACCGTGTTCGGTCGGGTGGTCGACGGGACCGACGTCGTCGACTCGATCGTCGCGATGGAAACGATGGACAGCCCGGTCATACCGGACGAGCCGTCGCTGCCTGTGGAAGATGTGGTTATGGGGCGCGTCGCGCGCATTCATCCTTAGCAAAACTTCGGTGCATTCAGGCTTAGTGGTATGGCATTCAACCAGCAGGAATCAGCCGCAACGTTACAGGACCTTACGGCCCGGATCGTGGCGATCCGGGACTCTCTTTGACTTCCCCACGAAATTGGACGCATTGGCGGTCGTTGAGAAGAAGATGGCCGCCTCGGACTTTTGGGGTAATCCCGAGGCCGCCCGGCAGACCGTGCAGGAGTTGAAGGCGCTTAAGGCGATCGTGGATCCTGTGCGGAAGGTGCTCGCCGAGGCGGACGAACTGAAGGCCATGGTCGAGCTCCTCAGCGAGGGAGACGATCCTGAGGTCCGCGCGGAGTTGATCGGCGGGGTCGAGTCTCTGGTGGGGGAGGTCGGTCGTGTCGAGTTATTGGCCTTGCTATCGGGGCCGGACGATCATCGAGACTGCTATTTCAATATCCAGGCGGGCACGGGTGGGGCGGATGCGTGCGACTGGGCACAGATGTTGCTTCGGCTCTATCTGCGGTTCTTCGAGCGTAGCGCATACCAGGTCGAGGAACTCTCGATGCGCGATGGCGAGGAGGCCGGCATTCAGTCGTGCAGCCTGCTTGTAAAGGGGCCGTACGCATACGGGTACCTTTCCTGTGAGATGGGCGTGCATCGCCTTGTGCGTATTTCACCCTTCAGCGCGCAGGGCAAACGCGAGACGAGCTTCGCCTCCGTGGATGTGCAACCCGAGATCGATGATATCGAGATCGACGTCGATTGGGACGCGGACGTGCGCGAGGACACGTATCGAGCCAGCGGCAAGGGCGGGCAGCATGTCAACAAGACCTCATCGGCTGTCCGCCTGACCCATCTTTCGACCGGTGTCGTCGCACAGTGTCAGAGTGAGCGATCCCAGCATAAGAACCGTGGCACCGCCCGCAAGATGCTAACGGCCCGGTTGTATCAGTTGGAACAGGCGAAGCGGGACAGCGAGATCGCCAAGATCTACAGCGAGAAGGGGCAGATTGGGTGGGGGAACGCGATCCGCAGCTACTTTCTGTATCCCGAGCAACGGGTCAAGGACTCGCGGACGGCTTATACGACTTCCGATACCAACGGCGTGCTCGATGGCGATATTCAGGCATTCATTGACATGCAGCTTCGGCATCGGGTGGCTGAACGACATAGAGGGACGTAGTATGACAGCGCTAGCAGTCTGTTGAAGAATGTAGCGTTGCCCCTTGTGGGCGACGAGCAACCGCACCGGGCGCCACCCACAAGGGGTGGCGTTACACCGGACCGATCTGACACGAGTTCTTCAACAGCCTGCTAGAAAGCGCTTTTCGCCGCAGGCTTCAGCCTGCGCGGTTTCAAACCGGCCTTGGCGCCTACCCAATGGGGGCGCCGCGCGGGCGCGGCAGAGCCGCCTTGCGGCAGCCTGCGGCTTGGTGGTGGGGAATCGGCATTCTGGAACTGGAATGATCCAGATAGAGGAACCTGTGTTTAGAGGATGTTCGTGATGGACCATCGAATGATCGGCGGACCCCGACCCGGCGGACAATGGACCTGTTTGCGGCTTTTGGTTTCCGGCTGCTGTACCGTCCTGTGTATGGCCGTGTCGGTCAGCCCGGTATTTGGGCAGGTCTTGCGCAGCCCGGGGAGCGAGCCCGAGACTTGTGATACGGAAGCGGGTGGGCCTGCTGATAGCGTGTGCGAGGGATTTCCGGGTTGCCTGGCCGGGTTGGATTCGGAGTACTGCCCGCCGTTTGATGAGGAAGTGTTCATCGCCGAGGATGACGAGTACGGCCCGCGCCCGCGTTTGTTCTGCTTTGAGCCTGAGATCAGGGTCGACCCCGTCTGGCAAGGCTCGCCGATGCCGTGTGTGTTTGAGCTGTGCAACCTGGGTACGGCAGACCTCCACGTTGGGATCAAGACGTGACGTGGGAGCATTCGCGGTCGGTCCGACCGCATCATTGGCCCGGGTGAGGGAGACTCCATCTCGATCGGCGCTGACACGAGCTTCGCCAAGGGCGAGGCCACCAAGACGTTGCGTATCCTCAGCGATGATCCGTGCTATCCTGAGATCGAACTGCTGTGCCACGCGAAAGTGCTCATTCCAGTTATCGTTGACATAGATCGCGTCAGTTTCGGGCGTGTGGATCGGGATGGGCAACCGGCCCCTAAGACGATTTCGCTGGCGCGCGGCGACGGCGGTCCGATCAGTCCGCGCGTCATCCCACCCACCGAGGACTGGCTGGCGACGACAATCAGGGAGATCGAGCCGGGTGAGCGCTATGCGCTGGATGTCGTCCCCAAGCCTCCCTACCCCAACCGCCCCACGATGGCCGTGTTACACATCGCCACGGGCGTTGCGCAGCTTCCGCAGATTATAGTCCGCGTGTCGGCCTCGTTCTCACCACGCATCCGCCTTGTCCCGCAACGGCTGACGCTACCTTTCCCCGTGACACAGGACGTTGATCGCAAGCTTCGGCTGGCGTGGATCGGCGTCGATGGGTTCACGGTGACCCGGGCCGAAGTGAATGTGCCCGGGCTGAGCGCGACGGTTGAGGAGGAGGACGGCGTGCAGGTTGTGATTCTTCACGCGCCGACCGGATATACCTTCAGAGAGGGCACTTTCCCGCGCGTCACCGTATTCACGGATGATCCGCAGATGCCCACCGTCTCCATCCCGATCTCCTTTACGCGGCGTTGATGAGCGGTATCGGTCGGCCGGTCCTATCCGATGAATGACGCAGGGTGGCACGTCACGAGAACGAGGCGGGTCGTCGGGGCGGGTTCGGTCTTCCACGTACACCAAGTGAAGGAGCCCGGATCACGCAATGACCCGGACCCCTTTACGAACTCACACGGGGCTGTTCGCTGATACTCGCATCTTCGCCCGCACGACTCAAGTGGACGCACGGGACACGTGCTCCGGACGCTTTTCACCTCGTACGTCAGCGCCCGGCCCGGCCGCTACACGAAGAAGGAGCCAGTTCTAGTCGAGACTCGAGTGCATTTGCAGGTTCCCGCTCCTTATGTAGCCGCGCGCGTCGTAGATGACGGGTGACCCCGGATCAGAGGTTTCGTGGACGGTTATGTGGTAGTAATCAGGGCAACCGCAGTCCGCTGCAGCACCCTCGAACCCGTCGGCCGGACAACTTGAATCTGGTTCCTGATTGCCGCCACTTCCACCGGGCTCGCCAGCATCCACGATGCGGATTCTGACGGCATGCAGTCCGGAAACCGCGCCCATGGGCGGGACGCCGTTCTTGAAGCTTCCGACACCTTCGCATACGATCTGCTTGTTGTCCGCGTTCGCGGCTGCGTGCTCGCAGGCCGGAAAATCCATGCATTGCACGACCTCGAGGAATGTTCCTGGAGGGGCGCTATGGGTACCGGCATGGAGCGTCCAATGCCCTGCAGGACCGCTCTTATTCGAGTGAGTCCACTCACCGAACGGTGAACCGGGGGCTCCGCACTGCCCGCCAAAGGTATAGGCGTTGTACCGTTCACCGTGCTTCTTCGCCTGACCGTTCGACAAGGAGCACTCATCCTCGCTGTAGGGATCATCGCAGTCCGCACCGCCGCCGGTCACGCGGCAGAACTCTTCTTCCTCCGTGGTGCAGTTGGCGGAGCAGCCGTCGCCGTCGATGTTGTTCCCGTCGTCGCACTCCTCACCCGGATCGAGGACGCCGTCGCCACAGAAGGGCTCGTCATAGGGCAGCGGAATGCGCAGGGCGCCGACTTCCCACAGCAGGGAATCGGGGTACTCGCCGAACGGCTCCGAGAAGAGCTGAGCGGTCGTCGTCCCGCCGTTGGCCGGGACCGTAATGTCGAGCACGATGGTATCCCAGGACTCGCCGTCGGCGCCGACGAGCTGGTTGACGATCTCCGTGGTCACGCCGAACGCATCCGTGATATCGACGCGGTCGGGGCGGTCCAGAACGGCGTCACCCGAGAAGATCACCAGATGAGCGGTGCGCTCCTCAGCGGTCGCGCCGTGGTTGAAGACGACCGGCGTCGTCACTGTGGCTTCGAGCAGTTGATCACTACGGCCGAAGGCGAAGTCCAGGCCGTCGTAGACCATTACCTTATATGTCACCGGATCGGCCTCGTCCGTGAAGATGACCAGTAGTCCGGCGCCATTGAGCCTGAACAGGTTCTTGGCGGTGTCACCGTCGGCCAGCGTGAAGGACTGCACTCCCGTGCCCTTGGCGGCCACGATGTCGGTAACGTCCTTGACGTAACCGATGTTGTGGATGGTCTGTCCGTTCCCGCCCTCAGCCTGGGACTCGGTCCCCGCAACCTCGCCGGTGATCGGCGTGCCGTCGAAGATCAACTCCTGATCCAGGTATGGCTGGTACGGGATCGTGCAAACACCGGCGCCATCCGTTGTGCAGGGACGCTCACGCCCCGCCCAGTAGAGGTAGGCGACCTGGACCGGCCCACCGATATCGACCGTGAGTGTCTCAGTCCCACTGCCCAGAGACTCCAGACCCACACCGTCCTCGACAAGGGTCAACCCCGGACCCTCCATATCCAGAGATGGGTTGATGACCAACGCCTTGGCACCTACGGTGCCGGCTTTGGACGGGGCTGCACCCTGCGTCAGGTCCTGCGCGCAGCCGGACAACCCAACGATCACGATGAGCACAGCCAGCGCAGACGATATTCTCCCAATCTTCATATCACACCTCCTAATGAGTACGGTTCCTATGGCAACGTGGCTCAAGAACACCAACGGATTTGGCACGCACCTTCGTTTGGAATCCTGCGCGAAGTGACACCCCTCCATGGCAATATCTTAGCGGGACGTGACCCGGATCGTCAAGCCTGGCCCCGAATCCTTATCACTGGCGTTATCGGATTGGCCGTCGTGCGTTGTGGTGATAGGGGACTATCGGAACTGGACGCGGTATGGCAAACACGACCTGTGATTCCAGCACGGAATGGGGCTTTCACCGCGTTCAGCCCGGCGATTAAGACGGGTCAAACGATGTGCCACACTCCGGGCATCGCGGCTTCGGCAGACCGGTAAGGTTGTACCCGCACACCCGGCAGTGCCCCGGAGGGTGGATCGGCCGATAGCGGTTTCGCCATGCCACAATCCCCCAAAGCGGAAGACACATCAAAGCCCAGGTGAGCACAAGGGATGTTCCATATTTCCCGAGCGCATCCAGCGAGAGTGTCGCAGGTAACCCGGAGAACCCAACGTTTGCAAGCACGAACAGGAATGCGGCTCCGGATGCGGCGCATGCGCCGCTCGCCCAGAAGACCGGGGCGTATCTTCGTAGTGGCGAACAAAGCCACCCGAGACCGGCCCACATGGCGGTGAACATGACAACCCCAACCAGGACTGCGCTGGCGAACACAGTCACGGGTCTGATTACGGAAAGTGGTAGCTGGATCGCGACGCCGAGGAGTGCGGCTGAGAGGAGGATGTGAGATCGAAGGAAGTTTGCGACCGGGCCAGCTACGCGCCGGATCTGCTCATAGGTCTGTTGCTCCAGAACTTCGGCGATCCCACTCTCACCGAGTCCGCGCCGCTTGGCTTCGGCGCGAACGATTCGCATGACCGATTCGGTGTAGTCGTCCGCATGTCCGAGCGCGCGGGCCACGTCGAGGTCTGAAGCATGCGCCCAGGCGTCTGCGATGCAATCGTTTGTGTTCTCGGTTGCGTCGGTCACCGGCGTATCCCTTGAATGGGTGTGCTGCTGTGCGTCTTGACAAGCCGTTGCCCGCGTCGGGCAGAGCCCGACCTACGCGGCTTGATTGACCACGCTGCCGTGCTACTCCGGTATCTTCACGCCGCGCTGGTGGGCGATCTCGATGGCTTTGTCGTATCCGGCGTCGACATGGCGGAAGATGCCCGTAGCCGGATCGGCTGTCAGGACGCGTTCGAGGCGAGCGGCTGCCTCCTTGGTCCCGTCGGCAACGGTGACCTGTCCCGCGTGGATCGCCAGCCCGATCCCGACGCCGCCGCCGTGGTGGACCGAGACCCAACTGGCGCCGCAGGCGGTGTTGACCAGGCCGTTGAGGATGGGCCAATCGGCGATCGCGTCGGACCCGTCCTTCATGCCTTCCGTTTCCCGGTTGGGCGAGGCGACGCTACCGCAGTCAAGGTGGTCCCGCCCGATCACGATCGGAGCGGAAATCTCGCCCTTGGCGATCAGGTCGTTGAAGACCAGGCCCATCTTGGCCCGCTCGCCGTAACCCAACCAGCAGATGCGCGACGGCAATCCCTGAAACGCCACGCGCTCCGCGGCCAGCCGGATCCACCGGCAGAGGTGCTCGTTCTCCGGGAACGTTTCGAGGATGGCCTGGTCGGTCCGGTAAATGTCTTTCGCATCACCCGAAAGCGCCGCCCACCGGAACGGTCCTTGCCCCTCGCAGAACAGCGGTCGGATGAACATGGGAACGAACCCCTCGACGTCAAAGGCGTTCTCGACGCCGGCGAGCTTGGCCTGGCCTCGGATGTTATTCCCGTAGTCAAACGTGATCGCGCCCTTCTTCTTCAGCTCGAGCATCGCGCGGACATGTTCGCCCATCGCTCGCATCGACTCGCTGACGTAGCGATCGGGATCGGTCTTGCGAAGCGCGAGCGCCTCAGCGAACGTCATTCTGTTCGGGACGTATCCGTTCAACGCGTCATGGGCGGAGGTCTGATCGGTGAGGATGTCGGGCGCGACGCCGCGTTTGATGAGTTCGGGCAGCACGTCGGCACAATTGCCGAGCAGCCCGATCGAGAGCGGTTCCTCGGCCTTGACGGCATCCCCGATCCAATCGAGCGCCACGTGCAGATCGGCTGTCCACCGGTCGAGGTACGCGGTTCGGATGCGCCGCTCGATGCGAGCCTGGTCGACGTCGATGCACAGACCGACCCCCTCGTTCATGGTGATCGCCAGCGGCTGGGCTCCGCCCATCCCGCCGAGCCCGCCCGTCACCACGAGCCGACCCTTGAGAGAGTCGCCGAAGTGCTGCCGGGCCGCGGCCCCGAAGGTCTCGTACGTACCCTGGAGGATTCCTTGGGTTCCGATATAGATCCAGCTTCCCGCCGTCATCTGGCCGTACATGGTCAGACCGAGCGCCTCGAGTCGGCGGAACTCGTCCCAGTTGGCCCAGTTCGGGACCAGCAGGGAATTGGCGATCAGGACGCGCGGCGCGTCGGTGTGGGTTTTGACGATTCCGACAGCCCGGCCCGACTGGACCAGCAGGGTCTCATCATTTTCGAGTTTCTTGAGGGCTGCGACGATGCGGTCGAAGTCAATCCAACTTCTGGCTGCTTTGCCCGTACCGCCGTAGACGATGAGCTCATCCGGGTTTTCCGCAACGTCGGGGTCGAGGTTGTTCATGAGCATGCGCATGGCAGCCTCCTGCTGCCAGCCCTTGCACGTAATCTCGGTTCCGCGAGGTGCGCGAACGGTTCGGGGCGAGCCGGTATTTGCCGAAGCGACGGTCATCGTGAACTCCCTGTGTCCCGGCACTGGGAAAGACTTTGACATGCGGCCTTGAGGCGTCGAAACGCTGCAACCGGGATCGAGCAGACATTCACCGACGCCGTCGTCCGCCACGGAGCCATGCGGATCCGGGTCCGTAAGACGGCATTATAGGGTGCCGCCCCGGCAGGCGACAGGGAGCGCGCGATGTCGCGGTGATGCTCAAAACGACGGAGATCCTTGGGGGTTGGCCACGGATGGAAGGGTCTTAGCCGTTGCGGGTCACGCGCTTCTTGATCTTGTCGGCGATCCGCCAGGTTTGCGACCCCTCGGTTTGCGCGATATCGATGAGGTCTTCCGCCGGGACGTCCGCCGAGGGCGGCGGTGGCGCCGGAGCCAGCCCGGCCAGCTTCTGGCCCTTGCCGTTGTCGGACGGTTTGCCGCCGACCGTGGCGTTGACGATGCGCACCTTAAAGCGCGAGTCACCGATCGTCAGGAGGTCTTCGTTCTTCAGCATTTTAAAACCGACCGGCGCGTCGTTCACCAGGGTCGGATGCTTGCTCAGCAGGTCAAAGACAGCCGGGTGACCGAAGTATCGAAACAGGATCGCGTGGACCCTCGATACTCGCGAGTCGGAAATCGCAATGTCGCAACCGCTACGACGACCGATGATGCACACGGGACGATTCGGTTGGAGGATGCGGCCCGTCAAGATGTGTTCGAGCGCGACCACCTGAGGTGTGGGTTCCAGACCGAGCGGCTGGGCATCGTCGAGACCACCGTGCTCGGCCGGATGAATCCGGACCTGGAACTCCCACGGACCGAACGTGAGCGTATCGCCGTCGCTAAGGCTTTCGAGCTCCATCTTCAGACCGTGCAGGAGAGTGCCCGCCGGTGTGACAAGATCGGCGGCGCGGATTTCCTCACCGTCATTGATGATGGCCACGTGAACGGGAGAGACACGTTTGTGTCGCAGGGCTACCTTGCACCCATCGCGGGAGCCCAGCAAGGTGACAATACGCTTGCACGGAATCTCCGTGCCGGCGTCGGGCCCGCCGTGAACGACAAGGTTCAAGCGCGGGGCTGAGGCGGCCGCGTGTGGTGCGTCCCGACCTGTCGCCTTCATCGAAGACAAGGTACGGCTCCTGCCATGGAACGACGCATCTCCAAAGAGGGGCGAACTCAACCGCACAGCCGTTCCAACGTGTCGTATCGGCTACGCTTCCCCCTGTAACCAGTATAGCGCTTCAGGACATACAGTTCCAGTGGACTGTAAGGATATGTATGTCATATTTCTTCGCGGTTTTCAGGTCGTGTGGAGCCGTGTCGGACGATCGGTCCTGCCCACGGGGTCGGCCGCCGTGACTGGCCGAGACCGCCCACCGTGTCAAGTCCAACCGCAATCCGTCGACGGGATGGGCGGATTCCAGTGGTGATAGGCGGTTCGGACAACGTACGTCTCCGGGAGAGGGATTCGCCAGCTTATACCAAGGACAGTTTGAAAGTGCCGATTCGTCGCATCCGATTTGCCGGCGTCTTCCTGCAGTTTCGCGTCCGCGCGGGCGCGGCAAAGCCGCCTTGCGGCAGCCCGCGGCTCGGTGGTGGGGAATCGGCATTCTTGAACTGGATCTGGTATTACCAGGCCCGACCGCTCAACTCCCTTCGAGTCGGAGGAACTCGATCATGTGCCGGTCGTATGTGGCCTGATCGGCGTGGGTGCTCAAGGTGAGGCCCAGCCCGTTGATGATTTTCGTGCCCGTGGGAACCCATTCCCGCCAGCAGGGGCTACAGACATTGGCGTGAATCCTGGCACCGAGCGAGCCCTTGAACGGCGGTTTGGGGAGCTGTCCCTCGCTCCGGCCGCAACGCGAACATTGGAAGCCCGGCGCGGATGCACCTATGTCCTCCACCGCTGAGGTTGATCCTGCCGTGGCGATTGCTGGGACAGGAGCGCCCCACTGGCGGAGCTTGTCCGCCATGGCGTCGCGCGGGACGAGATCACCCTGTTTGTCGGCGATGGTGACACCGTGCGACATTGTCTCTACGGCCCTGTCGCGCTCGCCGCTTTTGTCATACGCCTCGCCGAGCAACTGATGGGCTTTGGACATGTTCGGGCTTAGCTCGATCACGCGTGCCAGCGATGCCGCTGCCTCATCGAACAGCCCGGCATCGAGGTAGGCCCTACCCAAGCTGAAATGTCCAAGCTCATCTTCGGGATCCGTCTCGACGATCCGTTTGAATTGCCGTATGCGCCGATCCGTGCTCATGGGAATCGCCCGTCCATCCTGTTTCGGAGCACCATGCTCACACTTCCGCCCGTCGCGCACGAACCATCCTATTCCACAACCCGGCTGTTCGTCCAACGGAACGGAACGGTGTGTGGCACGCCTGGGATCGTGTTTCGCCGGACGCCCATCGCAACTCGCAGCCGCGCAGGAGACGCCTACGCCATCGATACCGGATCCACATCGATCATCATCGAATCGACCTTCGCCCGCAGCAAGCCGGATTCTCGCATGGTTCGCAAAAGGCGCCGCAGCGTCGATGCGTCGGCTGTCCGGATCGTCAGGTCGTAGCGGTACCTTCCGCGAAGCCTCTTCAGTACGCACGGGTTGGGGCCGTACACGTCGGCGAGTTCGTAGGGGCCGGCTTCGATCGTGGTACGGATGCCGGTCGCCAGGGTTTCCGCCCCCCGCAAGGCGCGTTCGTCCCGGCGATCAGCCAGCACGATCCGGGCGAGGCGCCGAAAGGGCGGCAGCCCGACTTTCCGTCGAAGTGCAAGCTCGCCGGATGCAAACGACTCATAGTCATGCGTCAGGGCATGGCGAAGCGCGGGAATGTCCGGGGTCGTGGTTTGGACAATGACGCGCCCCGGTATGTCCGCCCTTCCGGCCCGCCCGGCAACCTGTGTAATCAGTTGGAACAACCGCTCCGAGGCCCGGAAGTCGCTCGCCAGACCCGCCGGGTCGGCGTGGAGGACGCCCACGAACGACACGAAGGGGAAATCCAAACCCTTGGCGATCATCTGCGTGCCGACCAGCACGTCGATCTTGCGGGCTTCGAAGTCGCTGACGATGCGCTGATACTCGCTGCGATGCCGCATGGTGTCGCTATCGACGCGTTGGATTTTTGCCTCGGGGAACCGCGAGGTCAGCACGTCCTCCACGCGCTGGGTTCCCGCGCCGCGTTGCTCGAGCGGCGCGCCGCAGTCGATCCTCGGACAAGTGGTCGGCGTCGGCATGCGGCGGTGACAATAATGACACATGGATTGACCCGTGGCCGTGTGTACGACGAGCGGCACGTTGCAGTTCGGACACTCGATACGCGATCCGCACTGCGGACAGCGGAGGCGATTCGCAAACCCGCGCCGGTTCATCAGGATCAGCGCCTGCTGCCCCTGCTCGAGCGTCTCGCCGAGCAGCCGTTCCATCGAGCGCGACAGCAGGACCATCCGTCCAAGCTCAGCCCATTCGTCCTGCATGTCGATCAGGTAGACCTCGGGAAGCGGTAAGTCCCTGACCCGGCGTAAGAGCGTCGTGCGTGAGTAGTCCGGATGCCGCTCACTCCGATGCCAGACCTCGACCGACGGGGTAGCCGACCCGAGCACGATGGGGATGTCCAACTGTCGTGCGCGCATGATGGCCACGTCGCGCACGTGAAAGCGCGGGGCTTGAAGGTTCTTGTAGCTTGTTTCCTGCTCCTCATCGACACAGATGAGGCCGAGATTGGGACAAGGGGCGAAGACCGCGCTGCGGGTCCCGATGACCACATTCCTTTCCCCGGAAGCGATCTGGCGCCAGATCACCGAGCGCTGCGCGTCGGTCAGTCCACTGTGGTTGACCGCGACGTTCGAGAACCTGGACGCGAGACGCTGGACGAGCTGCGTGGTCAGCACGATCTCCGGCACGAGCAGGATCGCCTGTCTCCTCTCGGCTATGACGCGGCGGATCGCGCGGATATACACCTCCGTCTTGCCCGATCCGCTGACCCCGTAAGCGAGCGTTACGCAGAAGCGGTTTTGGTCAATCTTGGCGTTGATGTGCTTCAGGGCTGCGTGCTGCTCCTCGTTCAACTCGAACGTCGGCTCGACAAGTGGTTGATCGAACCGCGCCGCGTCGGGGTCGGTTACTTCCTTCCGTGCCGTGACAGCGATCCATCCCTTCTTCAGCATTCCACGAAGCGTGGCTGACGAGGCGTCTGCTCTTTCGAGAAGTGTCTTGACCGCTACCGGTTCGTCGGCTTGGCCCAGCGCATCGAGCAGGGCCTGCTGTTTGTCTCCGATGCGTGATGCGCAGCCGTGGATGTGCTCGATGGTCTCAGTGAGTTGGGCGTATCGAACCGTCCTAAGGCCTCTTTGTTGCCGGACCGCCTCGGGGGTGATGGCTTTGAGTGTCCGACCCAGCGGGCAGGCGTAATGTTCGGCGATCTCTCGACCGAGTTCGATCAGGTCGGGCGGCAAGAAGCTGGCGTCATCCAGGAGCGAATCGATGGGGCGTAGCGTGCTGTCCCAGGTCCTGCGATCGAGACCGACCACGAAGCCCGGGAGCAGTCGACCTTGGCGCCCGAGGGGGATCATCACGCGCTGCCCGACGCTGAGGGCGGCGGACATCGAGTCGGGGACGGCGAACGAATAGGTTCGGTCGATGTGAAGGATCGGCGCGACTTCGGCTACGATCCCCTCCCGCCGCTCGCCCTCCTCGATCCAGAGGTATCCGGATGTATCGCCGAGATCCGCTTTTCCCATGATTCGGTAGCTTATCCGCCAAGCCGCCGTAGTGCATCGCCACACCCGAAACTTCGGGCTGCCGAAGACGTTTACGGAACCGAACCGCGACCGTCAGGAAGCGGAGACGCAGAAGATAACAGCCGTAGGGAACGGCTGCGTGCCACTGCTTTCAAGCAGTGCCGATCGCGGATTCCGCAGGGTCCATGCACTGCTCAAGAGCAGTGGCACACCTGCCGCTTCCTGACGGTCGCGGTTCGGATAACCCGCAGTTTCGGGTGTGGCGATGCAGGTCTATCGGCCCGGCTTGATGGGGTTGGGCTCGACATATTTGTGCTCCGCCTGCTCGGGGAAGGAGCGGAACCCGGTGATCTGTGGAAGGTCCTCGGGCTTCTCGGAGGGGTGTACGGCGAAGACCTCGACGCGGACGATCTCCTCGAAAGGAAGGGTTACGATGAAGGCGCCTACTTTGTAATGATCGTCGACCGGCGTGCACTCAAAGACCAGGTGTGCCTTGTTGGATACGTCGGCGATGCTGTTCACCTCGTAGCTGAAGCCGTCGCGGAGGTAGATCAGCGTGCGGGTCTCGAGTTCCGTGTAGAACCTCATCGCGTCTTCGGGGGGCGTGGGGTCGTCCGGATCGAGGTCCGGGAAGTGGCCCAGAACGCACCTCCGCTTCGCCTCGTCGAGTTGTTGCTGATAGGCCGCACCGTGGAACCAGTCGTAGTGGAACATGCATCCGCTTTCGTGAGAGGCGGCGCTGCGAGCCGCACCTCCGCATGGAGCCGCGTTTCAGCGTCGCTGTTGAAGGCGGCACATTATCGGCCGCTCTGGTTCTCGTCAATCGCTCCCGCCCCCGGTTTGTATCGACCATCTGCAAGGGTACCATGTGGCTATGACCCACACGGATCTGGCCCGATATGTCAAAACGCTGGCTTTGGAGTTGGGTTTCGACCGTTGCGGGGTGGCCCGTGCGGAACCGTTGGGACGTCGTGAATACCTCAGGGACTGGCTGGACAAGGGATGTGCAGGGTCAATGGAGTACCTGCATCGCCACTTGACCGCAAGGGATGATCCTCGGGAGGTTCTCGATGGGGCGAAGAGCGTCATCGTTGTCGCTCTCTCCTATTTTCGGCCGGATTCGGCGGAGCCGGCGACGGAGGCCGTCGCTCGGGGACGGGTGGCGATGTACGCCTGGGGCGAGGACTACCACAAGGTAATCAAACGCAAGCTCTTGGCGTTGGCGGACCGGCTACGACGTGAACTCGTTTCGCCGTTCGATTTCAAGGCCTGTGTCGATACGGTCCCGATCCTCGAACGGGAGTTGGCAGCGGCAGCCGGAATCGGCTGGATCGGCAAGAACGGGTTGGCTATCGACCGCCACTTGGGCAGCTACTTCTTTCTTGGCGAGCTTGTGACCACGCTCGATATCGCGGCCGATGGGCCGGTGGCGAAGGCGTGCGGCCACTGTACCGCTTGCCTTGATGCCTGTCCGACCGGCGCCCTTCTCGCTCCGCACCGGATGGATGCCTCGCGGTGCATCAGCTACCTGACCCTCGAACATCGCGCCGCGATCACGGATGACCTTCAGCCGTTGATGGGCGATTGGGTGTTCGGGTGCGATATTTGCCAGCAGGTCTGCCCTTACAACCGGCGGGCCGCACCGGCGACCGAGTCGGGCTTTCGCGCTCAGCGGATCGATCCGCGGCCGGTGCTGGATGATATCCTGGCGTGGACAGAGGAGCAGTACCGTGCGGCCCTTCGTGGGACAGCCACGAGGCGAGCGACACTCCGTATGTGGCAACGGAACGCGGGGATCGCGAAGGCGAACGCATCCCGTCGGTCAGGCGAAGGTTGAGGATTGCCTGTAGCGATGACGCGTGCGGACATGGTGCGAGTCCTTCCTTGTTTACTCCGCGTTCTCGCTTGACGCACGCCCAGTCCGCATGATGAGGTTCAGCTCGTCGATGCGCATGACGCGAGCGGCCAGCGTAAAGCTGATCACACCGGCGATCACCAGCGTGATCAACCGGGCAAGATCATGCCCCGCCAGAAGACGACCCGTCACGCCCGGCGTCAGGAGCAAACCGAGCACGCAGGCCATCACAGCCGTCGCCGCCAGCGTCTTGCCTGCGCAAGTGGCAATTGAGGCCCACGCAATGGTGGGCGTAAGCCCGGGAAGCTTTACCAATAGCCAGCACACCTGGATCACCGCGCAAACCGCTGTGGCCAACGCCAAGCCACGCTCCTGCAATGGGAAGACCAACGCGAGGTTCATGGCAAGGTTCAGCAGGACCATTCTCATGGCCACCTTCGCCGGCGTTCGGCTGTCCTGCAGTGCATAGTAGGTGCGGACCACGACGTGCTGCGTGAAGTAGGCTGCCAGCCCGAGGCTGTAGAAGACCAGGACCCCGGCCACGCGCGCCGTGTCGTCGGCGTCGAACGCTTTGTGCTGATAGAGCGCCGCGACGAGCAGGCGGGCGACGACAATGAGGCCGACCGTGGCGGGCAGCGCGACAAAGATCGCCAATCGCATTCCTTGCGAGAACACATGGCCGACGGCCGCCAGGTTACCCTCGGCGGCCTTTCTCGAAAGAACGGGGAAGATGGCCGTTGCAAGCGCAATCCCGAACACGCCGAGAGGGAGTTGGTACAGGTATTGCGCGAACCCGAGGACCGCGGGACCGACCCGCTCGCCGTCCACCGAGATGAACAGATACGCGATCACGTAGTCGGCGAGGGAGTTGATCTGAACCGCGGATAGCCCGAGGATCATCGGGAGCATCAGCATGGCAACCTGTCGGACCCTTGGATCACGTCGCGACCCGGCGAGTTTCGGTAGGAAGGATTTGGCCTTCAGCGCAATGAACACGGCGGCAAGTTGAAGGACGCCGGCGACCAGGACGGCCCCGCAGACCAGGTAGATCAGGTCGATCCCCTCCATACCCAACCACAAGGCTCCCCCTGCGATGGCGGCGATGATGCATAGATTGAGGATCACGGGACTGGCTGCGGGGATGGCGAAATGGTTACGGACGTGCAGCACGCCGCCGGCGACGGCGACCGTGCAGATCAAAGCCGCGTACGGCAGAAGGATGGCTGTGAGCTCGAGCGCCAGGTCGTCGGCGATGTGACGCCACAAACCCACCACGATTTCCGCGACGACCACGAGCCCGACGAGCACGGCACCGAGGCGGAGGAGCAAGGCGCCCACGAATCGCCGTGACGGTTCCTCGCCCTCGGTCTGGATGCTCTCGGTCAGGACGGGAATCATCGCGGCGGACAACGCCCCTTCGCCAAACAGTCGTCGTGCCAGGTTCGGGACCATGAAGGCGATCCGAAAGGCGGAGAGAAGCCCGCCGGCACCGAAGAAACGACTGAACAGGATCTCCCGAACCAGACCGAGAAGACGTGAGCAAATCGTCAACAGTGCGATCAGACGCGCGGAAGCGATCACTCGGCCGGCGACTACCATGTGGGTCAACATACGGTTGGGGAAAGAGCGCTGCAAGCCGTGCAACGTCGGACGTGGACGGTTCGACGCCGGTGTCGCCGCGGTGGCGGGGCTCGCTCCTGAGGTTCCTGTCGAGCCCCCACGGCAGCAGCGCTTCTCCCGAGGGCAAGTCTCCCTGGCAGGCGGCACAACTCGACCGGGGCGAACCCCGTATCCGGAGGACATCGTGGAGGCAATCAACGCCGTGAAACACAGTCTTTCGGCTGCACCGGCGATGCCTGAATGGATGTCAAGTCAGGTAGACTCAGCGGGCCTTCCCCGGGACAGACCCCCTCCGTATGGGCTTGGAGCCTCCCCGTGGTCCAGGGCAATCGCATCTAATTTGCTCCTGCGAGGACCTTGAGCAGGTAATCCT
>CBDUZO010000082.1:0-19188 GCA_965371725.1 uncultured Phycisphaerales bacterium
ATTGTAGGGCGGGCATGGCCCACCATCGGCGGCGATGTTTTTGGTGGGCGGTGCCTACCCTACTCGCTCGATCCGTTCCCCGCCCTTTTCTAACGAAAAGGACGGGGCACCACGCATATCCGGCGCCACACCGGGAATCGCAGGTACAAACGGCGCTCGGATGTCCGCGCGGGCTCAAGCCCGCGGCTCGCTAGACGGAAACAGGACTTGTTCTAGCTTCTGCCGACGTACTTGTTGTGGAACTCGATCCAGCGGGGCAGGACCTGTTGGAGAAGTTCCTTCGGAGGCAGGAAGGCAATCCTGAGATGGTTCGTGCCTTCCTTCTGGCCGAAACCGGAACCGTTCACGGTGCACAGGCCGGTCGTCTCCAACAGGTTCATGCAATAGGCAAAGTCGGTGGTTCCTTTCGGCAACCGGTTGAGCCTGGGGAAGAGGTACATCGCCCCGGTTCGCCCGAAGCACTCCACCCCCGCCATCTCCTTGAAGGCCTCCTTGATCATCGTCCCCTTGTCGAAGAGTCTCTTAAGGATGTCCTCCTTCTCCTGAACAAACCGCGCGTAGGGCGGACTTCCCTTCACGGGTTGGCTGACCATCAGGTAGGTCAAAACCTGGCCGACCGTGTTGGAGCACAGGCTCACGGATGCCTGCTTGAGCAGGACGTCCATGAAGTTGAGATCGGTTCCTTCTATGTGCGGCGGGTTGCGTGCTTCAACATATCCTCCCCTGTGTCCGCACTCGCCGTAGAACCCCTTGGATGTGCTGTGAAGGCTGAACAGAGGGACTTCCCTGTGGCCGAGCATTCTCGCAAACGAGACGAACTCGGCCCCGTAAAGATTATGCTGGTAGACCTCATCGGCGATAATCACCAGGCCATGCTGCTCGGCGAAGTCAATGACATCGGTCACACTCTGTGTCGGGAGAATGGCACCTGTGGGATTCGCCGGGTTGATCGTGACGATTCCCTTGACCGTGATGCCGGAGCGCTTGGCTTTGGCCAGCGCCTCTTCGAGCGCTGATCGATCAAGCGTCCAGCCACTGTCCTCGTCGGGGTAGTAGTTCACCTGTCGGCCGCCGTACTTCCTGATGACGGCCGAGTAGAGCGGATACTGGGGGATGGGGATCATGATACCGTCGTTGCCGTCGGCGATGAGCATCTCGAGGATGTGTTTGACGGCCTCGCTGGCCCCGTTTGTAAGGAAGATGTTCGCAGGATCGGAGAGCGGAATGCCCAAGGAGGCTGCGTCGTCTCGCGCATCGATGTATTGCGCGACGGCTTCACGAATGAACAGCGGTCCTTTGCTCTCCGTGTAGGCGCCCAGACCGGTCGGGAGGTTCGTGAGGATGGAGTCGCAGAGGTCGAGGACATAAGGTGAAACGATCTCCTCCGGCGCCAGGCCGGGAAAGGCCTGGGGGTCTTGCTCGAAGAGTGCGCGGAGCATCCTTTCGCGCCGGATGGCTTGCGGCGCCTCGATCAGGCTGAGCACTTGCCTGTAGAACGAAATCGGCTTTTGCCCAAGGGCCTGCGGGTTGCCGATGTTGCAGGGGATGGTTGTCATGCCCTGTCGCGCGAGCTCGGCTGCGCGTTGGGGGATGGGGCCTCGCACGGCGTATTCCATCTCGATGATATTCGGGTTGATGACGATGCCTCGTGCCATTGCGAACCTCTCTGGCTGGAACCGCGTTTCATGAGTTTCACGACTATGCGAGCCGCGGACTGCCGCCGCGGGTGCCCCATTCTTTTCGTTAGAAAAGGCCGGGTGCCCCATTCTTTTCGTTAGAAAAGGGTGGGGAATGGATCGAGCAGCCGAAAAGATCTCGAACAGCCGTCCATCCCACGCCCTTCGCTTCGCGAAGGATGGGGCACCATGCGAACAGCGTGTCCTCCTCGGGATATCCGCGCGGACTGAAGTCCGCGGCTCGCTACACGAAAACAGACTTTGCTCTAGAACAGCTAACGGTCATGCGCATCGCGCGACCCCCCTCTTTCCCCCCTTGGCAAGGGGGGATGCCAGGGACGTAGCCGCTACAGGTGATCGTTATACGCTCTAGTCCGGCATGATAGCGGTGAGGAGCGGACGATGCACGCCTCGCACGCGGAGCAAGCCATGCACAGGACGCAAACCGTGTACAGGACACAGGTCACGCGGGTGAATCGACGCGACACGGTCTCGCCGCCCACGAGGAGCGGCGCTGCAGACCGTTCTTGCGTTGCCGGTGCCTGTCGGCGGGAGTGGTCAGGATGGTCGGATCGGGCGTCACACGTCCGTCAGTACCGGTTCGGGGAGCGGTGGGGAATTCCGGCGTTCGACGGAGTTTCGCGGTGCGGTGGCGTGCCTCGGCATCAACTCGGTGATGCGCAAGATTTGCTGTGCGATGCCGTTCCAGGTGAAATCGGCCCGGGCCTTCTTCGAGCCGTAGAGCGAAAGCTGGTCTGCGACGCGTGGGTTCTGAAGGATGGTGCAGATCGTGTGGCCGTTGGCTTCGGTGTCGAACGGATTGGCCCACAGCGCTTCGAGCCCCCAAGTCACCTGCTCCCAAAGCCCGCCCTCGGTCGTGAGCACGGTGGGTGTTCCGCAGGCCATCGCCTCAATCGCCGTCATGCCGAACGGCTCGTACCGGCTGCACAAGGCGAAGACGTTGGCCATCCGGTAGTGATCCGCCAGCTCCTCGTCGGGGATGAAGTCACGGAAAATGACGCGGTCCAAGATGCCGAGCGACTCGGCCAGCTTCTTCAGTTCGGCGATTTGCTCGCGCTCTCTCGGGCTCGGATCGCTTGACCCGATTGCCAGCACCAGCCTGGCGTCTTCGACGCGCTTGAATACGGGTACCATCGCTTGGATGAGCAGGTCATATCCTTTGTTGTGGGCCATCCGGCCCAGCGCCAGGACGATCCGCCCATCGAAGCCGAGCTCCTTCTTCAGCGCCGAACGCGTTTCCTCGGAGATGGGGAAGAAGCGCGTGTCATCGTAGCCGGGAGGCACGACGTGGATTTTCTCGGGTTTTGCGCCGTATTCACTCGCCGTCAGGATGTCGCGCTGTTGCCACGTCGTGGCGATCAGTGCGTTGCACTCAGTGTAGACGACCCTTTCCTCGCGGATGCGCTTGCGGAAGCTGTACTTGCGCTCCCCCTCCTCGGGCGTCTCGTGCATGTTGTCACGTTTCCAGGTGCCCAATGAGTGCGGCGTATGGATATGTCGGATGTGACGCCGGTTCGCCAGCGCCTGACCGGCCAGACCCGCGTCCCAATAATGGCTGTTGATGAACGAGTAGCGCGGCCGCTTCGCCTCGATGAACCGATCGACGTTCGCCACCCACTCCGGGATGTGCTCGCACAGTGTTTCCTTGGGAATGAAGTCCGCTCCGCCGCAAGGGAAGCGATGGACGCGTACGCGCTCCGCCACCGTCTCCGACTTTGGCTGGTTCTCGAAATGCCGCGTGAGGATATCAACGCGACAGCCCATCCGTGCGAGGCACTTGCTCAACTCCAGAACGTAGGCCACCTGCCCTCCGGTGTCGGGTTTCCCCAGTTCCGGTTCAGCTGCCACGTACCCGTGCGTCGAGATCATCATGATGCGTTGCCGGGGTGCCATCGGTGGACCTCCCTCCAGTGGATGGGGCGAATGTGGGGCCGCTCTTTCGCTACGACCGGATCTTAGCACGGATGTCTCCCAGTCGCAAGCCATCGAGGACTGCCCTCAGCTCCTTCGTTCGCCCACGTCCAAGAACAGCTTGACCTCAAGCCGCCGCGCCTGCGCCGCGAAGTCACCCTGCGGTATTGTCTCGCACGCGAGCGCTTGTCGTTTTCGTCGTCCGGGGCGCATCCACGACGACGTGTCTCTCGTAGCCGTTTCGTCGCGTCCCAATCTATTTATCGGTCGGTTCGGCGCATGAGTTTTCCGATCACGCCGAAGATGGAGCTGTTTGGTGGTGATTGGGCCGGCGGTTCGGCAGCGCGCTATTCCGGGGCAACGGCGTCCAGCAGGCCTTCGACCTGCTTCTCAAGCCGGTGGGTGGCGTGGTTGTCTTGGGTGGGTATCGGGTCGGCTTGTGGTCTGATCGACCTGGTAGTGTTGGCGTCACCGGTTTTGCGGGCGCAGGCGCGGAATTCCGAGAGGCTTTTGCGAGTGTTTGTGAGCATATTACGTACGGATTCACGCTCACCGGTCGGGGATTCGACGGCGTCTGCGGTGCCGATGACGTCAATCCTCGACGACGACGCCATCTTCATAGCACTCTCATGCCTCGATCGGACGCCCCTGGAAACCGTTCGATGGAGGAGCTGTGCCATCGTGTCCGCCAGTTGTCGAGACACTTGCGTTTGAGCGACCAGCCGATTGAGGGCTGCCTCGGCACCGTGTTGCGCTCGGTTGGTTCTCGCGGCGGTCTGCCGCAGACCCGTGTGAATCCGCCGGATCTCTTTGATGGCCGCATTGAGCTTCCCAGCCAGGTCCCGGACCTGCGCATCGCGGTCCTGCAGCTTCTGTGAAGCCGTGCCCGCGCGTGCGATGATCGTTTCAACCCGTTGGATGAGCGGTTCGAGGTTGGTCTCGGCGGCTCGTGCCTGGGCGACGAGCCCTGAGATAGCGCCTGCACGATTCTCGATGGCGGCGAGGCGTTGCTCTGCGCCGTCGACCTTCATGTTCAATTGGTGCTCGAAGCGATCGAGTTCGCGGTTGAGAATCTCATCAGTCCTGCGGCGTAGCGTTTCCCTCCCGGTTTGGAGGTTCGTTGGGTCGATGCCTTGCTGCTGGCACCGACGATGTTCCCCGAGCTCGATCACGCTCCTGGCCAGCGCATCCAGTGCGATCGCCGGCAGTTCCGCTCGCGTCCCCGTCTGCCCGGTGGCTGTGTGCTCCGATGGAGGTGCTGCAGGTGCTTGCGCGGTAAGCGAGATCTCATCCGGCGGCAGGATGAGTTCCTCTTCCGCGGGCGGATCGACCATCATCATCTGGTCCACGACCGAGTCGACAAGCGCGCCGTCAATCACTTGCGTGTTGGCTGAGTAGGCGCTCAGCATCGTGTTGTCGCAGACTGTATTGATGATCCTCGGGAGCCCACGAGATACCACCCAGATGCTGTCCATGGCGCTCGCGTCGAAGACGATACGGTCCTTATCCATGCCCGCGACGGATAGGCGATGCGTGATATATTCCTCCATCGCCTCCCGCCCCAAGGCGGGCAGGTGGTAGGTGCGGAAGATCCGCTGTCTTAGCTGGCGGAGCTCGCGCGTTCCGAAGCGGTGCTGCAACTCCGGTTGGCCGACAATGACCACTTGGAGCAGTTTCGCGTCATCGGCCTCGAGGTTTCCGATCATGCGAAGCTGCTCGAACACTTCGACCGGCAGGTTCTGCGCCTCGTCGAGAACCAGAACGACGGGGATATTCTGCGAGAACTTCTTCAGGAGGAAATCTTGAAGGACGCGTACGAGCTGGGCGTGGGCCGCGTCCCGGGGGATGTCCAGCTCGAACTCCGTCAAGACCGATTCCATCAGGTCGGTCGCGCCATGGGCGGTATGGTTGATATTGGCGAAGGCGATCCTCGTCCCGAACTTTCGCAGCATCATCCGCGACACGAGCGTTTTGCCGGCCCCCACTTCGCCCGTGAGCAGGACGAACCCCTTCCGTTCCCGCACGGCATAGATGAGTGATGCCAGCGCCTCTTCATGGTCCGGTGTCGGGAAGAAAAAGCGGGGATCGGGTGTGTTATTGAAGGGCAGTTCCCGAAGCCCGAAAAAGTTGGCGTACACAGGGTTCTCGCTTGGCGGACCGGAACACATCGGCCTAGCCGATAACGGATATCGCGCATGAGAATATCGGTCCGTACCGTGGCGTGCTTGAGGACGGTTTCGACGCAGTCTCGACGCGGTTTTGCCCGAATGCTCGTCCGCACGGGCCGGCCCTTTCCGTAGGGAATTACCGGGCGTTCTGACCGTTCCACGGAGCCCACGGTCGGGGATGCGGTTCTCTGCCTCAGGGGCATTCCGATTGCCGCCGACGAGGTTCAGATGTGCCCTGAACGACCCGATAAACCGGCATGGATGTGCTTCTGCGCGCGTGCCCGGCGCCGAGCGAATCGTGGTCGGGGCGGGTCGGCGTACATCCGTAGAGTATCTGGAGTGGAGATGTTCCATGTCCATGCATGACAGATGCCTGCTCGCTGTTGGTGCTCTGGCACTTGCCATTACCGGCTGTGCCGCCAATCGCGCCGACATGCTGCACTTCCTGCGAGAGCATCAGCATGAAGTGTCCGCGATCGAGTATCGTGTCGGTATCCCCGACGCCATTGGTATTAGTGCTCCACGCGTGCTCGAGATCGACGGCGAGGGACAGAGAATCCAACCGGACGGCAAGATCAACCTGCGATTGCTCGGCGAGGTGAAGGTGGTCGGTATGACCGCCAAGGAGATTGCCGCCAAGCTCGAGGTGCTGTTGAGCAGGTACTACGTCGACCCGAAGGTGCGCGTGCGGGTGAGCTCTTACAGCAGCAAGAAGTACTACATCAAGAGCTGCGGGGGTGAGCTCGCGTCAAGACCGTACACGGGTCACGACACGCTTCTGGATGCCATTGTCAGCGCCAATATCGACTTCAGGTCATGGACCAGTCGGGTCAAAGTGATCAGGCCGTCCCACGGCGACGTCCCCGTCCGTACGATAACCGTCGATACGGACAGGATGGTCAAAGCGGGCGATTGGAGCCAGAACATCCTGCTTGAACCGGATGACATCATTGTGATCCCGCCGACCCCGGGGGCGTGGTTCGCGCAACGACTGCGAGAAATCCTCTATCCTGTCGGACCGGCCGTGCAGGCGTATACGGCCCCGGCGGCGGTCATGGATGTCGGGGATGTCTATGACGATGACGAAGGAAGCTCCCGGAACTACTACGGTGGTGGGCTGGGCGGATACAGCGGATGGTAGGGAATGAATCGGTGGCCGACGGCTTGCGACTGTGAACGAACCGTTGGAGTAGTGCTCCATGGGTAGGATCGCCGACGCGCTAAAACGTGCCGAACGGGAACGACGCATGGCCATGGGGGGTTCCCGGGATGAAGGTGTCGATTTCATCCAGGTACCCGAGCTGGCCGCGACGACGTGCGTGGCTGAACCGCCCGCCGCGTCCGAGGAGGATGAGGTTGGCGGCGAACCCATTTCGCTCGTCGAGGGGTTGAGCGAATCGCTCGTGCCCTTTCACGAACGGTCCTCCCTGATTACTGAGCAGTATCGCTCCCTGCGCACGCGCCTCTTGAGTCAAAACCCATCCTATGAGCACCGGGTTCTGGCGATCACCAGTGCGGTGCCCAGGGAGGGCAAAAGTGTCACGACGCTCAACCTCGGGTGCATCCTTGCGGAGATCCGCCATCTGAAGGTGCTCGTGGTCGACGGCGATTTCAGGCGTAGCTCGCTGACCACGATGCTCAATCAACCGGCGGGTCCCGGTCTTGCGGAGGTCCTCGGCGGGGCGGCGGAGTACGAGGACGTCCTGCGTCCGACGCCGATTGAGAACCTCAGTTACATTCCCGCGGGGAGCACGCAAAGCCGCTCAGCCGCGGAGCTCCTGACCGCCGCTAACGCCAGGTCGGTCTTCCAGAGGATGCAGAACGATTTCCACTACACCATTGTGGATACGCCACCCGCCGTCACCGTGACCGACGTCGGGATCATTGGGCAACTGTGCACCGGCGTGATCATGGTCATCCGACTCCACCGCACGGACGAGGCGGCGGCCAGACGCGCGACGAGGCTGCTCCAACTCAACAACATCCCGATTGTCGGGTGTCTGCTCATCGGACGTGACGCCCCGTCAGGGCGGTATGGGTACGGGTATGGGTACGGATACACGTACAACTACTACCGCTACTACAAGGATTACTACAGCGACAAGGACTAGGGAGGCGTAGCCGAAACGTTGCCTGGAGCGGGGGCGCACCGCGCATCCCGGCACATCGGTAAGGCCCTCCACGTTCGAGGTTTCCTCGTGATCGAAAAGCGGATCATCGTATCGCTGGCGAACTCGTGGGATTACGATCCGACGAGCAAGCATCAGATCATGAAGATCCTGTCCCGCACGAACGACATCGTTTGGATCAACTATCACGGAACCCGCCGTCCAACGCTGGGAAGGACCGACCTTGTGGCCGCCTTTTCCGCCCTGCGGCGCGTGGCGTGCGGCGTCAAACGCGTGAGCCCCTCCATCGTGCAGGTCACGCCACTGGTGATTCCCGGGGCGGGCCATGCGGCGTTGCGAACGATCCATAAGCATCTGCTAATCGCCCAAATCAGAAGGGCGATCCATTCGATTCCCGGCGGCCGCAACCGACCGGTGCAGGTCTGGTCCTTCGCGCCGGACGTTCCCTATCTTGTCGGGAAGCTCAATGAGGAATGCTTCGTCTACTACTGCGTCGATGAATACACGCAGTTTGACGGGTTCGACGCGAATCGGGTTGCCGCCACGGAGAATGAGCTGATCGACCGTGCGGACGTCGTGGTCACGACGTCCGAGCAACTGTTCAAGACCAAACGCGCCCGGCGATCCGACGTGTTGTTGATGCGCCACGGTGTTGACTACGACCACTTCGCCCGGGCGTGGCGTGAGTCCCTTCCGCGACCGGCGGACCTGGCCGACGTGCAAGGCCCGATCTTCGGTTTCTTCGGGCTGATCCATCACTGGGTCGACACGGCGCTGATCGCGGAGGTTGCGAGACTGCGCCCGAATTACACATTCGTGCTGATCGGCGAAGCCAAGGTAGACGTCTCGGAACTTAAACGGGCTCGGAACATTCTTCTTCTTGGACGCCGACCTTACGAGAGTTTGCCCGCCTACTGTGCCGCCTTTGACGCGGGCCTGCTGCTGTTCGCACGCAGCGCGATGACGCAGAACGTCAATCCGATCAAGATGTACGAGTATCTGGCCGCCGGTCTGCCGATCGTGTCAACGCCGTTGCCCGAGGCGCGGCGTTACATCGGCCCCATCACCATCGCCGGTACAGCGGAGGCCTTCGCGGTGGCGTGTGATGAGGTCCTGGCGGGTGACCGCGTGGGACGGCGGGAGGAAATCAGTCGCGTCGTGGAGGGCGAGGCCTGGCCTGCGAAGGTGCAATGTCTGTCGGACGTCATCATGGAGCGCCTCGGGGCGCCCACGCGTTCCGTCTCCAAACCGCGCTCGGACTTGGTGATGTCCTCGCCCGCGCCGCTTGGCACGGTGGATGCCGGTCGTTGATCTTGACTGCGGATCGGGCGGGACGGCCCAATACCTCCACTTGCCGACCGATCGGACTGCGGCTACCATCGCCTCTGATGTGACGACGCGAGACGCAAGCGAGTGAAGGGTTTCGGATGATACGGTTTGTTGCGATTTTGCTGTTTCTGATTGCCTTTATTCCATCCGGGTGCGGTGTCGTTGCGAGCACTGCGTACCCCAACGCACTCATCGGCGCCGACGGTGAACAAATCTTCCTGGATGAAATAGAGGATATCGTCAACAACACCTACCTGATGGATGATGATAAGCGCGAGCAACTTCGCAACCTCGGTATCGAGGACGAAGCACTCATCGACATCCTGCTTGTGCTCTAAGCCTTCGATCACGCTCTCCACTTGACACTTCCCGTTTGAGACCTAGCATTTAGTGTGGGACCGTTGTATCGCCGGACGTGTGTCAGCCCACGGACAGGGACGTGAAGAGTTATGTTTACGGGGATCGTTGAATCAACGGGAACGCTTTCTTCAGCCCAACCCGGGCCGGGCGGGCGGCGTTTGCGCATTGACGTTCCCTGGGCTCGTGAATGCAAGCCCGGTGCGAGCGTTTGCGTGAGCGGTGTCTGCCTGACCGTTGCAAGTGCCCTGGACGGGACGCTCGAGTTCGACGTGATCCGTGAGACGCTCGAAACGAGCACGCTCGAGCACAGACGCGTCGGCGATCGCGTCAACCTCGAACGCTCGTTACGCGTGGGCGACCGCTTGGACGGCCATTTCGTGCAGGGGCATGTCGATGGCATCGCAAGGGTGGCGCGCGTGCAATCGTCGGCCATGGAATGGGCCGTGTGGATCGAGCCCGAGGCGCCGTTGCTTTCTTACGTGATTCCCAAGGGGTCCGTGGCCGTCGACGGTGTATCGCTGACGATTGCTACGGTCGATCGCAGTCTATTCTCCGTTGCGCTGATCCCCACAACGCTCGAGCGGACGACACTTCCGTCGTTGAAGGTTGATGATCGGGTCAACATCGAGACGGACATCATCGTGCGGGCCGTAGTCCATCACCTTTTGGGTGTGTCCTCATCCGGAGGTTTGACGCTGGACGCGTTACGGGAGGCCGGCTTCGCATGACCGATTCTCCTGACAGCCGCATGTCACCGGGGCCGCAGGCCCGCAAGCCGCTCGTCGGCGTCACCATGGGCGATCCGTGCGGGATCGGACCGGAAGTGATCGTCAAGGCGTTGGCGGACTTGGACCTGCGGGGGTGCGGCCGGTTCCTGATCTACGGGTGCGAAGAGCCCCTGTTCGAGGCGGCGGAACGTGCCGGGATCCGACCGTTCTGGTTTCGTGTTGATCGGGAAAGGGCGGGTCGCATCGACACCGGCGTGGTCGTGGCTGATTTCGATGAGTATGCCGAATGCCGATGGGGCGACGCCAGACCGAGCGAGCGCGGTGGTCGCGCGTCGCTGCACTTCTTCGACGAGGCGATAGAAGCCGCTCGCACGGGCGTGATTGACGCCATCGTGACCGCCCCGATCCACAAAACAAGCTGGCGGATGGCCGGCTGCCGGCACCCGGGGCACACGGAGAAGATTGCCGACGCGTGCCACGTCAAGCGATACACCATGGCGTTTGTCGGCGGTGGGTTGCGCGTGGCCTTGGCTGCCACGCACATGCCGCTGTTCGAGCTGCGCAACAAGTTCACGATCGGGCTGGTCTTCCAACCGATCGATTTGCTTCACACAGCCCTTGTTCACTGGTTCGGCATCGAGCATCCTCGAATTGCTATCGCCGCCCTCAACCCGCACGCGGGCGAGGAGGGGCGGTTCGGAGATGAGGAGACCCGCATCATCGAGCCGGCGATGCAGATGGCCCGCAACGCCGGGATCGACGTGGAAGGCCCCTTCCCGCCGGACACGCTCTTTATCCCCAGGCGACGGAACCGGTATGACGGCTTCGTGGCGATGTATCACGATCAGGGATTGATCCCCGTCAAGATGCTGGCGTTCGACACGGCCGTGAACGTTACGCTCGGCCTGCCGATCATTCGCACGAGCGTCGATCACGGGACGGCCTTTGACATCGCAGGTGAGAACAAAGCCGACCCGGGGAGTATGAAGGAAGCCATCCGCCTGGCGTGCCAGCTTTCCTCAAACGCGGCGGCCACGCAGTGGTCACCACAACCGCTGAGCGTGCCGGACGGCAAGTAGGGGTCCGTGACAGAATCGGCGGGTGGCGTCGCAGGCTGAAGGCCTGCTCTGTGGTACCCGGGGGGATCGCAGGCTGAAGGCCTGCTCTGTGGTACCCGGGGGGATCGCAGGCTGAAGGCCTGCTCTGTCATAGCCGGGGGCAAGCGTAGCGCCGCCCCCGGATGGCGCCGCTACCAAATCGCCCGACCCTGTAAGGGTCGTCTACTCTTTGCGGCGTCCGCGACGGGACGTTTATGCGACCCCTGCAGGGTCGAATGGAACGTGTGTTGGGGTTACCGTGGGCGACGTCCCGCCTCAGCGGGACTTGCCCACGGCTACTATAGGTCAGCCTTTCAGGCTGTATCAACGTGCGTCGCTGAAGCCGCCGGAAGTGTCACGGCCCCGGCAAGTAGCCGCTCGCCGCGACGGGCTTGCGGAACGCTCGATCGGTTGATACGGTACGCCGCTTTCCGGCGAGGCGTTTACGTTGACCGGTCAGGCCAAAAAACTGGCGGTTCGGAGCCACCGACTTCGCTTGCGCGTTGTCCGGGGGCTGTCGAAGTTCGGGCTCAAGGACGAGTACTTCCTGATCCTCCTGTCCATCCTGATCGGGGCTACGACCGGTATCTTCGGGCACTTCTTCTTCTTCCTGATCGAGACGGCTCGCCACATCGCCTTCGGATCGGGCGAGGACGCGGGCTTGTTCGATGGCCGGATATGGATGCTGATTCTCCTTCCGTCAGCCGGTGCCCTGGTCGTTGGCTGCATCACGTACTACTTCGCCAGGGAAGCCAAGGGACATGGTGTGCCCGAGGTGATGGACGCGATGTACCGCAAGGGTAGCGAGATTCGCCCTCGTGTTGCCACTGCCAAGGCCATTGCCAGTGCATTCACCATCGGATCGGGCGGATCGGCCGGAACCGAGGGACCCATCATCCAGATCGGGGCGGCCATCGGAAGCGCCGTGGGGCAATACCTGCACATCGAGCGGCGGCAGATGGGCATCCTGGTCGCCTGCGGTGTCTCCGCCGGGATCGCGGCGATTTTCAATGCGCCCATTGCCGGCGTCCTGTTTGCCCTCGAGATCTTCCTGAGAGACTTCTCGTTTCGGACCTTCACGCCGGTCGTATTCGCCAGCGTGATCAGCTCCTCGGTTATGCACGCCATCCGTGCGGAGCGGTTCGCGGACGCGGGCATCTTCGAGGTCAACGCGCTACGCGAAGCCGGCTACGTTTTTGTGGGTGTTGAGTTCCCGTTGTTTCTCGTGCTCGGCGTTCTGGCGGCGCTGGCAGCCGTCCTCTTCATCCGGGGCCTCTACTTCACCGAGGACATGGCGGATCGGGCCACGTGGTTACCCGAGCCTCTCAAACCGGTCCTCGGCGCGATCGGGCTCGGACTGACCGGAATCGCGTATGTGCAACTCAGCGGGACGGTCGCGATGCCCGCGTTCTTCGGAAACGGTTACCCGGCCATCGAGTCGATGCTGAGCGCCGACATTCTCGATTGCACCGTCGGCGGGCTGCTCCTGCTGTGTCTGTTGAAGGTGCTGGCCACGTGCTTCACGCTTGGCAGTGGAGGATCGGGCGGGATCTTCGCGCCGTCTCTGCTGATGGGTGCAACGCTCGGCGGGGCGTTCGGTTTGATGTTGTTTCACGCCGGGCTGATCAACCACACGAGCGTACCCGCCTACGCGCTGGTCGGAATGGCCGCTCTGGTAGCCGCGACCACGCACGCGCCGCTTACCGCCATCGTCATGCTTTACGAGATGACGCGCGAGCCGAAGGTCGTCCTTCCGGTCATGTTCGCGGCGATCGTGGCGACGTTCGGCGCACAGGTCCTTCTGCGAGACAGCATCTACACGCTCAAGCTGCGCCGCCGCGGGGTGCGTGTCGGCATGTTGACGGACTTGACCATCCTGCGACGCATCACCGTGGAAGACGTGGAATACCAGGCGGCCCAATTCGTTCAGCCGCACGAGCCGCTTCAGACGCTGATCGACCTGGCCGGCGAGACCGATGCATCCGACTTCGTTGTTGTTGATGATCAGCAGGTCTATCAGGGGCTTGTCACGGCTCAGGACATGCGCGTGGCACTTCTTCAGCCGGAAGCTGTCTCGCTTCTTCTCGTGGGAGAACTGGTCCGCTCGGGCGTCCCGACGGTTAGCGCTCGTGAGACGCTTGACGTTGTGCTCGACAAGTTCTCCCGTAGCGATGTGCAGTCACTTCCGGTCGTCAGTGTCGAGGACAGCCACCAAATCGAGGCCTTGATCACTCAACAGGCGGTCATGCGAAGGTACCAGGAAGAACTGGACCGCCAGGCCTGATAGCGCTGCGATAGCGAGAGGGTTGGAGTTCCGCCCTCGGATTCCATAGTTCTCTTCGTCAATGGCGAGCGCTGTGCTTCACGGGCGGGCTTTATCGCGTCCCGCCGAAGCGACTTCTAGCGTTTTATTGAAATCCTTGCCAATACTCCTCTATCTCCCAAAGACCACTACCTTCTGGGACTGTCTGCCTAATAGAGGAGATTACGTCTTCGTACTGCTCACAATCTAACTTCGACCATCTTATCTTTCTTGCCGTTTGCCATTCGCAACGCCGACCTCCAATGTCATTCCTATATAGAGCATCCAAGAGAAGGCTATCAATAGGTGGATGTATGGCCTTTATTCTCGGATCCTCGTGATTACCACCACAAATGAACACGGATTTTAGGTAGATGTTTATCAGTTTTGCGGCCACGCCATGTGTGAACGCAGGCTGATACTCCTGTGCAGCGCGAATCACGCCTTTTCGCCACCTGCGATGTCGCCTGTCAAAGCCACTGGGCTGGGGAAGATCATCAACGGTCCTAGCAGTCTTGTGAAGACGTGCACCCTCAAGGATTCGTCTCCCATGCTCGACCGTAAAGCGACACCCATTCACACTTGCAGCCCTACTGGCTGCCCACGCTGCAAACCGGTGTTTATGTTTTACGATTGTGTACGACATGTCATTCCTCGAATGTTAACCGACAGCATAGATGCCCCATCGTTCGCGGAGCGAAGAGTCGGCGACCGATGGTTGTTCGAGATGTCACGCGCCTCGACGATCTGCCAGCCGATGTACGAGTGTACCGTCGTATGGTCCCGATCGCCAGTGTGGCGGACGACCCCCTCGCCCCCCTCTGATCGGGTGGCTACCGGTGTCCGCGCGAAGCGCGAGCGTGCGACGCGCATGGGATGCGATGAGCGTTAACCTGTTTGAGTCCCGTAGGGACGGAATGAGAGTAGCCCCGGCATTTATGCCGGGGGGGGCGATGATCTTCAACCTGTTTGAGTCCTGTAGGGACGGAATGAGAGTAGCCCCGGCATTTATGCCGGGGGCGGCGATGATCTTCAAACCGTTTGAGTCCTGTAGGGACGACTGAGTAGGGTGGGCACGGCCCACCACAGACTTGAGGCGCCATGCATTGCGGGTGTTTCAGTCGTCCCTCCGGGACTCATGGTTTCTCCGGCCCAGCGGCCCCAGCAGTAAACTGCTGGGCTACTTCCAGTCGTCCCTACGGGACTCGGGATCATCCGTGGCCGATTCACGCCGCGATGAGTCACTTGGGCGTCTATGTCATTTGCTGTATCACTCTGCCGGTGAAGGCTGTTCGGTCCGGGCGTGTTGAAGACCGGGCGTCTGCGGAGACCGGCGTTTTAGCCGGGCGCGTTTCCGGTGGGCTATCCGAGCTGCCGCGTGACGGCAACCACCTTCGTCTTTCCTAACGTGCTCTGTTCCACGAAGGACGCCCACGGCAGTCACAGGGACGACCGTGGGCGTCGACTGTCGCGCGCGGTGGCTGATCGCCTCGCACTCGTCGCGATCCACCGGCGGGCGTCGATGCCGGGCCGCCTCGAAGCACGTCTGCTGCAGCAGGTCGTCCGCCACGTCGCGGCGGCTACCGACGCGGACGAGGATGAACCGGTACAACGCATCGACGCCGTCGTGGAACACCTCGCGCAGCGCAGCGCGCTCGTCGCTGGTGTCCACAGCGCCGATTACCTGCTCAATCCTCACAACCGTCCCGGCGATTCCCACGTGGCTGACTCCGAGTCGCGGGCCTTTCTACACAGTTATGCCATAAAGTCGGCCCAGCCCTCGCGCCTTTGACGAATTCCGACAAGAAAAGCCCTGCGGCTGCGAATTGCCTGGGGCTCGGATGGAAGAGTCGGCCGCTCCGGGGAGCAACTCCCGGCGGCGGAAGACAAGCCAGTGCAGCGCCATACCTCAGTCTGCGGGTAGCGGTCCACGCCCCATTGTGTGCCACTGCTTTCAAGCAGTGCCGATCGCGGATTCCGCAGGGTCCCTGCACTGGCCACAGAGTGGCCTTCTACTCGAGCAGTGGCACCCCCGCAAACTTAAGTGTGCCACTGCACTAACGCCGATCGAGAACGCCCAACGCGAACGGCCGATCGGGGGTGTCAAAGGAAATCTGTGCCGGTCTCGGTCGACGGGCCCCGTGCCCTGGCCGCCGAGGCCGGGATCACCGTTTCTACCGGGTTGTCATGGAGTGCGAGCCGAGTGCGGCCTGGACGATGTCCGGTCCTTCATCAAGCCATTCGAGGGCGACCTTGGCCACGTTCGGGTCGAAGTGCGAGCCGGCACAGGCGTGGAGTTCCGCGCGGACCCGCTCGAGCGAGTAGGCGCGTTTGTAGCTGCGCGGGGAGAACATGGCGTCGAGCGTGTCGGCCACCGTGAGCACGCGCGCGCCGATCGGAATCTGATCTCCGCACAGTCCGGCCGGGTAACCACTCCCGTCGTAGTGCTCGTGATGGTGGAGGATGAGCGGTCGTTCGTCGGCCAGGAAGCTGACGTGCCCGAGAATGTCCAGCGCGGTCTCGGGATGGCGCTGGATGAGGCTGAACTCCTCGGTGCTGAGCGCGCCCTCCTTGGTCAGAATGGCGTCGGGCACGCCGATCTTTCCGATGTCGTGCAGGAGGGCGGCGGCGCGAAGCGTTTCGAGCATCCGCGCATTGAGCTTCATTCTCCTTCCAATCGCCTCGGCAAAGGCGGACACGGTCAGAGAATGTTTTCGCGTATGCGGGTCCTTGGCCTCGACGGCGGCCACGAGCGCTCGCGTGGACTCAACGTACGTACAGCGAAGCTGCTGGCGCGTTCTGGCGATCCAACGAGAGACGTCCTGAACGCTCAGTTCGTTGAGATCGCGGCGTTTGGTCTGCGTGGAGACGAGATCCGTCCAACCGACCGTACGATTCCCACCCTCGTGCTTGGCCTGCTCGAGGGCCAGGCGGACGCGTCGAAGGAGCTGTTGCTCGGTCTCGATGAACCCGAGGGTGCTCTCGACGATGCCGATGCTGACGGTGAGCTCGTAGGGCCGACCCGCCATCATGACAGGCTCGTTCTGCATGGCCTGGCGGGTTCGATGGGCCAGCGCGGTCGCCTGATCGGCGCTGGCATCGGGCAGGGCGACGGCAAAGCGGTCCGACTCATACCGGGCGACAACGTCCGACCTTCGGCACATCCGCGCGACGATGCGTGCGAACCACGCGAGCACGTGATCACCGAACGCCGGCGAATGCTCCTCGTTGCAGTCGCGGAACCGATCGAGATCGAACATCATGAGCGACAGAGGCTCGCCACGGCGCCTGCACGCGGCGCGTAACGTGGCCAGCGTGTCCAGGAAGGCGCTGTGTTCGGCCAGCGGGCCGCCGGCGTTTAAACTGTTGAGTCCCATGTGCGTGTCGCGGAGTGTACTGAGTCGTTCGGCGGCGTCGCTCAGGCAATGGTCGAGTTGGCCCTCGTCGAGTGGTTCTTCAAGAAGGTCCCTCGCGCCGACCCGCAACGCGGCACGCGCTACATCCGGATCCACGTCGGGGCATAGGATAATCAGGTCGCCGTGAGGAAAACGTCGGCGCGCCTCGGCCATCACATCGGCTGCGGGCCGGTTGCCCCGCCGCGCCACCTGAAGGAACACGGCGTCCACGCTTCTGTTGTGGAGTTGCGGTTCGATTTCATGCCATTGACTTGCACTGAGGCACGCCCTTCCGCGCGCGGCAAGCGCCGCGGAGAGGCGACGGCGCACCGCACTGTCGCGGTGTACGATGATGGTTGTGTGTTCGACGTCGTGCATATACCTGCACACTCCATACCAGGATTGCTCCGTTGGCCCTATCGTCACAGGGCTTTGACGACTTGACTCCTCGATGACACCGCACTTATCGGGGGACTTTCGTCACGGCGCTTGACCGTCCTATTCGCCGCCGTCCAAGCGGCGTGAGCGGGTCTTACCGCGTTCAAGATCGGACCTGTGGCAATCGCTCACCATGCTGTGTTGCCTGGATACATTAGTGCCAGCATGGTGTCAGTTTTCGGATGTGGCGATGCACTCGGCACATGGCGATCCGTTGGGAATCGCGCCGGTCCGAGAGACACGCAACGTGCGTGGCCCGGCGCCGGCCGAGCGTATCGAGGATCCACACCGTTGTCCGAAAACCTGTAGCGACGACCCGCCTCTTCCCCTTCGCAAAGGACGGGGCGCAGAGACGTGATGCGATACGCAATGGATCGCTCCAGGGCGTTTTCGGGAATCGTGTAGCGGAACCCCCCTTTCATCCTCCCTTGACAAAGGGGGGAAAGAGGGGGGTCGGTCGCTACACAAAAGCAGACTTTGCTCTAAAACTCGACGTAGGAGTAGAGTGCGTGCAACATGAGCACGCTGAGCGATGCCCAGAAAATGGTGAGCCCGACGTCGCGGCTTACGTCCGTCGAGGATTCTTTCGGACGCGAGCCGATCGCGTAGGCCAGGACGGCTGTCAGCATACCGCTGGTCGCCATTTTGAGGGTGACCCACGCCGTACCCGTAGGGAGAACCTGATCCGCCGGCCAGACCGTCGCAAGGAAGTTCCGTCCAAACAGCGCCACCGTCGCGTCCTGGGACGTCATGAGGAACGCCACGAGCGAGGCATAGCCGTTGAAGAGGCACGCCACGAGCGTCAATAGCGGACCGCCGATAAGAAGCGCGAGCACGGCGTTGCCGAAGAGGTAGTGCTCCGGGCTCACGCCGCAGTTGCGCATTGCGTCATACTGATGCGTCAAGCGTCTGGCCCCCACGTCCGCCGCGATCGATGCACCGCACTTACCGGCCATGAGCACCGCGATCAGCAGCGGTACCACCACGCGAAACGTGCTGTATCCGGTGGCTGCCAGAAACTCCTCGGTCAGCAGTGGAACCGTGACTTCCGTATAAGGCAACTGCGCGAAGCTGAACGATATGAATACGAACCCGAGCATGGCACCGGCAACGGCTACGTATACGGACGTCGTTCCGACGGCCACCATACGCAGGAAGTGCCAGAAGTATCTCAATCGCCACGCGGGACGGCTCCAACCGCAAAACGGCACGACAATCGAGACCATGAGCGCGAATAGGACCTTACCCGGTTCATCAAGCCAGACGGTCCAGCGAGCCGCCTTCGACGTTGCGGGAACCCCGCGCGACGAAGGTTTGGCGGGAACACCCGCGTCAACTTCGTCAAAATACTCTTGCAGGTCCGATTCATCGACGTCGCGAAGCTTACCGGTCTTTGCATCGAGCAGGACGAGTCGGGGTTTGTGCAGGAGGAAAGGCTCATAATCGTGCGTGACGACGATGACCGTCTTGCCGGGTGCGCCGGAAGTGGACCGCCCCTGACGTGCTTGCTGATGCGTCTCCACGATCAGGTCGGCGACCGCCCTTGATCGGCCGGGGTCGAGCCCGCCCGTCGGTTCGTCAAAAAGAAGGTTCTCCTCCGAATTAGTTACTGGAGAATCGCCCCGGTAATGCCT
>CBDUZO010000083.1:0-19126 GCA_965371725.1 uncultured Phycisphaerales bacterium
AAGAATCGGACTTCCGGCCTAAGTTGCATCACTTATTTGGTCGCGGGTCCTTAGCGTTCGACAGGTTGGCGCGCGTGAGGTCGGCACCACTCAGGTCAAGGCCGCTCAGGTCGAGACATTCGTCAGGATGCTCTTCTTGCCAGGTGGCGATGGCTTCGGCGCCTCGCTTGACAATCTTGACGTGGTCTGGATTGGCCATGTTGGTTCCTCGGTGGTGGCGATGCCCACCCAGCGTCGTTCTTGGTGGGCGGTGCCCACCTACCCGTACATTCTGCACGCTGCCTTCGGCGGGCACAACCCGCGCTACGTCGTTCTACAATCCTTGTGGGCGACGAGCAACCGTACTAAGCGCCACCCACTAGGGGTGGCGCTACACCGGAGCGGTCCGACACGAGTTCTACAGCAGGCTCACATAGCGCAGACATTGCCTATGCCATCTTCTGGAAATCCGCAGGCAAATCTCGTGACTGCTTCCGGCCCACGCCCTGTTACGCGATCATGTTGGCGACAGCCTCCGCCACCAGGCGTACCGCCGCGATCGGGCAGTCGAGACCGCGTTCGATAAAGTCACTGCGAATGCCATCGCGTGGCACGATGTCGGGCGGGGCGGTGATCGGTTCGATGTCGTCGATGCGCAGATCGTGCGTCAGGAACGCGCTGAGTGAATCCCAATCCGTAAAGGTCCGGTCGGGAAGCTGGTCGGGAGGTAGTTCGTCGGCTGGGTGCAGGTGGGCGTATTTGCCCGCTTGGAGTCGGATTTTCAAACCGACGTTGGACCCGAGCAGATCCATCAGCGGTCTCACGTCCTTGTCATACCGATCGCCAACCATGACGAAGCGAAGAGGGCGGTCGCGCCAACGTTGCACGGGGAGGAAGATAGGGTTGTGTGACGAGGTGGCGGGCGAATCCGCGTTTGGCATCCCCCCTTGGCAAGGGGGGAAAGAGGGGGGTGGGCAGTGGGCAAGGACCTCCCCAAACCCTTCCTTGTCAAGGAGGGGAGCTTCCGTGCGGCACTTCGGCGAGCGAAACACGTATCCCGGCAGAATCCGCCCCGCGTCTGCGCCATTCCTGGTGGGCAGTGCCCACCCTACGGCGCGAGCGTGCTGGATCGCGTGCAGGCAGCGGCTGAAGAACCAGGGCGTCTTGTCGTTCCATGAGTCGATCAGGCAGTGGAAATGCCAGAGCAGCGCGAGCTCGTCGTCATCCGACACCGAAGCCCCGCCCCCGTGAGCGTCCATCCGACCTGAGATAGCCTCGTCAAGCTCATCGATTCCGGGCGGTTTGGCGGCATCTTCGGTGACAAGAACCTGTCCCTCGAGCATCTCCAACAGGCCCAGGCGATGGAGCTTTTCGAGTTGAATGGCTGTGCGCCCTTCGGAAATTACAACCGGCGTCGCACCCTTCGAGATCAGGCCCTCGATCAGTGGTCTGTGGTCGGGCACGGGCTGGGCAAGCGCAATGTCCCGGTAGGTCTTCGCCAACCGGGCAACGAAGGGGTCCAAGGCGACACGTTTGATCTCGTCAGACAGCCGGCGCACTTCGGGCCGATGCCGGACGGCGGTGCGCAGGGTGATCTCCGCTTCGAGCCGTTGCTCATGTGCGCCGGTCCGCGAACCGCGGTGAAGCTCGCGCAGCCTGCGAAGCACGATGTCGTACGCCGGCTGATCTTCGGCGTGGACGTTCAGCTTGCGCAGGACCGCCGGGTTCTTACAGCCCATCAAACAGAGTAGCGCCATCCCGTCCGGATGGTCCCGCTCGTGGATCGGGTTACCCAACCCAAGCCGTTCGAGGACGATCCCGTGCGACCGGACCTCCTCGAATGTCTTGAACCCCTCGTCCGGATCGAGCCTAAGCTCACTGCGAGCGAGAAACTCCCTCACGCTCCGGTTGTACGCCTCTCCCGTCGGGTTGGTGAGCGTGTTGTCAAGGTCGAAGGCGACAACGACATCCTGCAGCGATTCGTCCTGCATTGGCGTTGACCTAGGTCGCCGGCAATCCGCGTAAAAGCGCAACGACTCTCAATCGTCCCTACGGGACTCGACTATCCGTTAGAGCCTCACTGACCCAGCGATGAATCGCTGGGCTATTCTCGCATCGTCCCTCCGGGACGAGGAACACGATGCGAAACACGTACTCAAGGTGGGATTGAGGGGGGTTCGTGCAGACGGAGAAGAACCTCCCCCAACCCCTCCTTGTCAAGGAGGGGAGGAAGAAACACCGTTACCTTCCTGCCTGGAAGCGGCTCTAGGTGGCTGCTCCGATCAGCCGCCGGATGTCCTTGACCATCTGCACGGTCATCGCCCGAAGCTCAGCCTTCCTGGCAATCAGCTCCTCGCGCGACGGATGTCCGTCGAAAAGCTGCACGTGGAAGCGCAGGGCGTTCGAGGTCCCCGAAGGCCTGATCGTCAGGTGCGATCGTTGGTCATCGTCGAAGTAGAAACGATATCCTTCGTCCGGGAAGCCCGGCCAGTTGATCGCGTCATACTTTCCGGTGCGATAGGCAACCGCACTTTTGACCGTCGTCCCGCCGAGGTCGAACGGTTTTCTCGATACGTTGGCGAACAGCTCCTCGGCCTTGTCGAGAATCCCGCGTTTCTTCGTGTACCCCGCCAATCCCTCATATTCCCCGTCGAGTGGATCGGGCTCGTAGTACGTCATGTAGAGCCCGATGTCGGGGTCGAGGTAGAGCCTCTCGTCCAGCATATCGAGCAGGTTCGTTCCTTGCTCCTTGGCGAATGTGGCAAGCTCCGCCACCAGCACGGCTGCGAACGCGCCATCCTTGTCGCGAACGTGGCCCTTCTCGCCAAGCGACCGGCCATCGATGGGCAGCCCGCCGAGCAACGAGAAACCGTTGCTCTGCTCGAGGGCGGCTATGTTGACACACCGCCGCGGATCGTCCATGCCATCCCAGGAGTGCATGGTCCGATTGCAGATTTCATCCGCGGGGTTTCTTCGACCCTCTTGATAGACGGGCAGTTTGCGACCCTCGGTCAGACCGGGCGTATCCTTGCCCTTGTGGAGGTCCCAAATCGTCCGACAACCGGCTGCCAGTTGCGCGAACCCAACCCACGTCTTGAGCACGCCGACGCCGTACTTGCGAGCGATGCAGGGCAGCAGATCGGTCGTGGTGTGGGACAACACAATGAACTGGCTCTCGGCGCCGCGCACCCGCCCGAACTTCTCGACCTCATTCTGCAACCGGTACCACAGGATCAGGGACCAGGCTTCGTCGGCTGAGATGAGTGAGTAGTCGCGCAACTCGCCGGTTCCCGGATGCGGATAGGCCGGACGTTGATGCTCGGGAACCTTCACGATCACACCGCACCGGTCGGCGTCAGGATCGGTCCCGATGATCAGATCAAGCGAGTCCCACGCATCGGGATACTCCTCCTTGAAAGCTTCGACCGCCACGTCCGCCGCCCGCCAATCGCCCGGGTCCGGCTGTTGTTCCTTGCCCGGATCGCTGCAGAAGGCGGGGAACATACCGTCCAGCGGATCGAGCTTCATGATGCGTCGGACGCTCTTGAATCCGACCTCACCGAGCAATCGCGGGACAGCCTTTCGCCCCGATCCGTTGAACGCGGAGTACGCGATGGACAACGGCTTGGTCGCATTGACGATCATGTCTGGGCGAAGCAGGAAACCCTTGACGTGCTCGCAGTGCATCGTGTGCAGGTCGATGATACGGTGCTCGCGTCCGGAATACAGATCACCGGCGTCGGGCAACGGATCCGCGAGGGGCAGACCCTTGTGCTCGCCTTCCGTGATCACCCGCACGTCCCCGCTCTTGACCCCACCGAGGAACCAGAGCTTGTCCTCGGGGGCCTGATCGAGCGGGAGCGTTTTGATGTCGGAGAACCGCACTTTCCTGATGTACTCTTCATACAGTCTGTTACGCTCCGCCGGATCGAACTGGGAACCGTTCTGACACGAGAGCTTGTATCCGTTGTATCGCAGATCGTTGTGACTGGCGGAGATGAAGACACCCACATCGGCCTTCAGCGTCGGGACGGCATACGTCACGCTCGGGTAGAGGCACGCCTCGTCGAAAAGATAGACCGTGTAATCGTAGGCGAAAAACAGACTGGCGATCAGGCGGGCGAAGTCCGAGCCGCGAATCCGGCTGTCGAACCCGATCACAACCTTGGTGAGCGGCGGTGTGTGCTCGATGCCGAACTTGGCTGTCCCAGCCGAGGTCAGCAGATACACGACGTCATTGATCGTGTTGGGGCCTTTGAGGATCGGCGCGGTGATACCCTCCGTCTTCAACTGCAGGATAACGTCACGGTTGGCGCCCATCTTCTCGCGTATACCGCCCGTGCCGAAGCTCACATCGCGTGAGAAGGCGTTGGCCAGCGCTTGCCACTGCTCCTTCTCGATGGCCGTCCGCAACGCCTCGCGGAGGTTGGGCGAAATGCGATCCAGCTCCTCGGCCTCAAGCCATGTGCGGAGGTTGGGAATCGTCTTGGCGACGGCGTCGTCGTAGTACGTCCCCGTGATGCGCCCCTGATCTCGCTCGCTCTGAAGGTAGGATTCGATGCCCTCTTTCGCCTGCTGCAACAGGTCTCGGTCTTGAGCGATCAACACGCTTTGGCTCCTTCTTTTCGCCGCAAGTGCTGTCTCAGGCTGTCAAAAGCCCGCACGAATGCGATCGGCAAGTCCGATCGAACGGTATCTTCCGGGCTCGACTCCGTCAACGGCGGAGATTGGCACGTCGGTTCGCTTCGGGTCATCCGGCGCTGTCATACCAGGAAGCCTGTCCAAGACGGGACGCGTCGCACGCCTTGTCAACGTCGGGCGATCCAGCCGATGCCGGGCGAATCGACGAGACCGGTTGTGCGACCGGCGTGGCGGCGGAGGACGCTTCGCTCCAGGTGGCGTCAATCAAGGCTCTTCTCCGGCGCCAGTGGTCGTTGATCTCCCGCGGGCGGGCTGTCCATGCATCATCGTCGCTTGCCAGGCAAGCCAACAAGTCGGCGTAGACGCTCATCCAATGCGACGTCGCGGTCGGTTCGGGGTGTGTGAGGACGCTGGCCACGCCGCCTCTTGCCTTGATCAGCTCCGTGTTCTTGAGCTGGTTCTGCAGGACTTCATGCGGCTGGGAACATCCCAGCAGATCGTAGTACCAGTCCTCCCGCACCGTCGTGGGAATCTCCAGCACATCGGTCCCGGCAATGAAAAACGGCAGGCAGGTCGAGCAGCCCTCGTTGCGCGACGTCGACCGGCAAATGCCCTCGGTCACGTCGTGCATGCTCATGTCGTACTGCAAAATGCCGTCAATTGCCTGGTACAGCGCCGGTGTGCGCAGATAGCTCGGCGAGCGAAACCCCATCGTGTCGTATCGTTCCATGAGCTCAGACACCCGCGCGATCCTCAATCCCATTTCCGCCGGTGGTAGGAACGCGAGCTTGTGATCGTGGTCGGTCCCATGGAAGCCGATCTCGTGCCCGGCTGCGTGAAGATCATCGAGTACAGGCTTGCCCACGCCGGCCACCTTCGCCACGACCATCCACGCCGCCCGAATCCCCGCCCGTTCGTCAATCTCGCGCACCTGCGTGAGCATGTCGGGAACGCGGAAGCAGTAGTCCGTGTCGATATCATGGCTTAGCGTAACGGCATACTTCTTGCCGTCCGGCCAGAGGGGAACCGCCGCGGCTGTACTGTGATCCTCGACGATACTGCGAATCAGATAACGCCAACCGTCAACGGACGGGTCAGCCGGGTTCGTCGGAAACGACGGAACGGGCGCGCGGCGCGTCCGCCGGATCGTGTGCATGAGCCGAAAACCGAACAGGCGCGCCCAGCTTGGCAGTTGATCCGGGTTGACGCCCAGCTTCACGTAGAGCGGCGTCGAATGCGTGAAGTATTGTTCGTTTTGGATGAACCGGATCGTCCGATCGAGGTCGAACGCGAAACAGTAGTCGCAGTCGGTCGCCCGTGCGATCAGGGTGTGCGTCACTCCGTTCGACATGTGAAGCCACGCCAAAGGCTCTCCCATCAACTCGACGTCTTCATCGAGCAGCGCCCAACTCCACCACCCCTCGCGGCAGAAGGGAGCGAGCGGACCGAAGCGATCGATCAGTGTGTCGCAAAGCTCGATGCGCCCGAACACCGGCGCCGGGGCCCGCTGCTCCGGGATTCGGATCGGGCGCCCCGAGCCCACCAGGTCCTCATGGATTTGCCTACCGTAGCCCCAGAATCGAAACACTTCTTCGAGCAAGTTATCGGTCCTTGTACCGGTGAATCTACGTTTCTCGGACCCGCATACCGACATCATCGGACCTCGCCCCGACGCACTGAAGAAACGCGGCGTGGTCGAGCCCCGTCGGAGAACGGCTCATCGGCGTTTGCTCGGTCACCACCTGGCTAAGGCGTCCGCGCCGGATACCGATAAGAACCGTATGGAAACCATGACGATGCCCGCTTACGCAGGCGGCGGGGAGCAGTCCATCGAAGCCAAGGTCCACGACTCGCTCGAGATGCTCGCGGACCTGTACGCCTACAACCACTGGTATTACCAGGCCGTGCGCCCGCATCTTCGCGGTTCGATCTGCGACGTGGGCTGTGGAACGGGCAACTTCATCCATTTTCTGCTGAATCACGAGCGGGTGGTGGGCATCGACCCGTATGGCGAGTCCCTGGATGTCGCCCGTGAGCGGTTTCACCGGCACGCGAACGTGCGGTTCGTGCAGGCCCGCTTATCAGACGTTCCAAACGACACCGTCCCGGCGGGTTCGTTCGACACGGTCATCTGCGTACGGCTGCTCGACAGCATGGAGGATGACGTCGACTCGCTTCGTCGCATGCGCCGGCTTTGCCACGACGATGGAAACGTCGTCATCGTCGCCTCGGCACACATGAGCGCGTACGGTGAGCTTGATCGGGCCGTGGGTCACCGTCGCCGCTACAACCGCCGCTCGCTTGCGCGCGCGTTCCAAGAAGCCGGTCTGTCCGTCACGCACAGTACATATCAGAACAGACTTGGCTACTTCGGCTGGTTGTGGCAAAGCCGGATTCTCCGCCGGCGGGGCATTCCCACATCCGGCGCCCGGACACTCGACCGTCTGGTCCCGTTCCTGGATGCGTTCGAGCGCATCGTCCACCCGCCGTTCGGGCAGTCGATCATCATGGTCGGCACACCCTCGCCGCTCGGTCCGGGCGGCGGTGACGCTCCCACGGGTGCCGACTGCGCCGGAGCCGTGTGATGAATCCGCCAAGGACCAAACCGCTCGCCCGATCAAACGGTTTCTGGTTGATGCTCTGCGTGGCGAGCCTTTTTTGCCACATCATCTTCTCAGACGGCGTGCGGGCGTTTCTCCGTGAGGCGTGGCGACTTTCGGGCAAGCTGTAGAGGTGCAATTCGTGCCATACGTCCATGACGTCTCGCTCTTGATTATCGGCGTCACGTGGTTGTTCGCGTGGCGAACCGGAACCCGGTGGGCGCGCTCGTGCGGTGTCCGCGAGCCCATCAGCCTGTTCGTTCTTGCGTGCATCCTTCCAACAGCCGGTCTGGTCGTGTCCGTTCATCTTATCGCATTGGTGTCGCTGTTATGCCATCATGGTCTTGTCACACCGGAATCCGTCGGTGTCATCTTCCTAGCACTAACAGGGGTCGCGCATCGGCGGATCAAAGCCGGGTCGCCGGTCTTGCCACAGCGCGGCGGTTCGGTGGGCCGGTTGTGGCGATTCACGCGATGCGGATACCTGTGGATCCCCCTGGTGATCCTGTGCGGCGTGTACGCTCTCTTCTTCATCGACGCCGTGACGCGTTTCCCGACCGGTTACGACTCGCAAGCCTACCACCTGCCCCTGGCCGTCACGTGGATGCAGCAGCAAAGCCTTACCATCCAGATCGGCGAGGTCCACGAAGCGCTCCCGGAGAACGGCATGATCGTGCCGTTCCTTCTTGCCTTCGCGAAGATCGAGACGCTGTTGTGCATCGTTCATCTGCCCAAAGGGCTTTTGGCGGGCGCGGCGATTTACGGGCTCATCCGCGTCGCCGGGCACAAGCGGCGCACGGCGATCATCGGCGCCTGCATCGTGCTGGGCACTCCGATGGTCCTGTTTCAGTCCTTCTCGGGCTATGTCGATCTGTACGCCGCCGCCTCGTGGCTCTCTTCCTTACTCGCGCTTGGCTGGGCGAGCCGGGTCCACCAGACGTCTCAGCGTCGCACGTTGCTCCTGATGGCCGGGCTGTCAGCGGGTGTGGCACTCGGCAGCAGAACGACGTGCCTCGTCCTCGTCGGACTCCTGGTACCGGTCGCGATGGCCGTCGACTGGATCGGACCGCGCATTGGCTCCCGCGCCCATCGGCTGCCTCTGCGCAACGCGTTGATCTTCGGCCTTTCAACGCTGGCGTGCTCCGGTTTCTGGTTCGCTCGGGGGACCATCGAGAGAGGCAACCCGATCTTCCCGTTGGGCGTGAAGATCGGCGATTATGAGATTCTTCCTGGATTTCACGCGGACGCGTATTTCGGCGAGGGAAGCTACTACGGGCACATCAAGATGTGGTATCGATGGTGGGATTACCCCTGGAGGGAGACGAAGCACTTCGGCACCGGATATCCCTATGGTGTAAACAACGCGCTCGGTGCAGCGTATGCCACGTTCGTTCCCGTGGGCGTTCTCGCTGCTCTGGTCCACCTGCCCTTCCGGCGACGCGGCAGCCCTACGGATCGTCTGCGCACGGTCTATCTTGTGCTCGCCCTGAGCGGCGCGGTGCTTCTCCTTACGCTCTTTAACGAGATGCTGCGTTTTGTCTTGCCCCTCGTATTGTTGAGCGCGGTGATACCGTGCGGGATGCTGGACGGGTTCCGCGTAAAAGCTCGTCGCTGGCTGGTGCCCGTCCTCTCGATGGCCCTGCTCGTAACCGGGGCTGTCGCCTCGCTCAAACCCGCGCACGCATTCCTCGGACGCGCCAGGGACGGCGTCTGGGCGAGGTCATCCTTCTACCAGGTTCCACCCCTCGTTGACGCACTGCCGCCCGGAACGCGAATCCTCAATCTCGGCTCGATGTCCAGTGTGTACGCGTTGATGGGTCGCCATCTGACCAACGAGGTCATCAGCCCGTGGCAATGGGACGTACTCCACAAGGATCAACCGCTGTCAACCCGTGCGGTTCGGGCTCACGGTATCGACTACATCTACACCGAGGCACCGGGGCCCTCCGATTGGCCGATTGATCTGCCTGTCGAACTGGTCTTCGACGGTGCACAGGATGCCCAGCCGCGAGCCACGCCCGCCCGGATGTTCCGGGTCGAATCACGCAGCGCCGGCGAGGCTCGTGCACCATCGTCGGCCGGAACGCCGGCATTGAGGGCGAAATTGCTCAGCCGCGCAAACGACCGCGACGGATTCATCCAACGCCATTTGCAAAGGCATCCGCGATGGGCATGACGGCGCCCAGCGTATCGCTGACCGTTCCGGAAACGAAATCCTATAGGCCAGCCGGCGCAGCTTGTTCTTCGAAAGATCGCTACCCTGTGTTATACCCTCACTTCGCTGTTACCGGGCTGCACTCGGATGAACACGAGTGTTCCAGTTATGAGCGTCAGCAGCGACATCACGACCATCCCCCAGGTTGAAACCGCAGGGATCGGCTCGGCGCCCGCGTAGGTAATTTCAAGATGAGGCTTCTCAGCGGGGTCGCAGGGTTCTGCCTGCTGTTGACATTCTCTGCTGCGAAACTGATACACTGTGCTACCCTCATCCGTCATACCGGGACCGCCCTGCAGTTCATTGTTCAGCCTCATCAGGAAACCATGGTTCTCCTCGCCGTCGATCCAGGCCTGGACCTGTTCGGTGACGTCGAATTCAAGCCACTCTCCCGGGAAGAACTGCCAGTCGGACTCCTGGCCATCCGGGAAAGTCCAGTCCAGGGTATCACTGGCAATCGGCACCATCTCGTCGTAGGCCCCACCACCTCCGGGTGCGCCACCGGGACCACTGTAGTAGGGCGAAGTTTCATTCCAAACGTCGATGGAATTCCATTCGCCGTCTGTGGGGTTCTCAGGATCTTCGGGATCATCGGCATACCGCCAATTGCTGTTGCCTTCCACCCAGGCGTTGGTCATTCCGTACAGGTTGACTATCTGCGGCGTGGAGGGCGGCACCCAATGGCCGGTGTGCCAGTAGACTCTTAGCGTGGCACTTTCGATGGTTGTGCCGGTCAGTGCGTCGAGATCAAAGCGCAGAACGGTTCGGAAAACGCGCGGACCATAGTCCCAACCCCGCAGCCTCAACTCCCGGTACACCCCACTGGGCCCGGCGCCGTTCTTCTGGCCCCAACCTCCCGGACATGAACTCAGCCAGTTGTCCGCCTCCGGCTCCAGTGTAATTGTATCCGCCCATAGCGGAGGCGCAGAAAGGCTTCCGAGAAGCGCAGCCGCTCCGAAGGCGACGCGGACTGTTGTTGCATACCGAGAGGAGGATGCCCTTCGGACACAGTTCTGAATGGGTTGCATGGGATTCCCCTTTTCCACAGTTTTCGGTTGGCCGACTCCCCTACATAGTGGCTTTGTGTCCCGTTCCCCCAACGCGTTGCTGGATTCCCTCCGGAAAGCTCCCGTTCGTCCACGCGCAACATCACAACCCCCAAGGCTTAATCGCAACCTGCGGGTCCCGCGGCAAGGGCGCCCTCAAGTGCTGGGAAGTCCCTCAGATCCACGTCGCCATCATCATCTTTGTCAAATGCCTCCAGGCACATGTTCACGCAAGCGTCGAGCGGCGGGGCGGGCGGCTCTCCCGGTCCCCCCATGCACTCCGCGAACCCACGATAATCGTCCAGCTCGACGTAGCTGTCGCCGTTGAAGTCAGGATCATCGATTACCTCGCAGTCGTCGGGGATACCGTTGGCGTTGCAGTCCGGATTCTCTCCGCATTGCGCAATATCGCACGGCCCGCCGACCGAGCCACAGTCAATCTCGCATTCATCGGGGATGCCGTTGGCGTTGCAGTCAAATAGGGTCACCTCAAGGTGGGGTTTCTCGTCCTCATAACAGCCAAGGCCATACGCGGTACAGTCCTTGCTGTAGAACTGGTACACGGTGGCACCTCCGCCGGCCGGCTCATCTCGTAGCTTGAGCAGAAGCCCATGAGTTTCTTCGCCATCGATCCAGGCCTGGACTTCTGCGGTGACGTCAAACTCAAGCCACTCGCCTGGGAAACTGCTCCAGGCAGCCTCCGAGCCGTCTGCGGTCCACTCCAGAACGGCGCTGGCAATTATCGCGGAACTGTAGTCCCCTCCACCTCCTGCAGTCCCGCCAGGCCCGCTGAAGTAGGGTGTCCAGTCGTCCCATACTGCAATGGAATCCCACTCGACGGGGTCATCACGATAGCGCCAATTGGCGGTGCCCTCAACCCAAGGCATGGTGATTGCATAAACGTCCGCCGTCTTCTGAACTGTAGGCGTGGCCCAGTGTCCCGTGTACCAATACAGCCTCATAGTTGCACTTTCGACCGTGACACCCGGCGCGAGGGCAGACAGATCAAAGTGAGCCAGCGACCGGAGGACGCGCGGGCCGTAATCCCAGGCCCTTAGCCTCAACTCCTCGGTTCGGTAGTCATCCGCCGGACAGCCATTATTCTGATGCCACCCCTGGGGGCAGGAGTTGAGCCATGTGTCAGCGTCGGGCTTATACTCGACATGAACAACCTGCGCTGCCGCTCGTTGCTGAAGGCAAGGCAATGTCGCACACAGAATCCCAATGACAACACCGTACCGTCGTGTGTGTTCTCGAGTCGTTACACGTTTTGCACGCTGTTTCAGAACAACCATAACGTTTGCCCTCTCAAACAGGTAATCCGTTCAGTGAGACTAGTAAATGGAATACCAACCGTCCGCGTCGTGCCGACGTTGACGGACTGCCTCCAACGCGAGCGGTTTGGCCCGCGGCTTGACGTCCAGCGCCCATGGGCACGAGTCGACGCGGGCCGAGCCGTCGAACTCCGATTCCCGTACCTTTGTCCGACTGGGGTACCAGAGGTCGACGGCTTCGATCGCCTTTCGCTTCGTCATCATTTCCACATGACCGTCGAACGAGAGTACGTTCATGGCGGGTTCGCCACTGAGCCGATGCCGGTAAGTGGATTCGTCGGCCCTCGGAACGGGCTCCGACTCCGCGGTGTCAACCGCGTTGACGTATGCTGCCGAAAGACTGCTGCAAGGCCCTGCAGCGGAGAATGTGCCTCCGTCCGCGGCGTAATAGATGATGTCGGACGTGTGGCCGTGACGATCGATGGAGCGCACGCCCTCGGCAAGGAGCACCTTCTTGGAGGGCCTCTTGATATCGGAGAACGTTGGCCTATAGCCCGGTGGCGTTCTCGCGGAATCACCGAGGTACGTAGGGTAGTAAACGGCATTGTGTCGGTATAGAGCACCGTGGTGTGCGTTCGTAGCCTCCCAGCCAAAGTACATGAAGCTGCGAATCGTGGAGTAACTGTTGGTGGGTATGGGTCCCTTCCATCCCCAGTAGTCTCGCGCGCAGTTAGGATGAAAAGTGTCCACGACGTGGTCGTTACTCGGACACCGAAAAATGCCTTCGCGCAACTTGGCCATACCCTCTGCGCGATCCGCGGGAAGGTCAGTCTGGCCCATACCATAGTAGGCCACAGGTCCCGCCCAATCCCAGCATTGGGTGATTCCCTCGCATGGCAAGGACCGGTGGGCCGGACTAAAGCCGGGTATGAGTTGTGCGAGTCGGGCTCCCGAACCGCCCGGCGCACCGGCAAGCCAATCGTCGAACTGTGTGGCGTAGCTCCTCATGCCGATGGAAAGACTGTGTAAGTGTGTCGCGCAGACGATGGCCTTGGCTTTCTCTCTTGCGCTTCTCAGGGCGGGGATGAGGATCGCGATGAGCAAAGTGAGAATCGCAATGACGATCAGCATTTCAATGAGGGTGAAAGCCGGAAATGCCGAGGCGCTGGGCCTCTTTGGCTCGATTTCGTATGAATTCATGGGAGCATCCGTTCGCTCGTCAGACTCCGTGGAAGTCCTACCCAACTGGCGTCGCGGTACCTGACATCACCTATAGGAGCCAGCCGCTGTTCGATAACGACTCAAGGCAATCGTCCCCGCCGCCAGAAGCAACAGCGTCATGATGACCAGCCCCCACTCAGACATAGTGGGGATTGGCTCACCATCATCCTCATACGTCACTTCGAGATAGGGGCGCACCAAGCCGTCGGCGTACTCCCGACTTCGGAACTTCGCGATGTGGCTGATAGTGCCTCCACCGGGATCGACCGCGATCTCCACGCCGTCCTTTACGGTAAGCCCCACGTTGTCGCAGGTCCCACCGACCCACTCCTTTACGAGGTCAGTGACATCCCATGACATCCACTGACCGGCGCCGGCGGGCACAACCGCCGACGCGTCGACCGTCACGGCAAAATCACCACCTCCGGGTTGATAGGGCGGAACACCGCTGTCGTAGCTGTCCCAGTAGACCGGATCAGGCGTGTTGTGGTCGTCGCGGGCCTGCCATGTCGAGTGCGTCTCGTCCCACGTGTTGGTCAATCGATGAACCTCATAGACGCGTCCGACCGGATCAGCATGTCGCCACTCGTAATAGTATAACCTCAGCGTTGCGTCAGTGATGCGGTCTGCGGGCGCCGGAACCGAGGAGAGATCAAACTGGAGTAGAGAACGAAAGTTCTTTGGCTCTCTGCTTCCCAGTGGGCCCCACCATGACGTGCGCACGCGCAACTCAGTCGTATCACCGTAGTTCGTAGTACAGTTGCTGGAACACGAACTGATCCAGTTATCCGCGAGCGGCTCCAACTGCACCGTGGCCGCCTGCGCAGTTGACGCAGCAGTCAGGAAGCATAAAAGACACATCGTGCGAGGGATCTTCGGTACAACTCTGCGAAGCCGGCCCGGCTCCGGTGCATCGGTGCAGCAGTAAACAAACGTATGCATTGTTCTCCTCCTGAAAAAACGTCCTTGCTCAATACCCTTCTTCACAACACGCGGACCTCGACATTGAAGCCGGACTAGCATCCATTCAACGCCGGTTGGTCTCAAATGCGTCGACCTGATCCGCAAACGTGCCCACCAACAGGTCGGTGCCATATGGCCAGGCATAGATAATTAGCGTGTTCGGATGTCGCTGCCTTGCCGCCTCGATGCTCTTGGGAATATCAACCTCCGAATGCTCGCCTCCCGGCGTCATCATGGTCGTGATGACCACAATTCTTTCCGCACCTTCCTCCACGGCGCGGTCGACCGCTTGCTTAACCGTCGGAGCACAGAACTCAAAAAAGGCCACACGGACAGGATGCCCGGTCCGCCGGCGCAGAAGCTCTGCTATGGTGTCGATGCCGAACTTGTAGGGATCGTTTTCGGGCGTGCGAGGCCACTCCCTAATCTCACGGTCACGCTCGGCCTGTTGGTCCTGCACTCCGTGGAGGTGTCCATGCCCATCCGAATGCTCGTGGGCGTGCATTCTGAAGAACTCGCGAAGGCGATCTTTGGGATAGTCCGTGGCCGGCATGCCGTGCCCGACCAGAACGATATAGTTCTTGCTCGGCGCCACCGCTTGGGGTGCAGCACATCCATTAAGCAACAAGACGAGTGCCAGACCCGCGAACATTTGCAGCAGCATCTTCATTGTGGTTCTCTCCTTGTGGTGTGTAACATAGACTAGCATTTGCCGGATACTTCTCCGGGCGAATGACCGCGCCATTCACGCTAAAGGTCTATGGTGGCATCTCGGTGCGTGTGTGGTTGCATCTCGTCTCGTACCAGCCGTTGAACTCAATTGCATTCGTTATCAAAGGAGAACCGGCGCCCCAGGCCTTGTGTATTTGTTCCTTCGTCCAAGACCTCGCCCCACCGGCGCACCGTGTGTTCCATGAGGGTCGCCAGAGTCTTGACCTGACTTCTCGACAGATGGATTGTCGTGTTGTCAATCGTCAGATGAAAGCAGCCATGCTCACACCGAAACAGCTTCATCGATTCATCTCCCTTGTAAGCTCTGCGCTCTGTGATGTACTGATTCGTCGCTCTAATGCGTCATGAGGCGGCGGCACGCACGAACCCACCATCCGACATTCGCCGTTTCCACAGCAGCAACTGGTGGACTTGCCGGTAAACGTCCGGTAGAGCGACCTGCCCGCCAGGGCCAATACAATCCCTACGATGATCCCAACCACAACGTTCTCTACCATCATCATTCCTTCCTAGCCGGCGCCGGTGGCGAAGAGACTTCCCACCTGATAGACTATGGTCGTCAACACATAGGCCAGGACCGTCAGTCCGCCCAACTGGAACAAGGCCCACTTCCATGAGTTACTCTCCCGCCTGGTTACGGCAATCGTTGCCATGCACGGGGCACTAACCAGACAGAACAGCATGATGCAAAAAGCCTGCAACGGTGTGTAATTCTCGCGAAGACGTTCCCGCAACGGATCGGATTCCTCATCGGTTTCGCCCACGGAGTAGACAATGCCCATTTGGGCAACGAACACCTCCTTCGCGGCGAAGGCCCCAATCAGTGCCGTCCCGATTTTCCAGTCAAACCCCATCGGCTTGAGAACCGGTTCCATACCGGCGCCAATACGTCCCGCCACCGTGTAAGCCAATTCCTCGGCCTGCATCGCTCGTTCGATCTCGGCTGTCCTCTCCAGCAGAATTTCCGGATTCGCCCCGTATGCAGACTCGGCCGCCGCGATTTCGGCCTGATAGTCGCGTTCGAAGCTCGTTTTCTTGGGATAGCTGGTCAGCGCCCACAGAACGATTGATATACCCAGAATGACGGTGCCCGCCTTCTTGAGATACAGCCACGCCCGCTCCCACGTATGCATCAACATGCCCCTGAGCGTGGGCAAGCGATAGGGCGGAAGCTCCATGACAAAAGGCGGCGCCGGACCTTTGAGGAGGGTCGACTTCAACAGCTTCGCGCTGCCCACTGCGAGGATGATGCCGATGACGTACATTGCCCACAGCATCGGCCCGTGCCACGACCGCGGGAAGAAGGCGGGGATAATCAGCGCGTAGATCGGAAGCCGGGCCCCGCAGCTCATGAGGGGCACGACCAGCATCGTCGTCAGTCGGTCCTTGCGGTTTTCGATCGTGCGTGTGGCCATGATCGCCGGAATGGAACACCCCAAGCCAATCAACATCGGTATGAAGCTCTTGCCATGCAGACCGATCTTGTGCATGAACCGGTCCATGAGAAACGCGGCTCTCGCCATGTAGCCGGAGTCTTCCAGGATGGTGATTGCCAGAAACAAAAGCACGATGTTCGGCAGGAAAACAACGACTCCTCCAACACCACCAATGATGCCATCCACCAAAAGTGATTGCAGGGCACTCTGAAAGCCGGCAGGCCACAAGGACGCGATGGCTCCACCGAGCCAGCCAAACAGGCGCTCAAGCCAGCCCATGGGGGGATCGCCGAGGGTGAATGTGAGGTGGAAAGTCAAATACATCAGTCCGAAGAAGATCGGAAGGCCCAGAACGCGGTTCGTGAGCACCGCGTCAATCTGGTCGGATGCTGTATGACGTGCTTCCACAGTGGAACGAACCGCCTCCGTGCAAGCACCGCTGATGAACCCGTACCGCTGATCGGCGATAATGACTTCCGGCGCGTGGCCGAAGAGCTTTTCCAGACGCCGGCCACTCCGCTCGACTTCGGCGAGGATTTCTTCCGAGTCGATCGTCTCTCGGAGGTCCCTGTCATTCTCCAATAGTTTGATGGCCAGCCAGCGCGGCTGGTATTGCCCCGGCAACGCGCCGTCGGTTTTGATCAAGTCCGAGATTCTCTCGATCTCGTTCTCAAGCTCCTGCCCGTAGCGGACCGACGCGTGCTGAGGCTGCTCGTTCGTGGCCGCAGATGCGATGGCGTGGAGGAGTTCATTGGTCCCCTCGTTTCTGTGGCCTACCGTGGGAACCACGGGCGCTCCGAGTAGTTGAGACAGAAGTTTGAGGTCAAACTCGATTCCGCGGGCTGTTGCAACGTCGCTCATGTTGAGGGCCAACACGAGACGCACGTTCATCTCCATCAACTGGGTTGCGAGATAGAGGTTTCGTTCGAGGTTCGATGCATCGAGGACGGCCACAACGACATCCGGCCGCTCGTTGATGATAGAGTCCCTTGCTACCACCTCTTCTACTGAATGCGCGGTCAGACTGTACGTGCCGGGCAGGTCGACGATGCTCATCCTGATGCCCTGATACGCGCACGTGCCGGTCTTTTTCTCGACGGTCACGCCCGGGTAATTCCCCACGTGCTGTCGCGCACCGGTCAGGTTGTTGAAGAGGGTGGTCTTTCCTGAATTCGGGTTACCGGCCAGGGCCACGTTGAGGTGTCGTGACCGCGTAGTTGCCTCCCGCTGGTTCTGGTATTCGGCATCGCGCATAATGTTTGGCTGTCCGAACTCTTGTCGCAAAAAAACAGGCCGCAGCCTGCTGTTATGGCAAAACCAGGATCTTACTGACCATACCGCGCCCTAAAACCAACCGGGTTTCCTTGACCGAAACGACGAATGGGCCTTTCGCGCTTTTGCTGATGACTTCCACCTCGGCGCCCGGGACCAGCCCCAGGGAGGCGAGGCGCGCGGTGAGTTGCCGCCCGGCGCATACCACGTGAAGGCGGACCTTACGGCCGCTGTCGATGAGCGAAAGCGGTACCATCTGCTGTCTCCCGTAGCAATCTCAGTCGCGCGGCGTCCTCGCCCCTCGTTTCAAAGCAGCGCGACCGTGACCTTCTCCGCCTCTTCCTTTCGGAGTGAAAGGTGGTAGCCCTTGACCTTGATCTCGATGGGATCACCGAGGGGAGCCACGCGGACCATCTCGACGACGGAGCCGGGCGTGAGCCCCATAGCCACGAGGCGCTTGTTGGTCTCGCCCCGTCCCTTGATGCGCTCGACTCTGGCTTTTTGACCCGGGCTCAGTTCCCCTAGGGCAATCGTCATCGCAGCTTTCCTCCCAGCCTCGGACCTTTTCTCTTTAAGGTTCTGCAAACACAAGGCAATGCAGCGCTCACAATCGTCGGGGGTGCCGTGCTCGCAATGGTACCCGAAGCCTTTGATCCACTTGGCTCCCCCGCGCGGACACACCTCTACGAACTCGACGAACTGAATGAGCCGTTCGAGGATGGAAGGCGTGATGACATGCTCCATCTGGCAGGCAGCCTTGTCTGCCACTCGCCCGTCAATGGACAACAAGTTCACCAGGAAATCACGCAAGACCTCATGCCGTCTGACCACCTCTCGGGCGGCCGCCTCGCCTTTTCGGGTGAGCGTGATCACCTCGTAGGGCGAGTAGTTGACGAGCTTCTTCTCGGCCAGGGCATGCAAGGCTCCGGTTACCGAGGATCGACCGACTTTGAGGCGCTTCGCGATATCCCGGGCCCGGGCGGCTGGCTTTTCCGCAACCAAGTGAAAGATCACCTCCAAGTAGTCCTCGAGGCTTGCGCTGAGCTTCATGGTCGTACCCATCGGAGCCGCTCCTGTGACTGAATAGCGAAGAGTTCACCATGCCGAACATTATACGGCAGCCAAAACTCTCGTCAAGACCACCGGGGCTGTAGGCGAGGTTTTTTTCTGCGGGGCCAGCCCGTATTTCTCACCGGGTTGACTGATTTCGGGTTCTCACGGCCGGCGTTTCCGCGCGGCGGGCCGTCTGGCCGAAGCCCGAGGCCCTACCGCACATCGTGAGCAGGGTCTCACGGTTGGGATTGTGTCGTTTTTTGGGCGACATCCACGGCACGTGTTTCTAGCCGCCGTGCTGGCCTCCGCGTGGCAGCCGTTAAGCTTAATATGACTCGGCCAACGCCCGGATGATCTGTGGCTGGGCGGGGTTACGGCGTAAAGATTCCTGCCAGTAGTGAATTGCCCCTTAACCAGGTCCGGGCTGATGTAGCCGTAGGTGTTTGCGATCAACACGTCAGTGCGCCGGCCTTCGACCGTCACCAGGTATAACAACGGAAAGGCGTCGTGATCGCCGGACGTGAATACCATGGCCTCGGGCAACATGCAGTTGAGGAGGTTCTGGGCATGATCGTATGCGTACCAGTAGTTGCCGTAGTCGCACTGCTTCCGATGAACGACAGCCTGAAATGGCGGAGCCGGGTGCGTGACAGTTTCGGCGGGGCGGTAGGCGGTTAGAATGGCAGGATCGTTG
>CBDUZO010000084.1:0-18749 GCA_965371725.1 uncultured Phycisphaerales bacterium
GGGATGCTTCAGTTGGCGATGATTCGCCGATACCTTAAACTGCTGTTTTCAGACATAGCCTAGAGCAAGCTTTACCCATCCGCACCTGCCACCGACATGAGCATTCTCATGCAGAGAATACCCGCGTACGTGCCGAGCACATAACCGGCCACCGCCAGGAGCACTCCGACCGGGGCGAGTGAGGGATGGAAAGCCGATGCCACGATTGGGGCACTGGCAGCCCCGCCGATATTGGCCTGCGACCCGACCGCCACAAAGAAGATCGGCGCGCGAATCAGCTTGGCCACGCCCAGCAACACCACAATGTGCACGGCTATCCAGATGAACCCCATCGCGATCAGTTCCGGCGCCTTGATGATGTCGGCGAAGTTGGCGTGGGCACCGATGCAGGCGACCAACAGGTAAATCATCACCGAACCGACCTTGGACGCACCGGCTCCTTCGAGGTTGCGGGCGCGCGAGAACGAAAGGGCCAGCCCGGCGGACGTGACCAGGATGTACTTCCACGTCGTATGGGAAATGAGCATTCCGCCCTTCTCGGTGGCGATCTCGGGCAGCCGGAGGCCCGCCTTGCAGCAGAGCCAACTCGCGCCGAACCCCAGTGCGAGGATGGTCAGCAGGTCAGCCAGCGTCGGGATTCTCGCGGTCCGCTCCTGAAAATCCGTCATGCGGCGTTCGAGGTCACGGATGGCTGAGGCGTTGGCCCCGCTCCACGCGTCGATCCGGTGCTGATGGGCGGACAGGTAGAGCAGGATGCCCATCCAGACATTGGCGACGAGCACGTCGGGAATCACCATCATCGCGAGCATCTTGTCGGATATCCCGGCGATGTCTCCGAGCGCGACGAAGTTGGCCCCGCCACCGATCCAGCTTCCGCAAAGAGCGGTCATCCCCCTCCAGATGTCGTCGGGCAGATGGTCCTGCATGATCCATAGTGAGATCGGCCCGCCGATCACCACGCCGAACGTTCCCGCGAGGAGCATGATCCCCGCCTTGGGGCCGAGACGGATGATGCCCGGCAAATCCAACGCGAGGATCAGCAGCAGCAAGGCCGCCGGCAGAACGAAATCCTTGATCCAAACGTAAAGCGGCGATTCGTCCGGAATCACACCGAGCGTGGTCAGTAGCGTCGGAACGAAGTAGCAGAACACCAGCGACGGGATGATCTTGAAAACCCGTCCGGTCACCGGATGGTTCGCAAGGTAGAAGATCACAGCCAGAACACCGAGCAAAACCGCAAGCAACCCCGCCGGATCGGTGATCAATGGTGTGACCTCGGCCTCGGCGACCTCAGCCAGTTTGATTTGGGACAGAAGGAATCCCATGGCGCTCTGATACCCGATGTGCCAGCACTCGTCCAGTTACAGGGCACGGAGGTGGAGACCATTGGATGGCCGGGAGCCGCGAAACCCGGGCCTGTCGCGGAATCCGTCGAGGCGGATTATAATCGTTCCCCATGAGCGAGCCCGAACAAAGAGATCCATCGAGCCAACGAAGGTCCGCCGGACCATTCGTCAAGCAGCTCAGCATCAAGAACTACAAGAGCATCGGTACTTGCAGTGCCTCGCTCGGTTGCCTGACGGTTCTGGTCGGGCGAAACGGGGCAGGCAAGAGCAATTTTCTCGACGCTCTTCGATTCGTCGCCGACAGCCTGCAAACGTCCCTCGATCATGCTATCAAGTCGCGCGGCGGCATCGATGAGGTGCGCAGGCGAAGCACGGGCCATCCGAGGAATCTCGCCGTGTATCTCAAGATGGAATTGCCTGATCAGCGTTCGGCTCACTATGGATTCGAGATTGCCGCCAAGAAAAAGGGCGGGTTCTCCGTCAAGAAAGAGCGTCTCGACATTCGGAGTCCATCCGGGGACAGGATTGTGGCGTCATACCGACTGGAGGAAGGAGAACTGATGCACTCCGCGCCGGCGGGGATGCCGGCGTCGCTTGATGATCGACTCTACCTCGTGAACGCTTCCGGGTTGCCGGAGTTTCGTGATGTGTACGATGGGCTGTTGTCCATGGGGTTCTACAACCTGAATCCGCAAGCCATGAAGGAGCTTCAAAGCCCGGACGCTGGAAAGCTATTGCGCCGGGATGGGGGCAACATCGCCAGCGTCATCGCACGCATCACCGCTGAGAATCGCGGTACCAAGGATCGGATACAGTCCTATCTCGACAAGATCGTACCGGATATCACCGATCTAAAGCGCGTTGCTCTCGGTCCGCGCGAGACACTCGAGTTCAGGCAGGCGGTGGTCGGAGCGAAGCATCCCTGGAGATTCCACGCGGCAAGCATGTCGGACGGTACGTTGCGAGCCCTTGGCACGCTCGTCGCGGTAACACAGTTGGCCGAGCGCAAGGATCCAGTTCGACTCGTGGGGATTGAGGAGCCTGAAACAGCGCTTCATCCTGCGGCTGCCGGTGCGTTGATGGACGCAGTTCGAGAGGCGAGGGAACACACACAAGTATTGGTGACCACACATAGCTCGGATCTGGTGGACGAAATCGACACCAACGTGGATACACTACTGGCCGTTCAGTCGCGAAAGGGTGCCACGGAGATCGCCCCTGTCGATTCAGCCTGTCGTGAAGCGATCAAAAGCCATCTGTATTCGCCCGGAGAACTGCTGCGTATGGACCAACTTCAGCCGGACCAGGAGGACCTCAAGCGCCAGGAGCAACAGAAGACGTTTGATTTCCCAGAGGGCGAAGTATTATGACACGCCTTCGCGTCGCGCCGATCGTGGAGGGGCACGGTGAGGTCCATTGCATTCGCATACTGCTCCAGCGTATCTGGACCGACCTGCTTGGTGGTGAGTACATCGAAGTCCTGCAGCCTATCCGCAAACCACGCTCCAAGCTTGTCAAACCGGAGGAACTCGAGCGAGCAGTGAAGCTCGCGCTGCTGAAGCTTGGCGGCGCACCGAGTGGTCCTTGTCCACACATGGTCCTCGTCCTAATCGACGCAGACAAAGACGCTCCCTGCATTCTCGGTCCGAGCTTGCTGGACATAGCCAAAAAGGTGAATGCCCGCGCCGATGTTGCCTGCGTGCTGGCCAATATCGAGTATGAGACTTGGTTTGTAGCGGCGGCGGAGTCGTTGCATGAGTTCTTGGAACTGCCCCCGGACACAGGTACGCCAGAGAACCCAGAGGCACAGCGGGCAGGAAAGGGCTGGATCGGCAGACACTTCGTTGGAGAGAAGTACAGTGAGACGGTCGACCAGCCTCGCATGACCGCGAAGATGGACCTGCAGTGTTGCCGGGCCAGGTCTCCGTCGTTTGACAAGCTGTGTCGCGAACTTGAGAAACGCCGATCACCGAATGACGTACCTGCGAGGTTCTGAGCAGGTTGGTATCGACAAGCACGACTGCTTCAGTCGTCGGCCCACAGAACGGTGGAAAGCTGACGGACAGACACCCCCAGCGTCACTCCGACGTTTCCTGGATCCTGTCGAAGAAGAGCTGCGCGACAATCTCGTTGCCCTGCTCGCTCAAGTGGTTGCAGTTGAAGTAGTTGTCGGGATCGGCGCGCAGGGTGCCGTCCAGCGTCTCCACATCCACCAACACGACAGGCGAGTCCGGCGCGGCCGCACGCCGGTTCACGACGGCCTGGCGGATGCGCTCGTTGAGCATGACCACGTAGGCGTTCGCCACGTCGGCCTGTGATGAGAAGATGAGGAGGTTCAACGGCATCGGATTGCACTCGGCCAGGTGGTCACTGAGCAAGTAATAGGTGGCGACATAGACCGGAAAGCCGGTGTTCTGCGCGGCGGCGATGGCGGACTCGATACTCGCCTGGATCTCATCGAGCGTTGCGACCAGTTCGTCATCGTAGAAGTAATCCGGATCGTCCGGTGAGAGAATGAACAGCGGATCGTGGTCCTCGGCGAAATCCGTGATGTCGTTACCACCCTGCCAGTAGAGGAGGACCTCCATGTCGGGGTAGACGCCCAGGCGGATGAAATCCTTCAGCCGGACCAGGCCTTCATCGGTCCTTTCGCCGCTTCCACCCTCATTGGCACATGCTTCGGGCGACTCGCCCAGCAACTCACACAGAATGTCCGGGTAGTCACGGTCCGACGGGCCTCTCGTGGCGGAGTCGCCAAACGCCACATAGCGGGCAGCGGAAACGGGCGGACGAATTTCCACGCACCCCACACCCCCCTGAAAGGCAAAAGCCAGTCCCAGAGCCAGCAACAGGACCCTTGTGTTTGACCACGCATGGATTTGCGGGCTGGGTGGAGCCGAAGAGCGTGCCACTGCTCTTGAGCAGTGCGGAACTTCGACCCGCAGATTGAGGATTGCCCGCACACTAGTGTGACAGGCCATCCGGACGGCCGCTTGCATCGTCGGAGGATCGATCCCACGGATGCCGTCCCGGCCCTCCAGTGGGCGAGATTCGTGAAATGGGCCGTGGGTCTTCCCTTGCAGTGCGCTCATACGCGTGTCCATCCTCGCAATATAGCACTCTCCGAATTTGTGTGGCGGGCACGGGGCGAGAAACCCAGGAGAAAAGGGTTGTTTCACCGCGACACGAAAAAAGAGCTTGCTCTGGTCCTCTCACACCATCAATCGGCTCGCGGCGGATTATAGCGTGACGGCGGGATTTCGCACCAGGCGGCGCGCGGGAATCGCAAACGAAGAACGGGAAATCGGGAGGGCACATGGGACGAAGGGCGGGCTGCGGTTCATCGTGTCGTCCGTGCGGACTTCTCGATCACGACGAAGCAGCGGAAGGCAAGGAGCGGCGCGAGCGGGGTCAGAATGCGTTCACAAGCTCGCATGAACGGCACAAGCGGCATGGGAATGAACCTTCGCCGCTCGAACCCGCCGCTGAGCGGGTAGAGAATCAGATCGAAGCGCCGACGTCGCACGATGCGCAACCCGGGAAACCGGTGTCGAAAGACGTCGAGATCACGCCAGAACAGCAGCGTCGGAACGGCCACGTTCGACTCCCAGGGGTCGGCGCCGTCGACGGTTCCCTGCCCGGCGCTCGAGGAGAGAGGATCAACACTCGGGTCAAACGGCTCATCGCAAAAGAATCGCCACGCAATCCAGCTCACCGGTGAAACGTAGGGCTCGATCATAAGGATCCGCCCACCGGGAACGAGCGTCCGCTCCGCCTCCGCGAAGAACTCGGCGGGATGGGCGACGTGGTGCAGCACGTCAATCATGATGATGTTTGAGACGGACTCGTCCCCGAAAGGCAGCCGCGTGGCGTCGGCGGCGCAGTCAAGCCACGGGCACGGCACGACGTCGCAGGAGATCACACCGGGCTGCGATTCGGCGAGGCTTCCGTGTCCCGAGCCGACCTCGAGCGCAATTCCGCTCCGGCGACTTCGGGCGTTTAGAATGGCTTGGTGATAACCGCGGTAGATGTCGCGTATCAGGGGCCTTCGGGACCAAAGATCGGCGTGCCGCTCGAGCTTGGCGCGTGCGCGGTCGATGACGCCGACCGCCTCCGATGCCGAATCCGGAGCCGTGCGAACCGGGACGGTCGCGTCAGGAATCGCGACGGACGAGGTAGCTGATGTGCCAGTCATGTTCGGTAACCGGCGTGCCCGGCTGCCCCTTCGGGAACTCGTCGACGATCGTCAAGCCCGCAAGCTCGAACAATTGACGATATTGAACCGGCGTCAGGAAACGAAGTCGGTGGATCGACTCGAACTCATCGAAGCTCATGGAGACGCGGTCCAGTGTGAGTACACGATAGCGCAGCTCACACACCTGATTGATTCGGTTCAGCTTGGGAAGCGTGATTCGGACGACCTCGCGAGCACCGTTCTCGCCGTGGAAGCAGCGCCGGACATCGGGCCTGGGCTCATCCGCGAACACCGCCACCCCATTCCACACTTCGGCAAGGAACCTCGCGCCGGCGGCAAGGGTCCCGGCGATAAGACGAAGCTGCTCGAGCATCATCCCCGGCGAGTCCATACAGTTGAAGACGTTGAACATGCTCACCGCGCCGTCGAACCGATGGCCGTTCATCCTCGCGCAGAGGTCGGAGAACATGCCCGTCTCGAAGCGTACGCTGTCCGCGTCGTCGGGCGCGAGCTTCGCTCGTGCACGCTCGATCATCGCCGGCGAGATGTCAAACCCCGTCGCGCGTAGACCCTGAGCGCGGAAGGCAAGGGCATGGGATCCGGTACCACAACCGAAATCGAGCACCTGCGGACACGGATCGGACGCGCCGCTCAGCTCGAGCAACTCCGTCGCACGCCGCGACTCATCCGCGACATCCCGCGTCTTGTAGAACGTGTCATACAGCGCCGCGAACTGTTCGTGGTAATCGGTTTGTAGGACTTCAGTAGCCACTCGAACCTCACCGTTGAAGGGAAAACCTATTCGGGACATTTTCCGGTTTTGTGTGCCGCGCGAACACCGGCGTTGCTTACCGGGTTGCCTTCACGCTATCACGACCCGCCGATACGCGCTCCTGTTGATACGCGTGCACACCCTCGCACACGAAATCGATATCCTGTTCGGTCAAGTCCAACCCGCTCGGCAGCATGATACCCGTCTCGAACAGGCGAACGGAGTAGATCGGCCGCTGCCGAACAACCGAGTTCGTGGCATTGAAGCTCGGCTGTTTGTGCAGCGGATAGAAGAACCGCCGCGTAGCAATCTCGCGCTCTGACAGAAACTTGCAGAGCCCTTCCGGATCGTCGACCAGGATATTCACGCGGAAAGGCACGACCTCTCCAAACCCGTTATCCTGGGGAAGCTTAACGCCGGGGCATCCGCGCAGGCGCTGATAGTACGTCTCTCGAATCGTCCGTTTGCGCTCGATGCTCTCGTCGATCCGCTTGAACTGCGCCACGCCGATCGCAGCCTGCAGGTCCGTGATCCGGAAGTTGTACCCCATTCGTTGATGAACGAACGAGCCGCGTTTCAAGCGCCCCTGGTTCTTGAAGTAGATGCACTCGTCAGCCAGCGTCTTGTTGTCCACCAGCAAGGCCCCGCCTTCACCGGTGGTCATCGTCTTGTCGGCGAAGAAGGACATACAACCGACATCGCCGAACGTACCGACCTGCTTATCGCCAAACGTCACACCGAGTCCCTGGGCGGCGTCCTCCACAACGAGCAACCCGTGTCGCTCCGCCAGGGACATCACACCGAGCATGTCGCACGTCTGGCCGTAGATGTGCACGGGCATGATCGCCCTGGTCCTTTCGGACACGCTCTCATCAACCGTCGCGACGTCGATGTTGAAGTCGTACGGGTCCACATCGACGAAGACCGGCTTGGCCCCGGTGAGAACCACGGCGGACGCACTGCCGAAGAACGTGAAGTCCGGGACGATGACCTCATCGCCGGGGCCGATCCCGAGGACCTTCAATGCGGCGAACAGGGCCAGAGTCCCGTTCGGCATCATGATCACGCGTTCACACCCGCAGTACTCCGCCAGCATCTCCTCGAGCCGGCGGGTCTTCTTGCCCTCGGTAAGCCAGTTGTCCTCGAGTGTCTCGAGGACCTGGAAGACTTCATCCTTCTCGATCAGCGGATTGAACTCAGGAATGCGCATAAGCCACCTCGAAACTCTTGTGCTTCAAACACCAGTCCACCGTCTGTCCGATTCCCTCACGCAACGTGACATCCGGCTTCCACCCGGTCCGTTCCCGAAAGCGTTGACCGTCGAGCAGCTTCTGCATCGCGCCGTCCGGTCTGCTCGTGTCGTAGACGAATGAGCCCTTCCATCCGACCGCTTCGCGAATGGTCTCAGCCAAATCCGCTATGGAGATGCCCTCACCGATCCCAACGTTGTAGATCGGATGGCCCGTAAGCGCTGATGCATCGTCGGCAACGACCGCGAGGAACCGTCGGATCGCCTCGGCGGCGTCTCGTACGTGCATCCATTCGCGCACAGGCTTGCCCGTCCCCCAGATCTCAACCATCGAAGCGTTGTCGCGCTTGGCAAGGATGATCTTGGCCACAAGAGCGCCCAGCGCGTGACTCCGCTTCGGCTCGAAGTGATCGCCCGGCCCGTACATGTTCGGGAAGACGAGGTGGGCCGTCTGCAAACCCGTGACGTCACCATACGTCTTGCACAAACCCCACAAGGTCTTGCGCGGAAGACCGTACATCAGCACGCTGGGATGAATCTCCCCGTCCCACCACTCATCCTCACGATAAATGTCCTTTGCCCCGGGGTACGTGCAGTTGGGCATGGCCGTAATGAGCGTCTTGACTCCGGCTGTGTGTATCCCGTGCATCAAACCTGATGCGATCTTGAGATTGTCCTGGAATACTTCGATCGCGTGCTCACCGACGTACCCCAGACCGCCCACGTGCGCCGCACAGTGCACGATGCAATCGGGCTTGACGTTGCTGAGATAAGCGGCAAAGCGATCGGGATCGCGCAGATCCACGCCGTCGGCCCGGCTACACGACGTAACGGACAGGCCGGCGTCCCTGCACGTGCGAACGACCTGCCGTCCCAGGAAACCGGTACCACCCGTGATGAGGATGCTTCCGAACCGCATCGATTCAACCTGCTCCGAAAACCATCCGCCCGCCTCGTGGGGAATACTCGATACGCGCCCCTGCGCGCGATATCGCTCCGCCTTCCACTGGAATCGCGCATCGATCCCGCTTGCGGCGTGGCGGTGTCGTCCATGTCTTATCGGTACTTGGCGGGGGCGTCTGAACGGACGCGCAGGACAAACGATCGGATCGAACGGTCACCCCGCCACAGCGCGACGGTCGAAGGGACCACCCGGGGAACGACCGATAACCCGAAGGCGGCGCCCCACCGCCAGCGACTCCTGTGGGCCTACCAGGTCTTTGAAGCGGCACGGTCCTGCGCCACGGCTTCGGATTGAAGGTCGTAGATTCGGATCGGCCCGTCCCCTCGTTCGATCATCTCCGGAAGGAGGTTGACACCCGGCCCCTCGGAAAGGAACTCCCAGCGATAATCGCTGATGTGCGGAAACTCAGCCACCAGAACTGCGTCTTTTGCCAACCGGTCATCCATCGCCTGCCACCAACGAAACACCTCGTCACGCGGGCGCCGGGCGAGATCCCGATAGTGCCAGCACTGCGCGTCGGTCAGCAGCCAGCGCACACCCTTAGCTTGGAACCGGGCAAGCACCTGTTGCGGCGTTCCCCACCGGTCATATCGATGTCGCATGATCGTGGTTCCGCCGTCCTCCAGATAGAGCGAGTACTTGGAGCGGTTGCACGTATCCATCGGGACAGCCAATGTCTTGATCCCCCGTTCCCGCACAAAGGCGCACACCGCTTCGATGTCGCTCCCGGCCCGCACAAGCCGACACGATTCGACGAACGGATAGGCTCCCATCGCGCAAACAAGAACCAGCGCCAGAACAGGTTTGAGTCGACGCCATCGATCGCAGGGGCGCAGGATGAAGTACAATCCGACAGCCAGGCAGAGGCACGCAAACGGCACAGCCGCGGCCGCCGCCCGAGCGATCGTGTAACGTTGCACCATCAGAAGAACGACTACTGCGATTGGAAACAGGGCGATCACCTTGCCCGCGCCGCGCGACCTGAGCCCTACGATGATACCGAGCAGCAGCAAACCCCCCACGGCCACGCCGTGCCAGTGCACGAAGTATCCAGCGTACACGGTCGGAATCTGCGTGTTGATCCAACCTCCACCAGGCGTCTTGACGCCGCACTGGAGGATGACCTGCCCCCACTGCCAACACGCTTCCAGGAAAGTCTTCAGTGGCAGGAAACTGTCCGTGGCCTTCGCCGCCAGGCGGGCAGCTTGAAAGACCGCCTCGAACGCCACCGCCACGACCGCCACGCCACCGACAAGCCGCACCCACAAACCAACGCGACTTCGGAAAAAACCGGCGGACTTCTCACACGAGCAAAGGCGCCCGTCCGCCGTCAGAAGGTCAACCAACACCAGTACAGGGACGACGCACAGGCTGCTGTAGTGACACGTGGCGGCATACCCGATGGCGATCCCGGCCAGGACGTAGGCCCTACCGAGCGGCCACATTCCGCGTCGGCCAAGCGCCCAACACAGCACTCCGATCAGAAGGAAAAGTCCGGCGGATGCATTGGGCCAGGCGCTTCGGCAATAGACAAGGTGATAGGGTGATATCGCCAGAAACAGCGCACCCGCCACGCCAATCCAACGATCGAACAGGACACTCCCCAAAAGATACACGACGATGACCGCGAGCGTACCGCACAAGGCGTTGAGCACAGGCAAGGCGGCGGGGTCGTCACCAACAAGGAACATCATCAGCGATCCAAGGAAGGTATACCCCTGCGAAGGCTTGAGGTATCGATCACTGAAGTTGATGCGATGAGCGGTCATCCGCCGCTGAAACGCCTTCTTGTCCCCTCCAACCACCGCACGCAGCGCTTCGCCGTCGAGCATCAGCGCGGCGCATCGGTGCCACAAGCGGGCATCGGCCACGTAGCACGCTTCGTCGTCGAACCGGACTCCCAAGTCAGTAATGCCGCTGAAACGCAGCCAGCCCGCCAGGACCGCCACACCAACAAGCGCCAGAAGCGCGCGGCGGGAAACGAAGATCCGATCGGCCGAACCTGGAGCGGATGCGATCATGCCAAAGCACATGTCATTAATGTTGCGCTGTCTGTCAGGTCGGCACCGCTCGGGTGCGGGCCGCCCGTTTGTTATCGGTACCTGCCCGCGCGGTCTGAAATGGGAACCCCGGGCCGGGCGCCGGCGAAGTCCTCCCCCGGCACAGCCAAAGGGAACGGCTCGATCGTCCGATATTCAAGCGACGGTGGGCCGGATTGAGCGGCAGGCTTCAGCTTGCGCGGACCTCCGCGCGGGCTGAAGCCCGCGGCTCGCGGAGGGACCTCTGGAGATTCCGGCCGGGAAGCAGCACGTCGGACAATGAGAGGTGACACACCGTGAGCCTGCCCGTCAAGAGTTCGAGCGAACGACGGCGTGGAGAAGGATGGTTCGTCCTCGCCCTACTGGCTGTCGCACTATTGGCACTTGGTTTGCGGCTCTGGGCCCTTGACGCCGAGAGCCTCTGGCTTGACGAAGCGGTCCAGGTCAACGCCTATCAGCTTCCGCTCCCCTACGTCGTGATTGGCGCGAGCGACCAGGGGCAACCCCCGCTCGACTACCTGATCGGCGCCGGTCTGCATCGCCTGGGGCTCGCTGACAGCGATTGGTGGGTGCGGTTTCCCGCAGCGCTGTTCGGGGCGGGTTCCGTCTTCCTGTTGGGCTGGTGGGTCGGCCGGATCGGAGGTCGCGCCGCGGGCGTGACATCAGCCATTCTGCTCGCCGTCTGTCCGCTGCACGTGGCCATGTCGCAGGAGGCAAGGCCCTACACGATCTTCTTCTTCTTCGCACTGGCAACCGTCCTTGCCTTCGCGAGGGCTCGACAACGCCATACGCTTCGGGCATGGGGCCTGTTCGCCTGCACTCTTACGCTCCTTTTGATGACACGTTGGGTCGGGCCGCATTTCATCACGATGGGGTTGGCCGTTATGGCGGTCTGCGCCTGGTTGAAGGCTCACGCGGCACATGATCTCACGCAAAGGGAGGGGGAGTCACGAAAGCTGTGGGCCGCCTTTACGGCGGTCGTTCTCGCCTACGCCGTCTACGGACCGATCTTCGGTGTGATCCTGTACCGATTGTCGCACGCCATCGGTACGCACGCGACGCCGTGGTTCACCCGGTTCACGGACCAGTTAAGCGATGCCTACACGGCCACCATCTCCGGTTATTCACCAGGGACGCTCTCGGCGACGGATGGCCCCGGATGGGTGCTCCTCATCGCCGGGGCGGTTGCAGCCGTCGGGCTCATCCTTCTGATCAAGGCGGCGTGGAGGCGGCGAGACCCCTATGCCACGCTATTCGCCGTTGCGCTGGTCCCCTTCCCGTTTTGGTACGCAGGAGTCTACGCGAAGCTGAGCGTCGCCGGCGCCAAGCCTCAATACCTTCTGCTGATGGCCGCACCGCTACTCGGGTGTATCGCACTTGCCGCGGAGGAGGTGCGACGATCGGCACGCCGCGCCCACAAGGTCACGTCCGTAATCATCTTCGTCGGTTTGATCGGCGCGATCCTGATCCCCATGGCGCACGCGACCTTTGGTTCGCTGTGCCAGATCGAAAAACGTGACTGGCGCGGCGTGATGACACACTTGCGTCACCATGCCGAAACGGACGATTCCTTCGCTTGCGTCGCGTCAGACCGCGTGCCGCCGCGCTACTCGGTCACGGTGTCCGGCCTCGGGCGGTACTTCAAACCCGGCTCGAAGTTCCTGAAAGTCACGCTCGATACGCCGATCAAACGGATCGAGGAACCTCCCTGGTCGACGACCGGCTCGACGGTCTGGATCGTCTGCTACAAGGACCGTTTTTACTCGGGAAAAGAGCTGCTCCCGACTCCAACCCATTTACCACCGGACGTTCAGGCGCACGAGTTCACCGGGCTGTTCCTCATGGAGCTTCCGGGTGAGGCGCCGGCAGCCGAAAGACTGATGGATGGACTTGCCCTGCTCGCGCGCGATCTACCCGATGGAAGTGCGCTCGTCGCCCCCAACGTCCTCTGCGGCAAGTACCTGCAGGCGCACGGCAAACACGACCAGGCCGAAAGGTGCTTCCACGCCGCCCGCCGACAGTGCCGCGACGACGAGGAGGTCGAGGCCCTGCTCGAATACCTGCCCCACCCGAACCGGGAACGGAAACGCCTCGCAGACCGGGACTAGAGCGGTTCTGGTGGTGACGTAGCGAGCCGCGGACTTCAATCCGCGCGGGGGTCCGCGCAGGCTGAAGCCTGCGGCTCACTTCGGTGCATCGTCGCACCATTTACGAAACGCAGCTCTAGTAAAACTCGTCCCCGTGCGGTCCCGACGTTCAAGAAGCCTGACAGCAGCACACGCCCTCGGACTCACAGTCCATAACGGCGGTCTCGCCGTGACCGCGGAGGGTAACCCAGGCTTCGCCGTCCAACTCGGACCAGAAGACCCGGCCGTTGAGGATCGCGAGCTGGACTTCCGTGTCCTTGCAATGGATGAGCCATCCGGAGAATCCATCCTTCAAGGTGGATCCGAGATCCACGGCGGCCGTCGTCAGCTCAGGGGAGGTGCAAAACCCGATGACTTCCCGGATGCCGATATCCGTCGCGTACTCGAAGAATGACCCCAAGGCCTCGCGACAGTGCGGACCCGGGCAGGCGAATTCGAGCAGTCTCGCGATTCCGGGCGACTGAACGTAGTACACCGCCCAGCCGATCGGATCACCACCGTGGCCGAGGACCACGCACGTGCCCGGCCGCCCGCGCGCCGCCGAGCTTCGCAGCATACGCAGCAGCCACTCGGCGTGCTCGATGTCGAGATCCGAACACAGAGTGTAGGCCTCCGCCAACGCCGCCCGCAGACGACAGAGTTCCCTGGCGTCGACGATCGGGCGACAGACCACATCACCGTAATGTCGTTCCCCCGGCGAGATGTCCCGTGCGGCGCGGAGGCTCCTCAAAGGCCTTACCAGCGATGCGATCCTGCCCCCGCCCGCGGCGAGCTTCCTGGACCATCGCATACCGCCGAACGGCGGATGCCAGAAGCCCAGTTTCCGCCTCACACTGGCGGAGGCCTCGCAGGCCGATGTCGTGAAGGTGATGGCCTGCGGCCAATCCATGATGGCTGTGGTAAGGCGGCTGGCAATGCCGCACCGCCTGAGGGAGGGGACGACCATAAACTGCCCGATTACGGCCGCTTCGATCACTTCGCCGTTCATGACAAGACGGCGCGGATGCGAGCCCAAGAAGCCCTGGATTGCCCCATCCTTGGTCTTGTAGACCATCGGCGGGGCGACTTCGACGCTCAACCAGGGATCGGAGTAGAAGAGCCGATCCAGGTATTCGCAAAGTTCCCGGGTGGCGGGCCGGTTGAGGCCCAGGAAAACACGAGTGGCCAGATTGGCAACATCACGAATCTCGCCGCGCTGAAGCGGACAAACCACACTTCCATCCACAGCGGAGCAGGCAGCGTCGGTGACCGTCATCGTCATTCGCTCATTCCTAACAACGGCGGTTGCGAGATTGCCTCTCAGCCGTCAGATACCCAGACCGCAGGTCATGATCAGCTCTTCCAGCGCATCAACGCCGCCGGTGCCGTCACAACTAATGCGGCGAATGTCCACACCCGTGGTGTCCGCGAAGTTGACCCCGCCACAAGCGCTGACAAACTCATGTCCCGAGTCCGCCACAACCGCCACCGTGTCAAGATTCCAGTCCTCGGGTCGCCCAAACGGCAGGGCAAATAGCCGGCGGTAGTGGCTCCGGCGGGAGAGGATCGCCTCATTGGCCAGAACCTGTCGGCGTTGCTCGTCGCGATCGAGCAGTGATAACCTCGGATGATCCAAGCTGTGATTGCCGATCTCGACCAGCGGGTTTCGCGACAGCTCATCCAGGCACGCCTCGTCGAGATGCCGACCGGGAGCGCCGTTGGTCCGCTGCACCAGCAGGGTGCGCCTGGCCACCACCTCCCCACTCGCCTCCCGGCGAAGGTAGCGGGTGTAGGACCCGCACGGGCATGGCCCGAAGATATCCTTCAAGACGTCCGTTCTACCGGCCGTCTCCAGGCTGGCGACATCATCGATCCAACACTCCCGGCCATCCAGGAACAGGCCATTGACGAAGAACGTGCAGGGGATGTCATGCCCGATCAGAATCGGCAAGCCGTGCTCCACGGTCACGCGATAGCCGTCATCGAAGGTCACGGCCACAGAAGTTCGGTCGAGCCTCCCGGCGCGAAGCAGACGGACACCCTCCGACAGAGCGACGGTCGCGTAGCGGCTCCTGGCCCATCGCATGTGGCTCTCGAAGACGTCCGGCCGCGTCACCACACCGGTCCTGAGCATGAAGGCGGGCGGATCGGGATCGATAGCATGATACGCCAGCACGATGAGCGCGGAACGCCGGTCCAGGACCGATCGAGCGAGGCGAGGGCGCACCGCAGCCCGAATCCTCGACTTGATACCGAGCCAGCTCTTGGCGACCTTGAACGCTCCCACGATCATGCTCTCAACGTTACACGTTTGGATCTTGAACGATGACGTCCGGCGGGTCTCTACGAATTTATCGGCCCTTCGTTGGGGCCTCTTGAACCTCACAGGCCCGGCAACAATCGCGCTTTTGTTTGGGATGCGCCTGCGGACCGACGGTTGAAAGGTGCGTTCCTACACACAGATGACCCTGGCGCGTCTCGACCCTGGCGACGCGTTCCGGGTTGCCACACGTTCAGGAGAACGATAAGCCCTGGAATGCAGCGAAATCCTCCAGGTCTACGTCTCCGTCCGCATCGAGATCGAGAGCGTCACAGGCACTCAAGGTCGTCACGCCGGACGGTCCGGTGAGGCACTCGGACCAACCGATGAAGTCGCCGGACCCCAGGCTCCGATCACAATCGAAATCACCTGCACCGAACTCATAGGGGCCCATGTCAACGCGGTCGCAGAGCACGCGGTGGTGCCCATCCAGGTCGGTGGAACCGGGGTCGGCTATGAAGTCCGGGTCGCCGGCGTCGATGACCGGTGAGTCGGGCAGAAGTCGCGCGTTGTCATCAGGTGTCCCGGGAATGTCGTCCACTCCGTCCGCATCCACCAGCAACGGGTCCTCGCCCGTGTTGCCGATGCCACCGAGACTCCCGGTCCAACCCTCGATGCAGCAGTAGTCCACGTCCGGTGCCGAGCCGTTGATCTGCGCAGTTTCCTGCGAGACGCCGTTATCGGTGTTGCCCCAGAGGACACAACTTCTGAGCTCAGGCGCGCTGTTGGAACTGAGCATCCCGCCAACGGAGGAGGTTGCCGTATTCTCCGTCAGAGTACAGTTCGTGAGGAGTGCACTGCTGAACTGACTGTAAACCGCAGCCCCCGACGTGGCTGTATTGCCGCTGAGCAGGCAGTTGCCCAAGGTGGCGGCGCTGTTGTGCGTGTACAGGGCACCCCCGAAGGCGCCGGCCAAATTGCCAAGGAAGAGGCTGTTGCTCAGGGTGGGCGTACCTCCCGAGCTGACATGGATTCCGCCGCCTGACAGAAAGGCTCCGTTCGCTAGAAGGGTCGTATTCAGGATCTGGGGCGCGCCTCCGCTGATCAGGATGCCGCCGCCATTCCCTCCGGTATTGCCTTGGATGATGCAATCGACAATCACCGGGCTGCCGCCTGCAATGTGCAATCCGGCGCCTCCGTCGCTGGGCGCGGCGTCAGCGCGACCGCCGGTGATCTCGAACCCGTCCAAGACGGCGGTTGCATCCGTGCCGTCCGCCGTCACAACATGATAACAGTTATCCAAGTCATTCCCGGGGATTCCGATGTCACCGCTGAGGAACGTACTGTAGGCGCGCGGGCGACGGTCATGACGGCTCGTCTCGTCTCCGGCGAAACCTCCGAGCACGGACAGCCCATTGCAAAGCCGAAACGTCGAATCCCGGTCTCCCGTACCGCGATCAGGTTTGTACGTGCCCTCGCGGACCCAGACCTCCTCCAGCGTCGCATCAAAGCACGGTGCAATGCTGAGCGCGTTTTGAAGCTCGTTGTAGGCCGTGTCCCAACTCGTACCGGCACCGCTGCCGAGGGCCTCTCCGTCGACATACAGAACCGCCGAGTCCGGGATCGCCTCCACGACGGCAATATTGTCCACGCGCCATTCGTCGAAATCCGAGACCGGCTCGATGCGGAAACGGAACCGAAAGTCGTCATGGAACGCATCCGGAGGCAGGGCGTGCACCCAGAAGTCATACCCCTCCTGGTCGATCCCGGTGGACGCAATCCGGTTGAGTTCAAGCCATATGAAATCGTTGTCCGTGTACTCGATGACAAGTTGAGAACCGCTGCTGATGAAGCCGCCCGCATGTTGCGTGTGGTACGACAGGATCGCGCTGTCGAGCCCGCCGAGTTGGATGTAGTTGCTGCGAATCTCGTCCGGCGCGGGCGCGCACTCCGTGCAACAGTTGTCGATCAGCAGCGCATACGGCGGACTTGGAGCGTCCGGGGCGTCCGGATGCACTTCGGCGACGGCATTGTAGCTCCAGCTTCCATTGTTGATGCCATTGTCAAAAGTCTCGCAGAAGGGAAAAACGATCGGCGGTCCGAGCGTGGACAGGCAAGCGGAAACCGCCGCTGTGGCTGTGATGCTCGAACCGGATGCTTCGCCGAAATGCGTATAGTCGCCCGAACATCCGCCGAGCTGGGAGCACATGATTGCACAATCCGTATCGCCATCGCAGTGATCGGCGCCCCAGTTGTGTCCGAGTTCGTGTGCGGTTAGAAAAACGCGTTCGAGCATGCGGCCACTGAACGTCGACTGTGAAAACCCGTACCCGTAGGCAGCACCGCACATCTCGCAGATCACGTCGTCATACGCCGCTCCAATCGCGTTGTCGGCGATGTCCTTCCCGGTCATGAGATGAGCGATGTCACGGTGAATGCCCATCCGGTTTGTGTTCCACTCACTACGAAACTCGAGCAGAAGATTGACGTGCTCGATGGACGAGTATGGGTCCGGCTCCGCCGTCCGAACCAGAATCGTGGTCAGTTCGTAGGTGATGTCCACTTCGTTCTCGTATATGAGCGAGACGCTGTTCATGACGTTCTCGATGTCGAGCACAGTGTTCGCGACAGACCAGCGGTTTGCCTCGTAGAACTCGACGTCGGCGTCGAACGCAATGTCGCAGACCGTCATGCCGGCGGATGAGCGCCCGTCGCCCGCCGGATGACCGGGCCGGTTATCCGTCGCGCGTGGCGTGGCTATCGAATCGGCCCCGCAGTGCCACGGCCCCGGGATGATGTCGGAACGGCGATAGACGAGATGGGTTGCGACGTCGCAGGATTCGTCACCGGACGCAACAACAGGCTCGATGCACCAGACGGCGTCCGTGTCGAGCAGCAGGATGGCATACAGCTTCCCTTCGACGACCGAGGCAGCGACTCGGCTTTCGGGCACGCCCTCAAGGTGTCCACGATACGTGTGGAGCGCCGGCGCCTCGGCTTGGCGGAACCCACCGTCAGCCCCCTGGACGAGAACCGTAAAGCCCTCCGACCGGAGCGAGTAGGACTCCAGGAACAGAATGAACGGTTGCCCACCCAGAGAAACCGCCGTCTGAAAGGAAGATGCGCCACTGTCCGGGAGGGAAACCTCTTGGATACTGAAACTGCGCAGGCGATCGACCGCCACGCGATTTGACTTCGCGCGTTCGTCAACGGTGGATGCTGCGCAAGGGAAACATAACACCGCGAGCAGACAGTAGCGGACAAAAGACGCTTTCACTTTTCATGAACTCCCGCAGCACGAAACAGTTGGCCGGTCACCTCACGTAACCAAGGCCGGCAGTTGTCGGAAAACGCTCTACGGCGGCACACACACGTCGTTCTCCTCATCGCAACCCTGACCCGGACAGGGATAACTTCCAGCCAGGCAACCCAGGTCCGGATCGCAGGTCTCAGCTCCGTTGCAGAACCATTCGTCCTCGCAGTTCGCGTCGTTCGGAACGTTGTCGCACGAGTCCGTGTCCTCGTTGCAGGAGTCGTCAGTACAATCCACGCCGTCGTCGCAGTCGGGGGCCGCGCCCGCCTGACAATCCAACGTGACATCGCAGGTCTCGAACCCGTTGCACCACAGGCTGTCGTCACAGTTCGCGTTATTTGGAACGTTGTCGCACGAATCCGTGTCCTCGTTGCAGGAATCGTCCGTGCAACCCACGTTGTCGTTGCAGTCCGGGGCCGTACCTGCCTGACAATCCAACGTGACATCGCAGGTTTCGGAACCGTTGCACCACAGGTTGTCGTCAC
>CBDUZO010000085.1:0-18276 GCA_965371725.1 uncultured Phycisphaerales bacterium
CAGCCAAACCGCCCTGACACGCAATCCGCGTGCCGAACAGGATTGGGGTGCCCCATTCTTCGCGGAGCGAAGGATGGGGGACAGACAGTTTTTCGAGGCGTCTTCGGCCACGCAATCCGTCCCCCACCCTTTTCTGGCGAAAAGGACGGGGCACCCACTTGCCGAAAACCTACGTCACACTCGACGGTTGCTCGATCTTCGTGCCACACTCGCTGCACACGCCCGAGACGTTGCCTGTGAGGTTGTAGCCGCAAGCGACGCACAAGCCCTTCCGTCGCCGACGATGCCGCCGCAACGGACCACGGATGAAGGCGATCGTGGGGTAGGCGGCGAACAGAACGAATGGTGCCCACGTTGGGAACGACAGAACGTAGGTGCGACTGCCGGGAGACTGCCACACGTGCCACCCGAATTGCGCAAAACGTCGAACGACAAGCGGCGGTGAGGGGAGGGCCGACGGAAAAACATCCGAGTGGGAGCAGGACGCAACGTGCTTACCATAGCTGCCACATTGCGGACAGCGATGGAAGAAGAGAGCCAAGACGCCATCACAAGACGTGCAGAGGGACACGTCAGAAACAAAGAGCCAATCGCTGTCGAATTCGCTCGCCCGAGGGCGGAAACTTGTTACCTCGATGACAGCCATTCCCACCGCCGCCACCGTCAGCGCCACAATGATTGCCTTGCGAACCATGGTCTCATTGTACCGAGCGGTGGGTCGCCCCATACCGCAGCCCGTTGAAAAACGCGGGCTCCACCACAATCGTGTAGCGTCACCCCTCGTGGGTGACGCCTAAACGGTGCTTCGCCGCCCACGAGGGGCGGCGCTACACTTTTTCAGCGGGCTGATAGCGCAGCCGACGCACGCGGCGGGAATCCGGTTCGATCGACCCGGCGGGGATGTCTCACGGCCTCAGGGCGGCCGGTCCCGCGGTTCGCTGCCCAATTGGCCGCTTGACCACGTGGGTCGGAATCGGCATAATACGCCGTTCCATCGTCCGAGGCGGACGAATCGAGGATTGCGGGCCGGGTGTTGTCACGCCGCTGGGTGTGGCAGGGCTCGCCACGGGAAGATCGTTACCCGGCTGGAGATGCTGGCATGGTACTGAAACGTAGCGTCCAACAACGCCACACACAGATGGACGCCCGCGCGACCCGGGCTGTAAACACAGTGCTCAAAGCCAAAGAGCGCGTCCGGCGGGACAACCGTATGATCGAGAAGCTCAAAGCCGGAAGCCCGCCCTACGGCCCGGCTGTCATGAGCTGGCTCAGCCGCAAGCTCCACAAAAAGGCCGGTAAGATCACGCCTAAAGACATCAAGACCCTTCTGTCTTGAGCACTGCTTCAGAAGACCGCCCCCACGGGTAGGCGCGCCACCCAATCGATCAACCACGCCTTGAGAGTACCTTCCGCGCGCATCCGGGCGCGCCTTGCCCCGCACGCCCCAGCCAACAGCCTCCAGACGGCGATCGAATGTCCGCGCGGACTGAAGTCCGCGGCTCGCTGGGAATGGACTTTACAGGTCCATGCGACAGGTAGAATCCAACGAGTCCCGTTGCAGATGGCTAAAGAGTTACTAAGCGGAGAAAAACCCGCTCCGGCGGGACGCCCCACACATCAAAGACTGGCCTTTGCTGGGTTCCCTGGTTAAGATAGTAAAGGTGGGAGTCTGCGCAGATTCATAGCGCGACCGGGTTATGGGACGAAGGGCCGGGGGGAGGCGGAAGATGCATTCGCACGCCAGTTGGCTCGTGGTATTCGCGGCGATGGTCGCCGCGCTTGCGCCACCAGTCAGCGCATCCGACCCCACCACGGACCAACCAGCCACCATCGCCATGCGCATCCCCGCTACCGAGCTTGTGAACGTCACCCTGCCGGACTGGGTTGCGGATCGGGCAAGCGACTACGGAGCGTTCGTGTGGGTTGCACTGACACCGGCGGAGCACTCTGAGCTGCGATCGCTCGGAGTCGAGATGGAGGAGCGGACCGCGTGCTTCACGCTGCACCTCGGAGGGCAGACCTTCGACCCGGCGGAGGCTGAACCGGACCTCCCACTCGGGTGGGCCGAAGTGCGCACCGACGGCGAGGATCTGCACCTCGTGCAGTTCGCCGGGCCGATCCGGGCCGATTGGCTTGGGGACCTGGAAGCGCGGGGACTGAACGTCGTTCGGTACGTATACCCCTCGACCTACATCGTGTGGGGAGAGACAGGAGCACGAAACGCCGCTTCCGATATCGATGCGGTACGATGGACGGGCCCGTTTGCCCCGGCCTATCGCCTGCTTCCGCAATGGCGAGATCTCCCGGATGAGCCGTTGGATGTGGACGTGCTCGTTTACCGCGGCGCCGATGTCGAGACGGCGATCGACGGGCTAATCAAGCTGGGGGCAGGGCTCCGGGGGCGTTCCGTTCTCACCGACACCTTCGAGGAAGTCGGCCTGACCGTTTCCGGCGCCGCCTTGCAGGCAGCCGCACACATTCCAGGCGTGTACAGTATTCAGCCGGTCCCGACCGACGGCGGTCTGCGAGGGGAATTGAGCAACCAGGTTTGCGTCAACAACATCGATCAGGACGACTTCGCGTATCCCGGATACCACGATTGGCTTGCCGACGTGGGGTTGACCGGCGCCGGCGTCATCATGGCGAACGTTGACTCCGGAGTTCAGAACGACCATCCGGATCTCGTGAACCGCCTCATCGGATGCGTCGGTGATACATGCGGCGGTCAGTTGGAAGGCAGCCACGGCACGCACACGGCCGGAATCATGGCTGCGGACGGCGCCTCGAATACATTCGACGATCTCGGTTTCCTTCGGGGTCTCGGAATCGCGCCGGGCGCGGCGCTTGTGGAGCAGGTTTACAGCCCGTGGTATCTCCAGGAAGACGGCATGCGCCTGCTCATCGCTGAGTCGTACAGAAACGGGGCGTCCCTTTCGAGCAATAGTTGGGGGCCCTCCGATGAGCCTCACGGCTACGACAATGATACGATGCAGGTCGATATCGGCATCCGCGATGCGGACCCAGATGAGCCGGGCAATCAACCGTTTTCGTATGTCCTTGCGATCGAGAACGGTCATGGCGGCGTAAGTACGCAAGGCACGCCGGATGAGGCGAAGAACGCCTTCACGATCGGCTCAACCATTATGCAGGATGTATTCGGGCAGCAGTACCAGAACATCAATGACATATCATGGAACTCGGCGCACGGCCCGGCGCTGGACGGTCGGACGATTCCACACATGGTAGCTCCCGGCTGCATGGCCGAATCCTCCAACGTGGGGGGTGGGCACGTCATGAAGTGCGGGACAAGCATCGCGGCGCCGCACGTGGCCGGCGCGGTGGCACTGTTCATCGAACGCTACCGCAACCTGCCCGATTACACGGAAGACCCGAGCCCCGCCCTTATCAAGGCGGCGTTCCTGCCCGTCGCCCATGATCTTGCGGGCAACGAAGACGCCGATAACGTGATCCTCGGACATCCCTTCGACAGCAAGCAGGGATGGGGTCGCATGAATCTGGAGGCGGTCGTCGATCCCCCGCTCAACGTGCTCTACTTTGACAACCCGGTCATCTTCGACAACACGGGCGAGATATGGACCATTGACGTCGCGCCGGCTGATCCTAACGAGCCGATGCGACTGATGCTCGTCTGGACGGATGCCGCCGGTCACGGGCTGGGTGGTTCGACGCCGGCGTGGAACAACGACTTGGACCTCGTCGTCGATGTCAATGGAGATACATATCGCGGCAATAGCTTCGGTGGAGACGGCTGGTCGATCACAGGTGGTGTCGCGGACGGCATGAACAACACGGAGGGCGTCTTCCTCGGTCCGACCAGCCCCGAGACGGCAACGATTCGTGTGATCGCCGGCGACATCAACTCGGATGGTATCCCAGGCTACGGAGATAGCACCGATCAGGATTTCGCCCTTACGTGCTACAACTGCGTGGACGATCCCGGTTTCACGCTCGAGGCGACTCCCGACGCCGTGACCGTCTGTGCACCGGACGATGCCGTCTACGAGCTCGGCATCGGCCGGGTCCTCGGCTTTGTGGACCCGGTTACGCTCGCCGTCAGCGGCGCACCGGCCGGTGCCGTGATCGAGTTTTCCACAAACCCCGTCGTTCCACCAGGTGACACGGTCTTGACAATCACCGGCACCGTCTCTGTGTCGGCCGGCGTTTATGAGATGCTCGTGGAGGGCAATTCGGCGGCGGCTTCGGGAGGGCTTCCCGTTGTCCTTACCGTCTACGAGAACGTGCCCGGCGGCGGGCAGGCGGTGCTCCCACAGAACGGGGCCGTCGACGTCTCGCGCGGTCCCCTGTTCGAATGGGCTGACGTGGAACAGGCCGCCGAATACGAGTTCGAGTTGGCCTTGGATCATGGCTTCGTTCAGATGGTTGCGTCCACCGGCGGGCTGACCGAACCGAGCTACGGCCCCGGCGTGTTGCTGGACCCCCTAACGGAGTACTTCTGGCGCGTGCGAGGGAGCAACCTCTGCGGTAGCGGGGCTGCCTCCGCAACATTCACGTTCACCACGGGCGAGACACTACCGCTGCTTCTGGTTGATGATGACGACAACGTGCCGGACGTACGTTCGGACTATACGGATGCCTTGGACACACTGGGCCGGGTCTACGACGTGTGGGACACGGGCAACAGCGACAACGAGCCTGGCACGGCCACGCTCGCACAGTATGAAACCGTCGTCTGGTTCACCGGAGCGGAGATCGGCGGTGCGAGCGGTCCCGGGCCGGCCGGTGAGACGGCTCTGGCTTCGTTCCTGGACGGTGGAGGATGCGTGTTCATCAGTAGCCAAAGCTACCATGCGGATCGCGGTTTGACCGGATTCATGAGCGATTACCTGGGTGTGGCTGAGGTAGGCGAGGACGTACGACAGTTCCTCCTGACCGGTGCCGCCGCGCCGTTTGATGGGATGGAGAATCTTCGTCTGACGTACGCGTTTGCGAACGAGAGTGATCGGGTCTCACCGAATGAGGAATCGGAATCGACCTTCATCGGGAACGGCGGCGATGCGGCTGTGGCTGCGGGCGATTATGTGTATCTGGCCACGTTCTGGGGTTTCCCCTGGGAGGCCGTCACGGATCCCGACGACCGGCTTGCTCTGATGACCGCGGTGTTGGATTGGTGCAGCGGTCCGCGCTTTGACGACTGCAACAACAATGACACGCCCGATGCCGTCGATATCAGCGAAGGAACAAGTGACGACTGCAACGCAAACGAAGTCCCCGACGAATGCGATGTTGTGGATGGTACGTCGCCCGATGACAACGAGAATTCCATTCCCGACGAGTGTGAGATTTTGGCCCCGGCCGTCGAGGCCGAGGGAAGTCGATACATCGCTGTCACGGCCCAACCGCAGGACCTGACACTACCGCTCGCTCTGTGGTTGACCGGTGATCCGACCGATCCCAACCTCTCGTGCTTGTCGGCCTACGTGCAGGCGGACGGTACGCTCGATGAAACACCGGTCTTCCAGACGCCCTCTGAGTGGGGAACGCTGTATCTGAGTGGTGAAGCGATCGTCCCATCAGGCACATACCACCTCCAGGAGGAACTGGTAGGCGGTTCTCGGTCTGAGGTCGCCGGCTCGACCACGTACCGCTGTGGTGACGTGGATGACAACGGCGAAGTCGACATCGACGACATCTTGTACGTTATCAGAGGCTTCCAGAGTGATTTCAGCCATGCCTCCCTGGAGGCCACGGACGTGGCCCCATGTGTACCGGACGGTAGTATTGACATCGACGACGTGCTCCAAGTGATCAGGGGATTCCAGAGCATTCCATACGACTCCATCTGTCCGATGCCATGTGGCGACTAACCCGTCTGTGAAGCAGGCTTTGTCGCACCGCCGGTACGGGAAGAGTGGCGGAGGAGTCTCCGAACACCTGTTACCCATGTCCCCGGTCTATACCGGCCCTTAACAAGGGGGAAAGAGTTGGGTGGTCTGCACCCGATAAACGTGCCACATCGCCGTTCCTGAACGGGCTGCATCGTATTGTATCATTGAAAGCGCCGGGGCCCTTGTCGTGCGATGAAGGCCGGTTGAGTCCTCCATGGGGTGAAGACAATGAACCAGTGGCAGAAGCGTTTCGCGCAGAAGGTCGAGGCGGCCAAGGCAACATCGTTCAAGCGGTTCGAGGTCACGCTCGATGACAAGGTCGTGCAGGTGTTCGAGGAGTTCCAGTCCTTCGTCGCGCATCACGGCCTCCAGGCGTCCGTCCCGGCCAACAAAAACGGCATTCGCACGTTCAAGTTCGCCGTATCCGAGAATGCCTATGTGCTGATCACGTTCCGGCTGTCCGGGCTCGATGGTTGCGAGGTCCGATGCGAGCCCTTCATCCCATCGGAGCAGAAACCGCCAATCTTCGAGCTGCGGAGCAGCCTGAGTGACCTGGACGCGGACTGGGCGCGCGGCGTTTTCGAGAAAACGCTTGACGCGTTCATGGATGCGTTCCTGGAGTTACACGCACAGCGGAACGGCGTTCATGCGGAGACCGTCGGCGCATAGGAACCTGCTCAGCCCGCGCACAAGGATGCTCGCATACCTCTACTCGCCTTGCGCTTGCACGGTCGGCGCAGGCGGCGCAAACCTCAGCGACAGCCGCGCCGAGTACGATGAGGACTGCGCGGCGAACGACGTGAAACTGGCAAACTGCAGCGTGCGCCCGAGTGATGCAAGCTCACGGACTGCGTCAGCGGGCGCGATGCGCGGCATCAGACTGCGCGCGACCGGCCCGCTTCGATCCAACGTAACCTCGATGATATCCTCATCACGCTGCACGCGGAACGTCGTAGTCGCGTCATCCTTTGCACCGGCCCAACCCCTTCGAAGGTCCGCGTTGGGTGACTCCAGCGAGAGCAGGTGCCCGTTGATCCCGATGATCCGATCTCCCGGGCTCAGTCGCCCGGCGGCTGCGGTACCCGGGTAAACACGTGCCACCACAACGACACCCGGTTTCTGGTCGGCCTTCATACCGATGCCCAGGCGTCGCGGAACGCCGCTGCTCGCCGGTCGCCCCGCCGCCGCCCACCACTTGGGATCGAGCAGCGAGAGTCCGCCCCCCTCGAAATCGCGCAACCACTCGTCAAGCACGACGGCTGCAAGGTCGGCCTGCGCGACCGACAACGCCGTTCGATCGACGCGCCGCCACTTCAACGGCATGACATCGTTCAGCGTCGCAAGCCTTGGGATGAGCGAATGCTGAGCGTCCAAAATCCTCTCGACGTGATCCCGGCTAAGCGCGAAAACAAACCAGTTGCCGACCGCCGCCCAGGCCGGTTCCGTCGAGGCAAAGAGCCGAGCAGCGGGAAATCGTGATTGCTCCGCATAGCTCGTAAGCGGAATGTACAAAATGGGCGTACCAAGATGCGCCGTCTGCAAGATCGCAGGCACGGAATCGGCGTCAACCTGGTCAATGGTCCGGATCAGCCTCAGCGCGTTGCCCGCAATCCCCCTCACCGCCTCGCGCATCCTTTTCGCCCCACGGCATTCGATCAGAACGGCCACCTGCGGGCTCGAGCTCTCACCGCGAAGGTCCTGGTCCCAGGCAAGGATCACACGTGGCCCAAGTCGGGGAAGCGGACCGGCGTCCGCCTCCGACGGGTCGCGCAATCCCGCCAACAGCGTCAGCACCCTACCCAGAATAGCGGAGGAAGGATTGCCGACGGCTGCCTCGTGGGCGCGATCGAAGTCAATCGCAATTGCCATCCCGAACAGGGTGGTCTGCGGAAGACGGACCAAACGCTCAATCGCGTCGTCGGACAGCACCGGTCCGTCCGGAACCGTATCGAGCGACGCACGAAGGGCAAAGTCAATTCGACCATCGCCCTCGTAAAGCCCCACAACCCCGCAGTTGATCGTAGGAAGGAAAGAGGACGGGATTCCCGCACCGGGTGTCGCCTCGCCCTGCCGGTTTTCACGACGCCCGTTGAAGTACGCCACCGCGAGCGGCGCAGGGGGCAGTTGACCCATCAGGTCCTGAAACTCCGGCGTTTGCCCCAGCGCCGGCTCGGGACGACCGGCGAGCAGCATCAGGGTGTCCCGCACCAACGGGGCACTGGCTTTCGGGCGCACCATCGCAGCCACGTCGTTACGCACGGAGACCAGGACCTCACCCGCGCGGAACGGGCGGTTGGGACGCGAGCCCTTCCCGCCGGCGGACCGGTCCTGTGGGAACCATCGATCAATCACGGACTCGTCCGGCACGTGCACGAGCCACACCGCGCTGGTGAGTTCAGACCACGAAGGAGCGACAAGACCGATCTCCGTCCCCATCAGATCGTCAATGCGAATCGGGCTCGTCGGTCCAAGGAAACTTTGGAGAGTCCCACGGAGGTCGAAAGCGGTGTCATTCCCGGCCGGGTTCTCAGCCAACATCGGCAATAACCGCCACGCGCGCGTACGGTGCATCGCCGCATCCACCTCATCAAGCCGATGGATCGTGATGAAGAGATTCGCCGAAGCCGGCGCGTATCGCGCCAGCGGCATTCGTGGAATAGGCTCGGTTCGGCGCTGCTGACCCGACGCGGAGAACGTAAAAGCCAATACAGCCAACAAGGCATACGCAAGCAGGCTGCTCCGCGCACATGATAAGAACGCTTCACGCCGCCGGCGAATGCGCGTCCGAGACGCGATGCGTTGGGGATACCGCTCCGTGCACATAGGCAGGGGACCTTGATCCTTCACGGTGTGGACTATAGGTCTTCGACTTCTTCGTCGTCAACCCGGATCGATTCGTCGGTGGCGGGCTCGAGCTGGATATCGGCGCCGGGGAAATGATCCTCACCACTCGTACCCTCCTTGGCCGAGTTGAGGATGTCGATCAATTGCCAGATCGTAAGGTCAAAATGGTTCTTCAGCGATTCGCCGCTTTCCTCCTTGGCTTTGATGTTCTCCTTCGTCCGTTCGAGCCATTCCTCCAGCGCGCGATCGACGGCGACGTCCGCGCCCGTCACCGGCAGCTCGATGGCCGTGCGGTCCGTGTCAGCCGAAGTCTCGTCGATCATCTCGACCGGGGGGGGCTGCACGACGCCGGCCACTTCTGTATGGTGTCGATCCCACACGCCCAGAAACGCCAGGACAATGACTGCGGCAGCCGCCAAAGGCCCGCCGAGATACAGCACGCGCCGCGCTCGATGGACCCAGGACACGTTCTGCGCGTCCACGCATTCCAACAAACGCTCCGAGAAGCCCGCCCGCAGACTCACCGGTTCACGATCCGATGCCACGATGTGCCCGCTGACCTCCATCAGAGCAAGCGCCCGGCGACACTCCGGACACTGCACGCGGTGCGCGGCGAGCTCGGTTGCCAAAGCCGGCGCAAGTTCACCATCGAGATAAGCATTGAAGAGTTGGCGTGCCTGTTCGCAACGCATCAGAGTAATCCACCATACCTACGGTAACGGCAGCCGCCCTCGCGGCCTGCATCCGACCCCTTCTACCCGGCGCGTCCTGAAAGATTGCGGAATCGCGTCAGATCCTGATCAGAGAGCGATTCGAGCATGTCCCGTAACCGATTCCGCGCACGATGCAAATGGCTCTTCACCGTAGCCACCGGCACCTCCAGAATTCGCGCGATCTCCCGGCAGTCAAGCTCATGCCGATAAAACAACAAGACGGCCGCCCGCTGGGGCATCGTGAGCCGATCCACGGCAGCCCAGACCGTTTCCTTCAACTGAACCGCCTCCTCCGATTCCAACCTGGACGATGCGGCGTCGTCGGACACGGGTGGGAGCGCGACAAGGTCAAGGTCGGTTGTCACCGCCCGCTTGCGGCGCATCCGATTCAGGCAGACGCGATATCCAATGGTGAACAACCACGTACTGAACCGGTATTCAGTGCGGAAACTATCAAGCGATGCAAAGGCCTTCAGAAAGGCGTCCTGGCAGATTTCCTCCGCGTCGTGATGGTTGCGGATGATCCGCCAGATAAAGGCGAACAGGCGATCTTTGTGCAGGTCGACCAGTTCGCGCAGAGCGTCCCTCTCACCCGACCGCGCCCGGTTGACCAACTGCAATTCGTAGGCCTTCTCAACCATCCCCTCGGGCACACTCACAAGATTGCGTGTTCGCTCCACCTGATTATAACCTGTGTCCAGCCGTATGTTGCCACAAACTCGCGTTACCGTAAAATCGGATCATACAGTTGATCGACGCCGGCTGGCCGGCCCGTTCACCTTAAATCCTTGCAAGCACTGTGTTTATGACGAAAAAGACCGATAAGGACCAAGCCGTCTGCCGCAATAGAAAGGCCACGTTTCGCTTCCACATTCTTGAGAGGATCGAATGCGGGATCGTGTTGACCGGGACGGAGGTGAAAAGCCTCAGAAACCGCGACGCATCCCTGGAGGAGGCCTATGCGCACATCATCGGCAACGAGCTCTGGCTGATCGGCTTCCACATCTCGCCCTATAAGTTCGGGACCCCGGGAACCCACGAGCCCCTCCGTCAGCGCAAGCTCCTGGTCCACAGAAGTCAGCTTCACAAGCTCCGTCCCAAAGTCGAACAAAAAGGCCTGACACTCGTTCCGCTGAGCGTCTACTTCAATGAACGTGGGATCGCAAAAGTTTCAGTCGCACTTGCTCACGGCAAATCCGCCGCTGACAAGCGCCAGAGCTTGAAAGCACGGGATGACAGACGCGAAATGGATCGGGCGATGCGGCGCCGTCCCTAGAACAAGTTCTATTTTGCTGTAGCGTCCGAATCCCGAAGTCTCCCCGGAGATTCTTGGCCGTCGGACGCTACAAGACCACTGAAAGCGTTTTAGGTCGGAAATTGTCACGGCAGATATTCGCGCGTTGCACTCCGTGCGACGGTTCCACTACCATCTAGTGTGCGGCGCTGAATGGGGCAGCGGCTGACCGCATAGGGCTTCGGTTGCATCAAGAGCGGCTGGCGTAAACACTCACCTTCGACTGGGGGGTTTGGCATGGTTCAGGCAAATAAGCCGGGCCGCAGGGTGCGCGGTCGAATCCGGCACAACGCATTCACGCTGATCGAGCTTCTCGTGGTAATCGCCATTATCGCGTTGCTCATCTCGATCCTGCTGCCATCGCTCGAAGCGGCAAGGAGACAGTCAAAACAGTCTGTCTGTCTCTCCCACATCAAGGGCATAGCAACAAGCAGCCGAGTCTACGAAGCCGACGACCCCAACGGATGGGGGATCCCCGTTCACCCGCTGCAGTTCCAGCAGAATCCGAATAACCCGACGCACATCGGAGCGTACGAATGGGGCGGCAAGAGCGGGATCGGCCAACCGGGGTTCACCGAAGGCCCGACGACCGGTGAGTACGCGTGGATCAGCAGCAAGTACGGCACACGGGCCGGGTTCGGTCCTGGTACACGGGCCATGAACCACATCCTCTATCCCGGCGGTTTCAAGGACAACCTCGTGCCGATGTTCGACCGGGACGGTGCGTTCGAGGACACACGCCTCGAGTTGGACCTGTACAAGTGCCCTGCCGATGACGGCCCGCCGCGCGGTGGACACTGTACGGACTGGGTCAACCACTCGGAGCGCTCGTCGTACGACCACTTCGGCACGAGCTACGTGGCAAACGAGATGATGGTGGCCGCCGTTGGCGGTGGTGGGACTCATTGCCTGCAGAGCAACTCACCCTACATGCGTCCAACCTCGCGCGTTCCGAACACGGGGCGGACGCTTTTCTATGAAGAGAACATTGGCCGTTGGGCCTGGGCTGCGAGGCGCCGTGATCAATGCGAAGTTAGCGGCGGATTCGGGCTCGATCCCGGTCCGACAAAGGTCATTCGAGGGTGGCACGGAAACGACTGGACGTTCACCCGTTCCTTCGTCGATGCGCACGCCGCCGTGCAGAAAATCTACATCGAAGGAACCGAGGACCAAGACGGTTATGCTCAGCACTACCGTGTCGAGCATCTCTCGGGATACCCGCAGTGGCGTCCAACCTGCGGCGGCGCATACATCACCGGTGAGCACTATACGTATCACTGTGTGATCGTGCGCGGGTCTGGTTGGCAGAAGGACACACTCCCCGCTCCACTCATCGAAACCGATCTGATCCGCGTCGAGGACAGACCCGGCTACGACGGGTGCATTGACGATTACTAGAGCATTTCCCGTTTCTGTGTGCCGAGCCGCGGACTGCCGCAAGGCGGCTTTGCCGCGTCCGCGCGGACATTCAGGTAGCGGTTGAGCCCATAGTCCTGTGCGACATTATAGTCGCACAGGACTTGTGAAACACAGTACTAGCGCTCCTAGCGCTCCGATACGCGTGATTCGCGGGGTTGTCCCCGGATGGGTGCCACGCCTCTTTCGAGGTGGAAGACGCGCTTCAGGGCCGTGGTCAACAAAGGGCCAGGTAAATCATCAGCGTAAGGAAGGCGATCCTCGCCTTGCGCCGGAGAAACTCGTAAAGGAACCACCAGGACACGTTCTTCCCCCTCCCAAGGGCAGCGTCAACGCACTATTATAGCGGCGACGAGTCGCAATGTCGAGACAGTGGCACGCCACGCACCGGGTGCGATGTGCGATCGGACGACGGCTGAAACGCCGGACGGTCCGATATCCATCGGAAACGCGACCCCGTGGACCGCCGCCGCCGGATCGGGCACGGCTGGGCGTTATCGGCACTGATCCGCCGCCATGCCGTCGAACCGCCGTGGAGACAGGCACGGACGCACAAGCGTGATTCTGTCACGGCCGCGCAACGAGGCTGCCTGAATCGTTGACCTCCCCCGTCGATATCCTCAAAGATGAACTGGGGGAATGTCCCGGCTGTGTTCTGCGAGGAAGCTTTGATCGGGAGGTGAGATCCGGTGGCAGCGTTCGGACGCACGCTCGTTGAAGTTCTTGTCCTCAGCGCGATCGGTATCGCCCTGGGGATTGCTGCCAACACGGTGCGGGGGTCGTCGCACGCGCTGGAATGGCGGAAGAACTACTTCGATCGGGGGCTTCCGATCGACTCACCGGACCTGTCAACTCGCGCCGAGGGCAAGGAGAAACGCCCCGGCCATGGTTACCAGAGCATCGAGCTGGCCGCACTCAAGGAGATTGTCGAGGACGGCGACCTGCACACGGGGCGTTTCCTTTTCGTCGATTCCCGTAGCGAGAGCCTGTACAAGGAGGGCCACATCGAGGGAGCCGTCCGTTGTGATCCCTACAAGGTGAAACAGTGCATTGACGGCGTTATCGAGCGCGCCGAGAGTACCGAGAAGACAATCATCTATTGCGAGGGCGGGGCGTGTGAAGACAGCATCTTCATGTGCCGGGAGCTTATCGACGCGGGGATCGATTGCGACCTGATCTGCCTGTACGAGGGCGGCTGGGAGGAATGGGAGAAGAACGAGTTGCCTGTGGAAGGAAAGGAGACGGAGGAGTGACAGCCGGTCGATCCATCATTCGACGCATGGATGAAACGGGTATCCCGCTCGCCCTGGCCCGCCTCGTGGTGGGCGGTCTGTTCATCTATATGGCCTTGCCGAAGATCACCGAGCCCAGTGACTTCCTGAAGATGATCCGTCTGTATCACATGGTGCCGGAAGAGCCGGGCATCTTTCTCAACAGCATTGCGATCGTACTCCCGTGGTTGGAGATCGTATGCGGCTTCGCGCTCATCCTGGGTGTCTTCGTCCGCGGAGCAGCCGCCTCGATCGCGGCCATGCTGGCCGTCTTCACGCCGGTCATTTTCTTCAGGGCGCTGGAGATCCACGCGACCGAGGGCACGCCCTACCTGGAGATCGCCTTTGACTGCGGATGCGGTGCGGGCGTGGAGATCATCTGGCAGAAGCTCCTGACCAACACGGGCCTGTTTCTTGTGTCCCTCGTGGCGCTGTTCTCACGCTCAACGCGTTTCTGCCTGGGTTCGTGGCCTACTCGATTCGGCGCGCGCAGACCGGCTCCGTTCGACCAAACTGCCGTGGCCGATTGACGGCGCCTCACCACTTCGATTACGCACACCAAGACGCGAACGCCCCCCGCTCCGGACACTTGTGGTGCCGGTATAGTTCCGGCGACGGGCATCTTGGCGCGATCGGTGAGAGGATTAGCGGAGCAGCGATATGAACTCGAAACGGCCTGGAGCATATTCAGGGCAGGTGCGGCGTCACATGGCGATTATTATCCGAGCCGAAACCCGCAATCGAGCGCCATGGTTGATAAGAGCTTGCTTCAGGCGGCTGACGGCGAGCGTATTGTCAGCCTTCCTGACAGGTGGTACGCTCTTTCACGGCTGTACGGCCGTCGTTCGCGTTCCAGGCGTGAACGTGGACGTCAACGATCAGGGTGTCTTCGTCGACCTGCTTGGCGGCTGGGTAAGCGTCACGGACGACGAGGTCCACGTCGATCTCCCCGGGATTCTGGTGGACGTCCAGGGGTAGTGCGGGAGATGCCCCGCCCTTTTGGACGGGGCATCCATACCGCCTAAGATGGGACACCAGCACAACCTGTTGTGCCAACTCTATGGCACCTGCAATCTCCGTTAGGCTCTAGTTTCTACTCGGATTGTGCCGTCCGTTGTAGTTCCGTCGCAGGCGGGGAAGATTCCCCTTCCGGCGCGCGTTAATCAGGCGCCGTAGGAGCTCGTCCGCCCCCAGGGAAGTCTGTGCCGCCGCGTTAAAGCGCTCGGTGAGAGTGTCCAAATCGGCCCTTCGGTATCCGTACTGGTCAGACGGCACATCGAGCTCTACGTACAACGGTCTGAGCAACTGAAGCTCCCGTTCTGAAAACGATAGCATAACTTTGACTCCAATTAATGTTGGGCTAGCCGCGCCCTTTTGGTGTTGACATCGCGAAATGAGGCCCGATAATAGGCGCAGAGGCTGGCGTTATTGTGATTTCTGCTGGCCTCGGGTTACAGCATTCGGGGCTGGCCAAGTTCGCGGCTTGGTCGGCCCCATTTTTCTACCCTTATTCTTCGCACGCACTCAAGCGCTATCGGTGGGGCTCGTACCCTCAGCATCGCTATTCATCTCCTCATCCGTGATGTCGAACAGCAGGTAACCCGACTCGGAATCCTTCCGGACATCGAACTGTCGCGTGCGATCTCGGTATGGTATGTCGAAGAACTCGAGAAACCCTCGTGCCGAGATTGTGGCCGATCCATCCTTAAAAACTATCTTCTGTGCGCCGCGCTCATCCCCATCACTCGTTAGCTTAATCGCGGCACACCTCGTACCCTTATCATACCCCAGAATCGCGTGAGTGCACTCGCCAACCGAGAACCGTCGAACGGCGCCTTGGTTAAGCCCAATCTGCCCTTGCCGCCGGATCGACACCCTTGGCCTGTGACCTCGCCCCGCCTCTAGGAAGAATTGAATAGCCATGCCCAGCAACATACCCCACCCCTGAACGCCCGTCAACCCCTTTCTAATTGCGCCTAAGGGTTTCGCGGAAGAGAATTCCCGTATCCCTTGAAGTGCCTTGTTTCGCTCGGCTCGCAGCGGTCGATGTGTCCCGGATGCGTGGCGCAAACACCTCGCGGACTACCCCTTAATCACGCCGAGCGGTCGGAGTCTGGCCACGCGGCGGGCGATGTTGGCTTTGTGGAGCGTGTCGACGACGTGGGTGACGTCCTTGTAAGCGTCGGGCTGCTCCTCGTCCAGGCCTGTGCGGCCTCGAGCCCGAGCGACGACGCCGACTTCGAGAAGCTCCTTCCTGATCGACCGCCCCTTGGCTGCCCGGATGGCCGCACCACGTGACATTTTCCTGCCAGCGCCGTGGCACGCACTGCCGAACGTGTGCTCCATCGCGCCGGGCTGACCGACCAGCACCCAACTCGATCGGCCCATGTCACCGGGCACGAGAACGGGCTGCCCGATTGCGCGATAGCGATCGGGCAATTCGGGATGACCCGGCGGGAAAGCCCGTGTCGCGCCCTTGCGATGGACGCAGAGCAGACGCCGCTTTCCGTCAATGTCATAGTGCTCCATCTTGGCGATGTTGTGGGCGACGTCGTAGACCTGGATCATTCCGAGCTTCTCGGCGGATTCCCCGAAGATGGCCTCGAATGCCTGCCGCGTTAGGTGGGTCATCACCTGCCGATTGCACCATGCGTAGTTGGCGGCTGCCTGCATCGCGCCGAGATACCGCTTGCCCTCGGGCGAATCGACCGGCGCGCAGACGAGCTGCCGATCGGGAAGATCGATCCCATACTTCTTCGGCGCCTGGCGCAGCTCCTTCAGAGCATCATCGCATACCTGATAACCGAGCCCTCTCGATCCGGAGTGGATCATCACGGCGATCTTCCCGACCTCAAGACCCATGATGGCGGCTGCCTCGGGGTCGTCCACGCGATCGACGACCTGCACCTCGATGAAATGGTTACCGCTACCGAGCGTACCGCACTGGTCGGAGCCGCGCTGAAGCGCCCGGTCGGAGAGGAAGTCCGGTTGCGCACCGGGCACACAGCCGCCGGCTTCCGTGGCCTCGATGTCGCTGTTCCATCCGAAGCCCATGTTGACGATGCGCGGCGTCCCCTCGGCCATCAGCCGGCGAAGCTCCTTCTTGTTGAACTTGAGCGGCCCACTTCGCCCCACGCCGCAGGGGACCTTCTCGAAGAGCTTGTCGACAAGCGGCTCGATACGCGGCTGAACGTCGTCCAGTGTGAGGTTGGTTTGCAGCAGTCTTACGCCGCAGTTGATGTCATACCCGACGCCGCCGGGACTGATGACGCCGCCGGCGGCCGGGTCGGTGGCAGCGACCCCGCCGATGCAGAAGCCGTATCCCCAGTGAATGTCGGGCATGGCCAGGGAGTACCTGACGATCCCCGGCAGACAGGCGACGTTGGCTACCTGCTCCGGCGATTTGTCCGCTTTGACAAGGGTCATCAGCGCCTCGTCGGCGTAGATCAACCCGTCAACCCTCATGCCGGGTTTGTAGGACTTGGGGATGCGCCAAAGTGTCTCACTCACGCGCTCGATCGGACCGGTGTATCCTTCCTTGGCCATGATTCAGATATCCACAATGACGACGGCTTCATAGCCGCCGGGTATCGTGCGAATGTCCAGTTCGTGATAGGTTATCGCCTTGACCTCACGATGGAAGGCGCTGCGCTCGAAGTCGACGCTTGCGGCGGTGACCGTGGCGGTTAGACGCCCGTCGGTGAACGTCGAGACGTCGATCGATTGGGCCATTCGACGCCCGCGCTCGAACAGGATCAGCAGTTCGCTCAGGAAGTCGTGCAGCAGGACGGGCGGGTCCGCGTCAGCCAGGTCGATCGTGAGGGATTGTGTGTCGTCGCCGGTTACGAACCGGCCTATGACGGAGTATAGCCCAGCCGCCGCCGGCGCGAGGAGTTCCGGCAGGGTCGGCGCGTGGATGCGGATGCCCGCGTCGGCTGTGTGGTCGAAGATTTCGAACGTCGCGTCCATGAAGGATATTAGACGTGCTGGGCCATGAGAGTGCAACACTGCTCCATTGCGCGAATGTGACGCAACGACGGTAGCGTCCTCCCTCGTGGGTGGCGCGGAATCTGCGGCGCGATTCTTCGTGGGTGGCGCACGCTACTGTCTTCAAGGGAACCTCCAACCCGGAGTCTTCAACCATGCGTAAGCCCGTGATCGGTGTGATGGGCGGTTCGAAGGTCAGTGACGACGTCTATGCCATGGCGAAGGAGCTTGGCAGGCTCATCGCCGAGCGGGGATGGGTCTTGCTCAACGGCGGGCGCGACCGGGGTGTGATGGCCGCCTCGGCAGAGGGGGCGCATGAAGCCGGCGGGACGGTCGTCGGCATCCTGCCCGACAAGAGCACGGCAAAGGCCTCGCCCCATTTGGACATCGCCATCGTCACCGCAATGGGCGACATGCGAAACCTGATTAACGTCTTGTCGAGTGATGTGGTGATCGTGTGCCCCGGCGCGTTGGGGACACATTCCGAAGCGACCTTCGCCGTCAAGCACAACAAGCGCGTCATCACGCTGGCGTGTGATCCCGGTGAGGAACTCACCAAGCACGCCCGCCGTAAACAGCTAACCACAGCTGAGACTCCCCAAGAAGCGATCGACCAAGCTGCAGCAGCCCTGGAGGATTGCTAGAACATCTGCCGTTTCTGTGTGCCGAGCCGCGGGCTGCCGCAAGGCGGCTTTGCCGCGCCCGCGCGGTTTCACGTGCGCCGGAGGGTCTCCGGCGAATGCGGGTGCCCCGTCCTTTTCGTCAGAAAAGGGTGGGGGACGGATTGAGCAAGTAGGGTGGGCACCGCCCACCAAAAACTCCGGCGAATGCGGGTGCCCCCAATCCTGTTCGGCACGCGGATTGCCATGACTCGGGTTCCCGCT
>CBDUZO010000086.1:0-18000 GCA_965371725.1 uncultured Phycisphaerales bacterium
CACAAACGAATGGCCACGGCGGAGCGGAAACCCCAGCCGGTCAAGCGGCAGAATCGCGCCGTCAAACCGAAGCCTCAACCTGTTCGCAAACGGCAGGTGGGAGAAGCGCCGGCCATACCGAAGGCAGAACCTCAAGCCAGCCGGAAGCACAAACGAATGGCCAAGGTTGGGCAGAGACCTCAGCCGGTCCACGAACGGAAAACGACCCCCAAGAGGAAGCCTCAACCCGTTCGCAGGAAGAGCGTGAACACAAAGGCCTCGACAGTCGTTGAGACGCCGAAACCCGAGACAGCAACGAAAGAAACGCCAAAGACACAGGCGCTGCGCCAAAAGGATGGAGTGCTCAGGCAAGAGGAGCCGGCAGGACAGGCGTTCGAGGACATCGCATTCTTCGAGCCGCCACAGCCTTCAGCACCGATCAGTGCAGCCATTACGGAGGACTTAGGCGCGGGCGAGGCTTTGCCAAGGGTGGACGAAATCGCCCCGCTTTGGGAGGAGGAGTTCGACGAGTTTGGCAACCCCTGCCCGAAGGACGCCTTTGACGCACCGCAGGACGACTTTACCGACGAGCGCGCTGACCACGCCGCCGCGGCGCATCCGGTCAGCCCGACCTTCACGCCTGGCGAGCAGTACTCAGAGGCGGATGTAGCGGACACACTGTGGGAGGAGGAGTTCGACGAGTTTGGAAATCCCTGCCCCAAAGACGCGTTTGATACGCCTCTAGATTACCTTGCGTTTGGTGACGCCGGCCTGGCGTTCGAGGAAGAGCCGGTCGAATGGGAGGCGGCGTATTCCGAACTGGCGGAGATGCTGCGGCCGGCGTTCGAGGAGGAGTCGCCGCGTCTCGCCGTTCATGGGAACCGGCCTCCAATCACGCTTGCGGCGCCGACGGGACCGGATCTCGCCGGCCCGCCCATGCCGGAGAAACTCGCAACCATCCGGCGCGTCGGCAGTCCCGTCCGTGAGGTGCGCGAGCCCGCGCGATCTGACAGGCTCGTGGAGATCGAGGCGAGGCTCGCGGCAGTCCGTGAGGAAATCAACTGCTGGCGGGAGACGGTGGCTAAACTCGAGGAGAAGTCCTACCTGAACTTCAGCTTCGCCGATGCCACAACGATCGACGATGTGATGCGGTTGATCGACCTTGAGGAACTTGCCGAGATCGCCTCGGTGCCGGAACTCATCGAGCGTTCGCAACGCCGTACGATGGCGGCTACGGTCATCCCGACCGGGAACGTCAAAGTTGGCGGTACGGACACCAACACACCAGCGCCCAAGACGCGGAAGACGACGGCAAAGCGGCAGGCGGGCAAGATGCACAGTCCGTCCGCGCCGCGTGCGACCAAGCCCAAACCCACCGCACAGCCGCCGGCCAAAGTGAAAACGAAGAAGAGCAGCGACGCCCCGCCTCAGCGGCGCAAGTATCACCTTGGTCGAAAGGACCCACCGAAACCGATCGAGCCGGTAAGGGCGTTCTAGTGCCATTTCAACAAGAGTCATTCCGCTTTCTTACTCCCCAGTAAGGGAGGATTGAGGGCGGCTTGCTTCCTTCCCCCCTTACCAAGGGGGGACTGAGGGGGGTCGCGTGATGTATGTGACCGCCAACCGCTTTAGCTCCGCGTGCCTCGATCGCCCCGAACCACCGCTGGAACGTGCCCACCTCCATCATCACCGGTAGCAGGCTCCTGCTTCGGCTGCCAGGCATTCCGCGCCTGCCCCCTCGAATCGTGTAAGATCTGACATTTCCCGCACTTACGAACCGGAGCCAAACGGAGAATCCGTACCGTTCAAGTCACACGGATTATCCAAACGCGGCAGCGTGTCGCCTGGACGCAAGACGCGAAAGCGGGTATAACTGAAGACCGTATGAACGGAAGTTCGATGGTGAGGAGACATAGATATGGCAGCTCAATTCTCTATATTCATTAGTCACGTGACTGAAGACGAGGCAATCGCGATCTCGCTGAAACACTTTCTTGATAGGGTCTTCCGAAATGCAGAGGTCTTCGTTGCGGGCCGTGACATCACAGGGGGAGACCTCTGGGTCAAAGAGATTCGTGACCGTCTAAAGCACGCTGCCGTCATCCTCGCGGTGATCACACCGTTTTCTGAGACGAGTCCGTGGATGCTCTTCGAAGCTGGCGCTGGTTTTGTGGAGTCACGGACCATACCTATCTGCGGGGCGGGGATCACACCGGGCGGTCTGAGCCCACCTCTGAAGTTCCTTCAGGCGAGGGAGATCAACGAGCAGGGCCTAAAGCGAGTTGTCTGCGACATCGCCGAGCGCGCTGAACTCCGAGAGCCTCCGGCGTTTCCCGGCATTGAAGATGCCCTGGAATCCATTGACGAGTTCCTGCGCATTCGCGGGGAGTCACAAGCGTCGCCGCCATCACACCGCTTGGAGATCAGCGCTGCCGCGGCGTTGTTAAGGGATACCAGCCCTGTTGATCCCGTAATTCAGGACGAGTTCCATGCTGTGACAGAAGAACTGAAGCGTGCAACCATAGAAAGCCTCGCAATGGCTACATCGAGTTACGATATCCCCTCGCGAGATAAACTGAACGAAATGGAGCAATTCGAACTCCAAGAGATTGCTCGATGCTTCAACATTCCGCTACCGAGGATGGCTGCTCTTACCATCTTGACCTTGGATTCTAGTCTCCCGAAGACTGACGCTTCGCGATGGAAGAAGATCAACGCTAGGAATAGCATTCAGGAGGCGAAGAACGCCCTAGACAAGTTCCTGGCAGAGCTGTCCGACAAGAGCAAGAGCATCGAATAACCGGATGCATGCGATTGAAAATGGCGCGCCATTTGCAACGCGTGGTGCCCCATCCTTCGCGGAGCGAAGGGTGGGGGACGGATGGTTGTTCGAGATGTCTTCGGCTGCTCAATCCATTCCCCACCCTTTTCTAACGAAAAGGACGGGGCACCCCCTGCCTTGGCAAGATGGGGATGGTAGGAACGACGCTGCAGCGGGTGATCGTTATACGCACTAATGCGGTTCGTCTTCGAAGAGGAAGTCAGGATCACACTGCTGAAGCACGGCCCGCATCGTCTTGCCGATTGGTTCATGGATGATCAGGTCAGCCGCCGCATCGAGCGGCGTCTCGGTCTTGTTCAGGATGACCAGCGTCGCGCCGGCGTGCTTGGCCAACCGTGGCATGGAGGCGGCCGGCTCGACCACAAGTGACGACCCGATGGCAAGGAAGACGTCCGAGTCAGTCGACAACTGATAGGCCTCCTGCATGGCATCCTCGGGCATGGCCTGGCCGAAGGAGATTGTCTTGGACTTCAACGGTCCGCCACACGCGTCGCACTCCGGGGCTTCGTCGCCTGCTTCGACCCGCGCGATGATCTCCGGTGGGAGCCATTCCTTGCCGCAGCTTGTGCAGATGATGAAACGGTTCGTGCCGTGCAGTTCGATAACGTGGCGGCTACCCGCGTCTTGATGGAGCCCGTCGATGTTCTGTGTGATGACGGCGGCGATACGGCCCGTCTGCTCGAGCCGGGCAATCGCGCGATGCCCGTCATTCGGTCGGGCGTTGGCGAAGTCGGCGTGCATCTCCTTCCGCATCTTCCAGTAGCGAACGCGCTCCGATCGCGATCGCAGGAAATCGTCGTAGTAGACGGGCGACTGCTTTGACCACACGCCGCCGGGACTTCGGAAGTCGGGAATGCCGCTCTCGGTACTGATACCCGCACCCGTGAAGACGATACCCGCTCGGGCGCTGCCGATGAGGTCCGCAAGCTGTTTGATGACACCCATGATGCATGCATCATAACAGGTGTTGATGGGATTGGCACGGCAGGCAGTTGCGCAAGCGCGGGCAGACGTGGGACCTGTTTTCCGTTAGATCGCATAGCGATCTTCTGTAGCGGCTACGTTTCTACCATCCCCCCTCGCCAAGGGGGGAAAGAGGTGGGTTCATGCAGGCAGAGAAGAACCTCCCCCAACCCCTCCTTATCAAGGAGGGGAGGAAGAAACACCATAACCTTCCTGAAAGTGTTTTAGAACCCGAGCAGTTCGTGGTAATCGTCCAGGTCGACGTCTTCGTCCCCGTCGAAGTCGAACATCCAGCAGTCGATCTCCGGATCGCGTCCCGCGCCACTGAAACAGTTCTGGAAGGCGGAGTAGCTCGCCACGTCCCGGCACTCATCCGTCACGGAGAAGAGGTGCGCCGAGCCGGAGCCCTCGCCGACGTCATCGAGAAAATCGTCGAGGCTTGCACCCACCATGACGCGGTCGTCGCTTATGGAGACCGAGCAACCGAACCAATCGTTGAAGCCGATCTCGGTGCTGGTCAGCTTGGCTTCCTGGTACCAGATGTCGTCAAGCGGGTCCGACGGCGTGCCGTTGTCGTTCCGCCGAAACGCGTAGGCCGAGCCGGATTCGCAGTCCGGCGATCCGGTGCAGCCGTCGTCATCATACTCCGCACCGGCGATAGCCCAATCACCGCTCAGGGAAACGGACATGCCGAATCGGTCGCCCGCCGCGCCGTCGAGAGCGAGGAGCTTGTCCTGCTCCAACCAGGAATCGTCCGTCGGATCGAGTGGCGTGCCGTTGTCATCGAATGCGAAGATGTAAGCCGCACCGGTACCGTCCAGATCGCCGCTTCCGGTATTGTCCACGTTGAACGCTCCGATCACCACCGTATCGCCGTTGATGGACACGGAGTAACCGAAGCGATCGTTGGCGCTGAGGTCCGATGGAACAAGCTTGTCCTCCTCGAACCAGAAGTCATCCGTCGGGTCGAACGGAGTGTCGTTGTCGTCACGTCGAAAGACGTACGCGGAACCGGACCAATCGTCCTCATCGCGGTTGCGCGGGGCGCCGACGGCGATGACCCCACCGTCGATGGACACGGAATGCCCGAAGTAGTCGGCGACGGCGGCGTCCGAGGCGTTGAGCTTGTCCTCCTCGACCCAGGAGTCGTCGTTGGGGTTGGACGGCGTGCCGGAGTCGTCAAGCCTGAACACGAACGCCGAGCCGGAAGCGCTTCCTTCGTCATCGTCAAGTTTGGCACCGACAACGATGCGATCACCGCTGATCGAGACGGCCTCACCGAACTGGTCCCCGGCAGCCCCATTCTTGTCCGAGAGCTTGTCCTCCTCGATCCACGTGTCATCGCTCGGGTCCGTTGGTGTGCCGTTGTCATCCCGCCTGAATACGTACGCCGCGCCGTTGCCCATGGTGAGCGGTTGCGGCGCGCCGATCACGACGCGATCACCACTGATGCCGACAGCCTTGCCGAACCGATCACCGGCGACCGGGTCGGAGGCAGTGAGCCTGACCTGCTCAACCCAGGCATCATCCGTTGGGTCAAAGGGTGTGTCGTTATCATCGAGCCGGAAGATGTACGCCGAGCCCGTATCGCTACCGCCGATGTTGTTGAAGGCCGCGCCGATCACGGCCTGGTCGCCGCCGATGGCGACAGCCAACCCGAACTGATCAGCGGCCCCCTCGTCCGAGGCGACGATCTTCTGCCATTGGTGAATTCTGCACACTTGGGCGCGCGCGGGCACGGCCATGGAAGCCAAGAGCATCCCAACGACAAGCACGGGTACGCCCGTGGCAATTCTGGAAGCGAGCATGGATATATCTCCCCCGCAAGTATGGACATTGGACAGCCCGGATAGGACCCCTCCGGCCGGCTGTCGCATGTGAATTATACCCGCGGATTCAGTGGATTACCAGCGGGCTCAACGACCGGTAAGGCCACGCGGTCGGGCCTGGCCGATTGTATTATCGGCCCCGAAGAGGCCTTCCCAGCGAAGCTGCGAGCGGCGGAATGGCGTTTCAGATCGCAGAAGTCCGGTAGAGTAGGTCATTGCCTCGATGGGCCTAACTGTAAAAGTGTGGGCGCAGGGGCGTGATGCGATACACAATGCATGGAGACTGCTCCAATCATTCCGCTCGGAAGAACCGGGCGTTCGTGCCATCGGGGCCGACGCGGAGGGTGACTTTGCGGAGGCAGCGGGGGCAGTGGCCGTGGTAGGCGGTGCTTTCGCGGTTGCGGTAGATGCGGGCGTAGGCGCCGCAACAGTCGAAACGAATACCAACCCAGGGACGGTCTCGAAGCGTAAGGTCCCCCATCGGTTTGCCCGCGGGGTCGTCCAGGCTATCAATGTCGAGATGATAGGGCGGCGGTTCGTCCATCACCGCCCTTATCGGCTGGGCGAGCTCAAAAGCATAATCAGTCCAAACGTAGCCGGCGGAATCGAGGAGCCCACGGACGACACCAACGATTGAACGCCACGATTGGATAGAGCTTGCTCTAACTCTCAAGTTGCCCGTTGACGTAGGCTTCGATCGCGTCGCGCTTGTCGCGGCAATGGGCGATGATCGTGTCGATCTCGGATGCGATTCTCGTTTTTTGGGACGGGTCGGTTAGCTCATGGAGGTTGATCCGGACGCTGTACGCCGCCGCCCTCGCAGCAGCCTCCGCCAGGACAGCCGCCACGCCGAGATCGCTGAGCAGGTATCTACTTGCCAGGGTCTTGAACGCATCCATCGTCGCAAGCGCGTTGGAGGCTGTCGCAGCCGTTTCCATCGGCACGCCGATCGCGCTGAGGATCGCCTTTTGGAAATCGCCCTGCTTGGACGGATCCTTCTTGGCGCTCTTGGCGGCTTGGGTCATTTGCTTATAGGCGATTGCGTCTTGCGTGATCAGCGCGCGGAGGATCGCGTCGGTTCTGTGCAGATGGATAGCCAGCTCCTCGATCCGCTTGCGCATACCCTCTTCCGTCTTCTTGCCGACGGAGTAGTTCGTGACCATCTTGGCGAGCGCGCACGCCAGCGCGCCCGTAGCGGCTGCCACGGCCCCACCGCCGGGTGTCGGGGTTCTGTCAGCGATTTTGTCGAGGAACTCGTTCACGTTCAGTCTGGTGAAATCTTCCATCGTGCGTTTCTTTCCAAGTGGGACGAATCCGTTGTCGCGCCGACCCGGATCATACCAGATGAACGGGTGAGAAACACGGGCTCGGTAGAGCGGTTAACGGTCATGCGTATCGCGCGACCCCACTCTTTCCCCCCTTGGTAAGGGGGGAAGAAAGCGGAACAACCCTTGTTAAAATGATATTAACCGCTACAGGTGATCGTTAACCGCGCTAGGGGCAGGACGTGTTGTCCGGTAGAAGCGTGTTGTACCAGGGGACGAATTCGCCGGCACCGTTGAGCAGGTCGATGGTGCGGAGGATGTCCGCCGGGGCGAACTCGCCGTCGTGGTCCATGTCCTGGCTGTAGATGCCGTGTTGCGGTGAAGCAACACCGTTGAGCATATCGATAATGGCAAGGACGTCAGCCGGGGCGGCAGCGCCGTCGGCGTCAGCGTTCGCTGGGTGGGAGACATAGGCGATGAAGCTCCCGTCTCCGCCGTACTGGATGGTCGTAACCGCTCCGGCGGTAATCGCGTGGTCCAGCGTGATTTCGTAGGTACCGCCGCCAAGATCGACGACGCTGCTGATTGCGTTGGCGCCCAACAGCGGGTCCGCTGCGGTTTCGCAAACCGTGAAGCAACTCTCCAATCCGCCCTCGCCGAGGGTGATCGTGATCGGTTCGTCGGCGGAGCCGATTCCCAGTCGCGCGGCGTCGTCGTATAGTTCGTGCGGCTGACGTGCGTCGACGGTGCCCGAGGGCGGATCAGCCTGATCGATGCCGATGCACGGGTTGCAGTCACAGGTCGTGCCCGGTCCGACCCATTCGCCCGTCCCGCCCGCCTCGCAGGTGTCCTGTGCCTGGTCGTCCACACATAGGGTCCCGAAGCAGCACGCGCCGGTGGGTTGCGGGCAGTTGGCGCTGTCGCAGTCGGTCCCGATTCCCTGGAACGTCCCGCCGGCCTGCTGACACTCGAGCTCGATCAGCTCCTCGCAGCTCCCGTCGACCATACAGCACGCGCCGAGGGCGCACGGATCTCCGTCGCAGTTCGTCCCATGGCCAAGATACGTGCCGGCAAAACCCGTGCACTCAGCCTCGGTCTGGCCGGTGAGGCACGTGCCGAACGCACAGCAACCGCCGGTCGGCTCGGGGCAGGTCACCTCGCTACAGGTCTGCCCGGTGAAGAAGATGCCGCCCGCCAGATAGCAGGTGAACTCGACCATCTCCTCGCAGTCACCGTTGACGTGGCAACACGCGCCGGGGTCCATGCTCACATCACACTCATAGCTGGCACGGATCACCCAATCGCCGGAAGGCTCGCAGGGGTACCCGAAAAACCGGTTCCAACCGGGCGGGCACCCGAAGGCGCCGCAGTCGATCGCGTAGATCCAATTCCGTTGTTCGTCGGCCACGCCGCTGATGTCCACAACCGGGAAGGCGTTTCTCTCGACGTCTGGGGGCTGCTCACACGGGTCCGACGGCGGATGGTTCAGGTGGTCGATGCGCACGCCGACACTGAAGGAGTTCGTGTTACTGTTGTTGAGGATCTGGATCTGAATCGGATCGTCGGGGTCGATCGTGAGGGACACGAGCGTTGCGCGCGGTGCGCCGGCCGACATGATTACGTTCGGCAGGTCCTCGCCCGGTCCCGAGAAGAGCTGTACGACGAGCATCCCACCCGCAGCCGGGTCGGGCGGTCCGTCCCAGATCATCAGGGTGTACGCCGTCTCAGTCGGCACGATTGTCTCTTGCTGGGCGATCAGGAAATCGATCGAACGAATCGTTATCGGGAAGCGGTCCGGGTCCACCGAGTACTGGGCGGCCAGAATCTCATCTTCCGCGAATCCCTGCTGGAGAATGTAGCTGCCGATCTCGAAGTCCGAGTCAGTGTGGGTGACGGTGATGGGCCCCGGGCATCCATTACGCGGCGCCGGATCGGTTGCGAGCGCGCGGGTGGCTGCGAGCGTCAGCGAGATGCTGATCACGGCCAGTGCGCCGATGAAGCGCACAAGATGCGATCGATCGCGCGGCGCCTGCAAGCCACTGTCCCGCCACATACTCAACTCCTCTCACCAAACCTGCAGGTGACCGGCGCGCGGCGTATCGACTCGACACTTCGTCCATCCGTGCAAGCGAGGCAGCCGCAGCGCGCCGTTGGTCACCGTATTTACGACACCAATGCGTTTGTTCCGCCCGGTCGTGTGGGCGGCACGCAACCGGGTTTCCCCTTTCGTGTCCCTCGTGGACCTTTCACCCTATTATTCTAGCCCCATAACGGATGCGGTTCAAACATTAACTACCAAGTTCTCCAAGAACCGCGTCGAGGAGGTCTCGTAGCGTGACAACGCCCAATAATCGTCCGCCGCGATCGGCCACGATGGCCGTACTGCATCCGGAATCCTGCATGCTGCCAAGGGCGGATGCGACGGTCGTGTGCGGGCTCAGGGTTGTTGCGGGCTTGATATGCTCCGCCACCAGTTGCCATTCCTGCGATCGCAGCAGCCCATCGACGTTGGCGAGCCCGATGATGTGCCGCGGATGCGCATCGTATACGGGAAGCCAGGTGTGCGACGTGCGCCGGGCGATGCGCGCCAACTCGCGGTGATCGGCGCCGGCGGCGATGGTCACAACATGATTGCGAGGCACCATGATGACGTTCAACGGTGTTTCGGCGAGCTGCATCACCTGGTCGATCAGATAGGAGCGATCATCACCGAGCGTCTGTCCGGCCAGTGCCTCCTGAAGCAGCAGCGCCATTCGTTCCCGCGGATCGTTGATCGCGCGCCCGCTCGCATCACTTCCCGCAAGTCGAGTGACAATGACTATCAGTTGCCGGTGGCACCAGAGGGCTCCGGTGACGCGCAGGAGCCCGTAAGCGAACGCCAGAGGCAAGCTACAGCGCATCAGAAGCTCATCGGCGAACCGCTGAAAGAGCGTCTTTGGAACGACCTCGGCAAACACGAACATGATCGGTGTGAGCACGGCGACCGTATAGACCTCGGTCTGCGTTTCCGTCAGGCCGAACTGGTCGGCGAATAGGAGCGCCACGGCCGTGGTGGTTATGTAGTTGGACAGGTTTGTGCCAACAAGCGTCACCCCGATGGCCGCCTGCCTGTCCTGCAGTACGCGCGAGAGGCGAATGGCGGCCGGTTTACGTTCTCGCGCCCCGAGCTGAAGGCGCAATCGGCTTGCACAGTACAGGCCCGTCTCGGTCCCGGAGAAAAGAGCGGAGAACACGAGGCCCAGAACGGCTGCCAGCAGGATCAGGACCCAGCTCATGGCGTGTGCTCCCGGTCTGCGGCGCTGCCGCCGTCACGCGTAAGGAGAACCTGCCGGATTCGGCGCTTGTGCATCGTTTCGACAGTCAGGGTGAGGTTTCGAATGCGGACCGACTCGCCCACGCGCGGGAGGTGCCCGAGCTTCGCCAGGATCAATCCGGCGACCGTATCGATGTGCTGATCGATCTCTCCGACGCCGAACCGGTCCGCCCAGACCCGAGCACTGAGATCGCCGGGCAAGCGGTAGGTGTTGTCGTCGATTCGCTCGGTGGTCGCGGCCCTGTCAGGCGCGTCATCGCCGGGAAGATCTCCGACGATGCGCTCGACGATGTCCGCCATAGTGACCAGTCCGGCGGTTCCGCCGTACTCATCCACCACGATGGCGAACTCGGTGCCCGCCTCTCGGAAGCAATGCATGAGCTGTACCAGGTTGATCTGCTCCGGCACGAACCGGGCGGGTTTCACGAGGGAGCTCAGCGACGCGTCGTGATGAAGGAACAGATTGCGCGTGGCAAGAACACCTCTGATATCGTCGATGTCGTCCGCACAGACCACAAGTCTTCGCCGCGGCGACGACCTCAACAAATCGCGGATCGCCGCCGGCGCATCATCGATTCGGACGGACTGGATGTCGACACGCGGCGTCATCACCTCGCGGACGGAGATGTCGCTTAGCGCAACAACGGCCTGGAGCATATCGTTCTCTTTGGAATCAATCACGCCGTCCCGCGCGGAGTGCTCGACGAGCAGTCGCAACTCCTCGGTCGCCACCAGGCCCGGTTTTGCCGACGCGGGCGCGAGAAGGCGCACCGATGGGTTGACCAGAACATGCGCCAGCAGCCATCCCACCGGCTCGAGCACGATCCCCAGCGTGGCGATCAGCGCCGCCGCGAATGGGGCAAGGCTGCGCGCGTTCGACATGGCGACCGCCTTGGGCACGATCTCACCGAATAGGATGACTGCGAGCAGCGAGGCCGCGCCGCCGGCGGCTGTGACGGCAGGACGTGTTTCCCCGCCGTGTTGCAGTGTCATGAAGGAAACCGCGAAGAACGCTATGTTCACAGCCGTGTTGGCGATCAGCACGGTCATCAACACCTGGTGGGGTCGGCGCATCACGGCGTGCACACGGCGCAGAAGAGGGTTACCCGCTTTGCGAAACTGGTGCAGCGCCTGGCGGGGCAGGGCGAACAGCGCCGTTTCCGAGGCTGACACGGCTCCGGAACAGGCCAGCAGAACAAGGAGTATTGCCCAGATCATCGTTGACGCATTCCACCGCGCCGGTTCAGCCCGGCGCTCGCGCGTACCCCGCTAGGGACTGTCATCTCGCGCGGCGGGCGGGCTGCCGTCGCGCCTGGAGACCTTGTGCAAGGATTCCTCGATTCGCGCGATAAGCTCGGTCTCTCCTAAGTTCGTGGCGATCTCCTTCCCGCTGCTGAGAATGTTGGATGCCCTGTTGAACTCTCCATTGCGTCGGTATGCCTCGCCGAGGTGGTAGTAGGAAATGGTCGAGCCGGGGTCCAGGCGGATCGCGCGGTTCAGTTCCGCAATGGCGCGGCGATACTCCCCAAGACCGACCAGAATCCATCCGAGCGTGTCAAGCGTATGTGTGCTCTCATGGAGGGCGACGGCCTGTTCGGCGTAGGGCCGCGCCAGGGCATACTCACCCAGGTTGTCGGATAGCACATAGGCCAGGTTGTTCAGCACGGCCCAGTTGCTATCGTTCAGCTTGAGCGATTCTTCGTAAGCTTCTCGGGCTTGCTCCGGTAGTCCGGCCAGGTTGAACGTGTCACCGCGCTCCTGGTGGAGTCGGGCACGCTCATCGTCGTTTGCGGCGGTCGCAAGCAATCGGTCGACCAACGCACCGGCGTCGTCGAACCTTCCCTTGGCCAGTAAGAGTCGCACGAGGATCCTCTGATTTGCACGGCGCTGGGCCGCATCTGTCGGCTCCTTCTCGAACAAGAGCAAAGCCTCATCCGGTGTGAAAGCTCGGAGAATGTGGCGCGAGGCGATTTCAACGTTCACCGAGGCATCCGATACGCCCGCCGCAACGGCCCGGCGAAACACCTCGACAGCCTGCTCTTGCCGGCCGGTCCGCGCAAGAAGCAGGGCATACTGCGATTGCAAGAGTGGCGTCATTTCTATCGGTTGCGCGTGCTGCTCGTAATACGTGACGCCCTCGCGGGATCGCCCGGCCTCGATGAAAGCGGCCAGCACGGCGGCCAGGCTCTTGGCTGTGAACCCGCTGAGTTCCGCACCGCGCTTGTAGTCGCGTAGGGCCCTCTCATGGTCGCCGAGCGCCGTCGAAACGCGACCCCGAAGGTAGTACCAGCGCGGGTCCGGAGCGTCCGGCGCGCTGTTGATTTGCTGTGTGATGATTCGATCGGCCTCGTCGAAGCGCTTCTCGATAATATAGGCGTTGACGAGCGCTTCGAGCGCCGCGGCGGAGGTGGGGACGGCGGTTACGAGTGATTCAAGCTCACGAACCCAGGCTTTGTTCATACCGCTTTGCCGGTAGAGTTGTGCCAGCAAGAGGCGAGGTTGCAGATCGAGCGCCAGCGGGTTGTTGCGTTTGATGGTCTCCAGGTCCTCGATCGCGGCGGTGGCTTGGCCCAGGGCGATGTGGTGTCGGGCTCGCTGGAACAATGCCTGCGGGTCCTTGGACACAACACCCAGGTAGCTGTTTAGTGAGGCAATGGCCTGGTCGATGTTCCCGAGTCGTGCGTGAACCTCGCTGTCAAGAAGCAGTCCCTTCGGATCGTTTGGGAAGCGCCCGAGCAGGTCGTCCACGCAGGTCCGTGCCCGTTCGAGGTCGTCCACGCTCCTGTCGAGCAGACAGGTAATGCGGGAGGCCAGGATGTGCGCAAGCCGCGGTGATTGCTGCTGCTCCGCCAGCTTGACCGTTCGGTCATACCATCGCAGCGCTTCCCGGCTTCGGTTCTTCATATGCAAATAGAACTCACCGAGGCTGTGTGCCACTTCGACGGTATCAGCCAGATCGGCCGCCTGCAGAAGCGTTCTTTCCACGAGATCGATATCACCCTGATTGAGGTAGTGTGAGGCAACGAGGATGGCGGCGTTGGCCCGCTCTTGATCGGTCATTCTCGATTCGGCGTAGGCGGTCACCACGGCGAGGGATTCGTCGGGCCGACCCGTGCGGCGGTAATACTTACTGACCGCGACGTGGAGGTTCTTGTCGTCCGGAAGGAAGGTCAGGAGCTTCCGGCAATACGCATCGGCCTTCTCCAGGTCCTGGACCGTCTCACACAGTTGGACGAGGCGGCGCAGGTTGTGGATGTCATCGGGGTCTTCCTCCAACAACACCTCGCGCCTTTGGATCGCGGAGCGTGGGTCCTTCTCTTCGCTTAGGATCAGCCGTCCCGCCTTGACCCACGGATGGTCCGACATCGACTTGCTGCACACGTTCAGTGCTCGCCGATAGACTTCGGTGTCACCCCTGGCTTCGGCGAGTTGGCCCAGGCCCATGTGGGCGAGCGGTTCATCCGGGTTGATGCGCAAAGCGCGCTCGAAAGCCGTCAGCGCTTCCTCCGTCCGTCCGAGACGCTGATAACACTGGCCAAGATGAACGAGGGACCGCACGTCGGTCGGCTGTGCCGTTACGGCGCCGTGGAAGGTGGTGGCCGCCAGTTCCCACTCCTCGCGGTACATGTGATACAGACCGAGCAGGGATTGGCCGCCCACGCCGTCCACGTTGAGATCGGCTGCGGTGTCCCGCGCCTCCGCGAGCATGTCTTCCCTGTCGAGAAGGGCTGCCAGGCGCATCTTCTCCTTGAGCAGTGCGCGGTGATGGGCGATCGTGGCGTTTCGTGCATTGGGTGTGGCCCTATCGATAAGAAGCGGCAATGCTTCATCGATCAACCCCAGCGCCCGGGCATACTGCTGCTTGCGCACATGAAACCCGATCAGGTCGATCGTCCGGCGATAGTCGTCCTCCTCGCCCTCGATGACCTCGAGGAGGGCCCGGTCGCGGTCCTCCGGAGAAAGACCGGGTCGGACCCACACCTCCAGCGCTTGAAGTTCCTGAGAGTTGGGGCTGGCCTCGAGGGCGCGGGCAACGATGGCCTGAGCCTCCTTCACTCGGTCACGATTGACCAGCTCGGCGACAAGCGTGCTCGCCAGTTGCACGTTTGCCGGGTCCTGGTCCAACGCCTCTCGGAGTTTCGTCAGCGCGCCTTCGATGTCGCCTTCCAGTGCCAACTGCTTGGCCTCGAGGATGGACCGAACCGTGCCGGGCCCCACAAGATCCTGCACGCGCTCGTGCTCTCCGCGCCCCTCCAGGATGCTCGCCTTGATGCGTCTGGCTTCGGCGTTAGCGGGATAGGCGGAGAGGATTTGATCGACGATCGACAGCGCGCGATCATCCTCGCCGTTGCGGACGAGGACCTCCGCGTAGAGGGACCAGAGCCTCGTGTCGCCGCCGCGCTCGGTCCCCGCCAGGTCGATCACGTCGTCGAGGACGCTTTTGGCTGCGCCCGGCTCTTTGAGCATGAGGTGAAGGTTCGCCAGGCGAATCTTGTTGTCCCAATTCACACGGCCCTGCATGCGGTACAGGTCGTCGGCGGTTCGAAAGGCCTCGAGGGCGGCACGGTCGTGCCCCCTCGCCAGTTTGATCCGACCCTCCTGGGCGAACGCAGCGGGGTGCTTGGCGTATTCACCCTTGGCATCGGCGAGATACCGTTCCGCATCGGCCAACCGCTTGTCGCGCTCCGCGGTTTCGTCGGTTGCCAGCGCGAGCGCGGCGCAGGCCTCCGACGCCAGGATGTTGAGGCTGAAGGTTAGCAGCCGGTTACGCGCTCCCTCAACGCCCTCGCGCGAGAAACCGCGGGCGAGACGGGCCTCGCACACCTCGAGGGCGTCCGCGTGGCCACCGACCGCCTTGTACAGCGATGCCAACTGGATCGGTGCTTCAAAGCTATCCGGATCGGATTCGATCTCCTCTCGCAAAATGTCTTTCGCCTGCTCGAACAGGGCCTCGGCCGATTCGTCAGTGGAGCCGTCGCGCAAGGCGGCGACCCACCGCTGTGACAGGAACCTGGCATAGCCAAGCCTCGCTTCGCCCAGGGCGGCCGGATCATCCGCGGCGAGTGTGACGCTCTCCCTGAGGCGCCGCTCGGCCTCCTCGATCCGATCCGTCCGGGCGAGGTGCCTCGCGTAGGCTACACGTACCTTCGATGCGTCCGCGCCGGGCGACGTATGCTTCTCGACCAGCGCACGCAGCGTGGCTTCGCCCTGCTCCACCTGATCCTGCTCGATGGTTCGGGTGGCCAGGTCGATCGCATAGTCCACGGCATCGGGCGCCAACGTGCTCGCCCGCTCCAGCTCGGTAAGCACCCGGGCCGTGTAACTTGGGTCCTGTGACTCGAGATGCGCAAATGCCAGCGCGCGCGCATGATGAGCGAACGCCAGGTCCGCAGGCGCCTTCTCACCTTCGAGCTCGATAAGCTCGTCGGCGGACTCCTTCACGCGCCGCCAGTCCTCGACGTTGCCATACAGCCGCGACAGGTCGAACAACAGCTTGAGCCGGTGCGTGTGTGCCTCGATCAGATCAGGCTCGTTGACCAGCGCCTCCTGCCACGCGCGAAGTGCCCCACCCAGATCGCCCTGGTCCAAGAGCACTTGCCCTTTGTCAACCAGGAAGGCCGCGTCATGGCTGCACTCCCAAGCCTTCGAGTAGTACAGGACCGCGCTTTCCCATTCCTGTCTCGCCTTGGCCTCCTCGGCCAGCGCGACGAAGTGGGCGGGGTCGTCCGGTTGCAACTGATGGAGCATCATGGCCGACAACGCGATCATCACGATCGACGCAAGCACCATGAGCACCAGCACGAGGTTCTTGTTTAGTTGTTTCTTGGCCATGCGGGTTGATCTATCCGAGAATGATTCCCTTCGGTGCAAAGCGATCCGCTTGCCGCTCTCAGCCCGACGTGCCTACTCCGTTGCGGCGTCGATTCCGCCCGCCGCTCGTTCCGCCGCCTCGAAGTCGGGCCAGTGATCCGCAACCAACGCAGGCAGCACGCGATCAAACAGCTTCTTCGCGCCCTCGATGCTCCGCTCACGCGTCGCCGCCGGGAAGGTCGCCTCCACCTTGCTGAAGAAGGCATACGTGTCCCTCGGGTCGTGCGTCAGCAACCGCACGCCGGACCGAGTGGCTGTGAACTGCCCGTTGCAGTAGAACGTGTACACGACCGACGCGACCTTCCGATCGAAGACCGTTGTCCGGCGGAACGAGCAGACGCGGATCGGGATCGTCCCAACCACCGGCAGCGCGATCTCCATGTTCTCGTGCGGTTGAGCGGGTTCGTAGCCGGCGCCCAGATAGCAGACGTCGGGCGTATGGGGCACCAGCGCATTCCCGCCGGAGTAGTAGGTGACCAACAACCGGGCGGCGTGCAGAGGATCGTTGGGCGGAAGGCTCGTGTCCTTGAGCACCCAGCTCAGATACTGGCTCGTGCCCAACGCCTCGACGACCGTCGGCGGAATGACCTCCCGCTGGACCACTTCGTAGGGGCGCAGCGTCTCGGTGGGGAGCATGCCGAAAGCAGCCTTGAGCGGTAACGCGGCTTTGACCTGCCTGAAATCCAGCATCCACGACACGGGCCCCGCCAGCACCGCGGCGAGCCCGAGAAGAACGACCGCGATCACGAACGGGGGCGTGAAAAGGCGATTGCGATGGCCATCCGTGGAGGAGGTGTGCATCTGTAACGTCTTGTTATCAAATAGGTTATGCCGATTCGCCCATCCACTGATCGGCCGCGCGAGAGCATACGCCGACACGCTTGGCTCGTCAATCGGCAGACGAGTTACATTACTATCGGCTCGGCGCGCCAGGCCCCGGTTGTCTGATCCGCAGACATCCAGGCCCCGTACGCCGCCACCGCCGGTGGGCCGCCCACGCGCTTCCGCCGCGATCGGGTTCAGGCAACAACGTGGCGGACCGATAAACAGGTGGGATTGTGTCCGCGCGGTGCGGACCGCTACCCGTCCGGAACCACGACACCCATGGCCCTTCGCCTACCCACAAGACGCGACGGAAAGCCGAGATGCCTCATCCTCGGGGGTGGGGGGCACGGACGCGTTGTACTGGACATCCTCAGAAACGCCGACAACTGCACCGTGGTCGGGTTCATGGACTCGAACCCCGATCTGACCGGCCGACGCATCGACGGCGTTCGCGTGCTCGGTCGACCGGCAGACCTGGCACGGGTCCGCAGCCGCCACAACGTCGAAGCCGCCATCGTGGCGATCGGCGACAACGGTACGCGGCGCGCGTTCGCGGATCAGCTCGACGCACTCGGGCTCGACCTGATCAACGCCATCCACCCATCGGCCAACATCGCGCGGAATGCCTCGTTGGGTCGAAACACCGTCATTGCAGCCGGCGCGCTCGTCTGTGCGCATACCCAGATCGGCGATAGTGTGATCCTCAACACGGCGTGCATCATCGATCATGAATCACTGATCGGGACAGCCACGCACATTTGTCCCGGCGCGAGGCTGGCTGGGAGAGTGACCGTCGAGTCCGGTGCTTTTGTGGGAATCGGTGCGACCGTCATCCAACACGTGCGCGTCGGGTATGAAGCCGTGATCGGTGCGGGGGCTGTGGTGATTCAAGATGTCGCGCCGATGTCAACCGTCGTCGGTGTGCCCGCCAGAGAGATCAAGCGCCGTACCGGGGGTTTCGACACGTGTACCTGGATGGTCCCCGAACTGGCCGCCGCTACCCCCGCCGTTTCGCCCGTCCCAGTTCAAACGACGTAGTGCACCGCTACACTTAAGTTAGGACCCGCAATGAAATAACTGTATCAAGTCACCTTCTCCGTCTTGGCCGAATGG